>DHHN01000118.1:20098-22108 GCA_002403295.1 bacterium UBP1_UBA4771 | reverse complement strand
ACGACCGCCTCCGTATCGGTCAGATAAACCGCGTCCACGCGAGCGGCGATCGTCTTCCCCGCGGCCACCGTCGACTTCACCGAACCCACGGCGCGTCCCAGCGCGTCCGTCACTGCCGACGGCTGCCGGATCGTATTCCCCGTGCCCGTGCACTCGAGCGCCACGGCCTTGCCCGAAATCGGATTGCCGTACGCGTCCTTCACCGTCACCGTCACGACCACCGAATCGACGCCGTCCGCCGCGATGGCCGCCTTGTCCACCGCAAGCTCCGAAACACCAGGAGAGTACGGACCGGCGACGAACGTCACCGCGACGCTGTGGTCGACGTACACGCCTCCGGTGTGCGCGGTAACGACCTTTTCCGCGGCGACGGTGGACGTCATCAGGCCGTTGGCCAGGCCGCTTGATGCCGTTACGCCGACGGGCTGCGTGATCGCGTTGCCCGATCCCGTCGCTTCGAATACCACGACTGCTCCATCGATGCCGTTGAAGAACGAATCGCGGATATATGCGACGAGAGGAACGGGATCCAGGCCGTCGGCCACGGCGAGCGGATCGGTGGAGCCGACATCGGAGGTGATCGGATCGTACGCGGCATGATCGATGAAGATCGTGGTCGAGGCGGCTTCGAGCGTGGGCGGCGTTCCGTCCTGATCGAGAAACGCGAGGATATGCGGCGTAACGAGCGCCTTCAGCGTGTTGCGGTAGTCGAGAGCGACGGAAGAGGCGCCGGCGGGAACGACGATCTGCGCGATCGGCGTCGAGTGGTCCGCGGTCGTGTAAAAGTTCCCCGGCTGGCCGAAGAGCGAAATGGTCTGGTTGATCGAAACGGGGCTCGGATTGCCGAGCGAATCCTCGACCCGCAGGCGGTACCGGACGTAGTCCCCCGCGATCGCGAGCGTATCGGCGGGCGCCGCCCTGAGCCTGAAGGGCACCCCCGGCTCGACGGTCACCGTCTGCTGCGGAGCGGCCCAGCCCTGATCGACGGCGGATGCGGTGATCGTCTTCGCGCCCGCCACGGCGTCGCGATAGTAGAAAGACACCGTTTCGGTCGCCGCGGCGATCGTCACCGTGTCCGTGTCCAGAAATCCCGCGCCGCTCGCGGCCGAGAATCGTCCGGACGGGGCGCTCGACGAGAGATAAATGTCGAGATCGGTCTCGACCGGCTCGGGATTGCCGAGCTCGTCGCGAGTTTCGAGCCTGATGACGGCGCTCTCGCCGTCCGCCGAAAAGACGCGCGGCGGCGTGACGAAAACGAGCGCCGCCGCCGATCCCAATATCACGTCGAGGCTCGGCGACGAGGCGAGCGGCATCCTGCCGGGACCATCCGGATCGGAACGCATGAGAAATTCGACGCCGTTCTCGACGGTCGCCTGCGCCATGGCCGCGCCCCCCGGATCGATCGACGCGTCTCCGTACACGACCTCGACCGTCTGACTCTCGCCGAGGGCCGCGACCGACACGACTATGCTGTTTCCGTCGATCGAGAGGGCCGGCGCTCCGAGCGTCCCCATCGACGATACCGTGACGAAACCGCTCGCGGCGGCATTCGATGTCTGCGGCTCGCTCCAGCCGCTGGGGATCGTGATCTCGATCGTTCCGTCGATGAATGGTTCGGAGGCCGTGAAGGTGACCGTCCACGTGCCCGAGGAGCCCGCTTTGGCGAGGAACGGCGCTATGTCGGCCGTACCCGCCCCCGGGGCGGCCCCGGCTCCGGAAGCGACGAACATGCAGACGACGAGCCCGAAAACGAGCGCGGCGCGTCGAATGTTGGATCGCTTGTTCATCTCTCGAATCCGGCTCCCGACCGAGGTCTATGGCTGATTCAGCGCGAATTTCGCAAAGCGCATGCCAATGACTCTTTTTTCCCCGAAAGGCTAAGATAAAATCATGCGTTTCTCAAGGACGCGTTTGATCGCGCCATCCAAAAAGCGCGCCCTGGTGCCACAACGGCTTTCTTTCTTGTTGATTACAATTTTCTCTTCGGAGGGGTTCGAGTGATGGCCCCTC
>DHHN01000118.1:8299-19939 GCA_002403295.1 bacterium UBP1_UBA4771 | reverse complement strand
AGAGGACAATCGCCGAATCCGCCCCGCTACGGACCGACGACCACCACGGAATTGTGGCCTCCGAAACCGTCCTTCTCGCGCTCGGGATTCCCCGGATCGGGAATCCATTTCTCCCCGTCGACGACGTACTTGTACTCGTAACGACCCGGCTGCAGCGGAAGAACGATCGTCCAGAGCCCGGTCCCCGCGCGGTCGAACATCGGATCGGCGAGCGGCGACCAGCCGTTGAAATCACCGGCGATCGCCGCCTTTTTCGCCTTGGGATGATAGAGGCTGAAACGAATGCCTCCCTCCGCCCGTTCCGGACCCGCGGCCCCTCCGCCAGCTCCCATTCCGGGATAGCCGGGACCGCACGCGGGAACGAAAACCGCGGCAAGGATCAGGAGAGCGACAAACCATCTCTTCGCGATGAGCTTCATATGTCACGGCAGGATCAGTAGATTCGCCTTCCCTCCTCTTCCGTCATCCACGATCCGCGGGTTATCCGGATCGAGAAGCCACATCGATTCATTCACGAGAAATCGATAGCGGTATCGTCCCGGATCGAGGCGCACGGTTATTTCCCAAACGCCGCCATTCGCCGCGGCCTTCATGAGGCCGACGAGCACCTCCCCCGCCTCCGCGTCGCCGCGCCCCCAGTTGTTGCCCGGCCAGTCCCCCGCTATCTGCACCGTGCGCGCCGACGGGCTCTTGACGCGAAACGTGACCTCGTCCCCCGATACCTCGGGCGAGGCGACGCGGCGCTCGAGCAAACCGCCGCAGGAGCTCGCGGCCCCCAAAGCGGCGACGAGCGCTCCGATTCCGATGCCGATGCGAAGCGTCGAACGCATGGAATGATTATACTCCGCCTTCGTCAGAATGTAAAACCCGCTTGCACCGTCAGGAGCCAATCGTCGGCGAGCGCCTCCTCGGCGTCGAGCAGCCGCCTGACGGCGGATCGCTCGCCCTGCGCCGCGAGCACCCCGAACACGTTGCGATCCTCGAGGTAGCGCTCCCGCCCCCAACCGGCATGATCGTACATCCATCGGTCGAACGCGTACGGGCTGACGCCGAGGCCGAGGAGGCACCAGTGCGACGTTGCGATCGTCGCGTGCAGGCCGAGAAACGCGTCGATGAAATCGCCTCTCGCGGCGCCGTGGCGATAGGAAACGCTTCTCATGTCGAGGATCAGCGCGGCTCGCGGGTGAACGCGCGTCCCGTTCGAGAACCGCACCTCGACCGCGAGCGGGGCGGATGCGCCCGATCCCGAGCGCCGCAGGAGGTCCACGGCCGTGCCCGTGCCCCAGGGAAGTCCCTGTATCGGCTCGCGGCGCCAGGCGAGGGAGAAACGGATTTCGCGCAACTCCGGCGACGAGAGAAAGGGAATGCGGTCGAACGTCAAACAGTCGCCGTCGAGCCAAAAATTCTCCCGTGCCAGCCAAAAGCGGCTTCCCGCGCCCGAGGCGCCGTAGCGCTCCATCGCGCCCGCGAGGCTCGCCGAGAACACCCCCGCTTCGTACGAGAGCGCGCCGGAGACGTCGTCCCTCGTATGAACGGGTCCGACGACGGTGAGCTCGTCGATCGTCGTGCGGGCGAACGACGCGCGCGCGTCGACCCGGGCGCCGTCGCGCGACACGTCCGCGACGAACCGGTATCCGCGCTCCCACTCGCGATCGAACGTCGAAGCGGCGAACGTATCGGCGGAACCGGCGCGCTCGACCGAGGCGATTCGATCGCCGCCCCCGATCAGGAACGCCCCGTTCAACAGCCATCCGCCGGTCCCTCGCAGCGCGATCCGCCCTCCCCACATGCCGATCTTCTCGTAGCCGCGGAACACCGTTTCGCCGCCTTCCGGCGCCCGCCACTCTCCCGAATACGGTCGTTTGTCGAACCGGCACAGCACGTTGCATACGGCCGGTCCGCGCTTCGCCTCGATGCGAACGCCGAGGGCGTCCGCGTCGAGCATCTCCCGCCGCGCCGAGTCTCCTCCCGGCGACGGCGTTCCCTCGAGCCCGGAGCGGTACCCCTCGATGCGGCTCGCGTACACGACCCTCGCGTCGAGACCGCCGACGAGTTTTCCGTCGAATCCGGCGCCGCGGCTCATGAGGCCGATCGGGTACCGATAGGGCCCGCTCGAGCCGAAGAGCGGAAGCGTCTCGCCTTCCTCGTCGAGCGCGGCCGCGGATCTGTTGAAGAAGCGAAGCGTCCGGCCGCCGAGCCCGTACGACGCCGAGCCTCTCGCGAGGTAGGAGGCGCCGTCGAGGGGCTCGTCGTTCCCGGCGAGGGCCTCGATGCCCACGAGACAATCGACACTCCACCGCCCGTCGATCGCGAGCGCGATGCGGGCCGCGCCGAGAAGCGCCGTCGCATCAGGCCGGGCGTCGAGACGGATCGTCGCGGAGGCGGCTGCGCGCTCGCGTTCGACGGCGCGTCCCGCCGGAGAATCGGCGCGCAGCAGGATCTCGAGCTCGCCGCCCGCCTCGATCAGAACGAAACACGAATTTCCGTCGGCGTCCCGGCACGGATTTTCCGGATCAGCCGTCGAAACGCCGTCCGCGATGAACCGGTACCGGTACGAGCCGGGCACGAGGTAGAGGCGGAGCTCGAGGCGGCCGTCGCTCTCCGCCATGAGATCGATCGTCGGGTTCCATCCGTTGAAGTCCCCGACGAGATAGACCCGCCGCGCCTCGGCCGCCGGAAACCGGAACACGACCTCCTCCTCGTCGATCGCGACGGAGGAGGCGGCAGGCCGCGGGCAGAGGGCCGCGAAAAGGGCCGCCATCGCCATTGCACGAACGGATCCCACGACGATCACATGCCTCCCAGCGCGAACCGTCCCGAAACGACGATCGACCGTTCTTCCGGCGGCGCCGGCGGTTCCTCGCCGAAACGCATCGCCGGGACCTCGAAGCCCGGGAAGAAGGAGCCCCCGGCGACGGCGAGGAGGAACCGTCCGCGCGGGCGGAATTCGAATCCGACGCTGTACCGGCTCGTGCGCGATTCGAAAAGATACAGCGATCCTCCCGCCGTCACGGATCCGGATAGTCTGATCGAGCTGTTGGCGAAGAACGCAAGGTCGTTCCCCTCGCCGAAGTCGTCTATCCGCGAGGCGAGAACCGTGCGGGAGAACCCGTTTTCGCTCGAGAGCGATACGACGACCGACGGGCGCGTTCCCTCGGCCGCGATGAAGCCGCTCGTGAGTTCGAAGCCGCCGCGGTATCGCATCCGCGCCTCCCCGGCGAGGCGCCGGTACGCCGCGCCGCTTCGGCTGCCGTCCGCGGCGTCGATCGAGAGAAGAACGTCATGCTCCGGCGGGCGCCACCAGACGAGGATACTCGACTCGTCGGTGCCCGGCTCGAGCTCTCCTTGCGGATTCGCGAACGCGCCGCCGACGAACCGGTAGCCCGGAACGGCGCCGGCCGATCCGAGCCGTCCGCCGCGGAACGAGAGCCCCTCCACCTCGACGGAAAAAGCGCCGTTCGCCGAGAGGACCCCGGAGGGCGCGTCGAAATCGAAACTGCCGAAATCGAGATCGAAGAGCGACGCGCCGCCGAGATCATCCCACCCGCCGCGCTGCGAGCGCGCGAGCTCCGCGACGAGAGCGACGCCGCGCGCGCGCGCCTCGAGATCGACGCCGACCGTGACGGCGTCCCCCGCGGCGATCGATCGAACCTGCGAGAACATCGCTCCCGCGCGAAAACGGCCCCGGCCGGCCGCCTCGATGCGAAGCAGACGGAACACGTCGACGCCGCCGCGCACGAGCGGCAGCCCTCCCGCCCCCTCCGTTTCGGCGGGATCCCTCGCGGCGCTCTCGAGATACCTGATCCGCGCGTGCCGCGCAATCCGCGCGTCCACGATCAATCCCTCCCCCCTCCCTTCGAGAAACGGAGATTCGTCCGACACGATCTTCATGAGGCGATGATCGGTTCGAAAACGTCTCTCACGCAGAAACAGCCGCCCCTCGATCGCCGTCGCGGGGACGGCGAAGGAGGCGTGGCCCTGATCGAGCATGAAACGGTTCTCTCGATCCCAACCCTCGAGACGCCCTCCCGTGGCGCCCTTGAGAAACACGGACAGGCCGCCGTTCGCTCGCGCCTCGCCGAAAAGGGCGAGCCGATCAGCGAGATGCGATCGCGCTTCCTCTTCGTTCCATGGGAACGCGGCCGATTCGCGGACGATCTCGAGCCGCGCCGCGTAGACGGCGCCCCAGGCGAAGCCGGCGAGCGAATCCGGCGCGCCGGCCGCGTTCGCCGCGGCGCAGGTCGCGCACAGCGCGAGGCAACAGGCCACGAGACGGCCGGCTCCGCTCGCCGTCTCCCTCGCGAACGTCCTCACCGCCATTCGCCCTCCCGCGACGCGAAGATCGTTCCCTCGCAGGATACCATCCAGGTCACGCCCGACGGTTCCTCGGCGGCGAAGGCGACGCTCGCACGCAGGCGCGCGCCGGTCCAGCGCACGCCGCCCGTCGCCCGGCCGTCCGAAAGTCCGAACATGAGCTCGACCGGAACCGCGGCGCGGGCGCTGAACCCGAAATGCCGGCTCGTCGTTCCCGCATGCGTGCTCCGCGCGAACGAGAGCACGATCGCGTTCTCCCAGAAATAGGAGAAGCCCCACCGGCACGTTCTCCCCCACCGTTCGCCGTCCCCCGCGTCCCCCCCGCGGTCGAAAACATTCCCCGCCGCGTATCCGAACGAGACGACGGGAAGCGGCCGGACGATGATGCCGAGATCGGCGCCGACCGGCGTCCAACCGCCGCCTGCGCCGAGCCCCGGCGCCGCCCCGGTCGTTCTGCCGGCGACGGCGGCCGCCCCGACCGCGATGTACGATCCCTGGGTGCCGGCGACGAGCGTGCGCGCCGCCCCCGCGGCGACGCAATCTTCCCCGGCGGCGTCTCCGGCGCGCCGATACCAGCCGAGACCGAAGCGAGCGAACCCGGCGTTTCCTCCGAGCGCGACCCGCGTCTCGCGCGCGAACGGCGCCGAAGCGGGCTCGGCGTAATCGGCATAGGCCTCGAGCCCGCCGATGGACGCGAGGCCGGCCGGATTCACGAAAAGCGCGTCGGCCCCGTCCGCGTACGACACCGTCGCGGCCCCGGCGGCCGACGCCCGCGCGGTGAGGGCCGTCCGCTCGAAGCGGCAGTGGGCGGGAGCCGAATGCGTGAAGGGAAAGAGAGCGGACGCGGCGAGTATGAGCGCCCTGGAGAGCTGGCGCGGACCGCGGCCGGCGCGCCCGCGGCGCGCGGACGGCCTCGAATCCCGTCCGTTCCGCGGACGCCGGGCGCCGGCATCCGCGCATCCGTTATTCATCGGCCTCATCGATCCGTTTGAGCCCCTCGAGAATGAGGTAGTCGAGTTTGACGTCGAGGAGGATATCCTCGTCCTTCGGGAGGATATTCTTCATGAGCAGGAACTGCCCCTGTTTCCACGCGAGCACCTCGTACACGACTTCCTTTATCTGCTCGCTTACCGCCGCCACGAGCGTTTCGTAATCGAGATACTTGCGCGCGATGAGGCTGTTCCCGATGCGGCCGCGCTCCTTCGCCGTGGCGTGTTCGCGAAGCACGACGTCGAGTTGCTCGCGCGTGATCCGGCCGTTCTCAACGAGAAACTCGCCGAGCTTCTTTTTCCGCGTATCGATCGTCGCGTAGATGAGCTCCCCCGACTTGAAGTAGAAGCTCGCCACGCTCTCGGGAGTCACGAACTTGAGCTCGCCCGTGATCCCCGCCATGTTCACGATCTGGAAAACGAGCGCCGGTTCCAGAACGGTCAGATCCCCGCCGAAATCCACGGTTCCCCTCCTTTATGCGGACGTCCAAAAAGCCGCCTCGGCGGAAAGAGTAGCATGGAGCGGGGTATGGCCGTCAAGCGGAGCAATGCGGCTGGAGGCGATCTCCGCCGGCGGGGCCGGCCGTTGGAAATCGCCGGCCGCGGGCGGCCGGACAGCCCGATCTTCACCCGCGGGCGATCAGCGCGGCCTGGGCGGCCGCGAGGATCGCGATCGGCACCCGGAACGGAGAACAGCTGACGTAGTCGAAACCCGCGCGATGGAAGAACGCGATCGACGAGGGCTCCCCGCCATGCTCGCCGCAGATGCCGATCTTGAGCTCCGGATTGACCGATCTGCCCTTCTCGACCCCGATGGCGACGAGCTTTCCGACGCCGTCGACGTCGAGCCGCTGGAATGGATCGGCCGGCCAGATCCCCTTCTCGAGGTAGTCGCCGAGGAACGAACCCGTGTCGTCCCGGCTGATGCCGAGGGTGGTCTGGGTGAGATCGTTCGTGCCGAACGAGAAGAACGAGGCGACGCCCGCGATCTCGTCGGCCGTGAGAGCCGCGCGCGGGATCTCGATCATCGTTCCGACGAGGTACTCGATCGAAACGCCGTACTCGCTCTGAACCGCGAGCGCGACGCGGTCGACGATCTCCTTCTGGAGCTCGAGCTCGCGCACGTGCCCGACGAGCGGGATCATGATCTCCGGGCGCGGGCGGCGTCCCTCCTGTACGAGCTCGCACGCCGCCTCGAAGATCGCCCGCGCCTGCATCTCGGTGATCTCCGGATACACGATGCCGAGCCGGCATCCGCGGTGTCCGAGCATCGGGTTCGCTTCCTTGAGGGCGGCGATCTTCAGCCGCAGGCGCTCGGCCGGCACGTTCATCTTGCCGGCAAGATCGTCGATCTCTCGCCCTTCGTGCGGGAGAAACTCGTGAAGCGGCGGATCGAGGGTCCGTATGGTGACGGGGCGATCGCCCATCGCCTCGAATATGCCTTTGAAATCGGCCCGCTGCATGGGCAGCAGCTTCGCGAGCGCGCGCCGGCGCCCGTCGAGGTCCGCGGCGAGAATCATCTCGCGCACGGCGTCGATCCGGTCACCCTCGAAGAACATATGCTCGGTGCGGCAGAGCCCGATCCCCTCGGCGCCGAATGCGACCGCCCTCGCGGCCTGCCCGGGAACGTCGGCGTTCGCGCGCACCCCGATGGTCCGGATGACGTTCGCCCACGACATGAGCTCCTCGAAATCCCGGTAAAGGGCGGAGGCGTCTTCGTCGAGCGTCTTGTCGATGATCACCTGAAGCACCTCGGACGGCTTCGTGTCGATCTTGCCGGCGATCACCTCTCCCGTCATGCCGTCGATCGAGACGTGCTCGCCCTCGCGGATGACGCGGCCGCCGGCCGAGATCGCGCGGTTCTTGTAATCGATGGAAAGGTCCTTCGCCCCGACGACGCATACCTTGCCCATCTGGCGCGCGACGAGCGCCGCGTGGGAGGTGGCTCCCCCCGTGGAGGTGAGGATGCCGGCCGCCGCGCTCATGCCTCGAATGTCCTCCGGGCTCGTCTCGACCCGCACGAGGATGACCTCTTCCCCGCGGCCCGCCCACTCCTCGGCGTCCGCGGCGTTGAAAACCGCCTTGCCCGTCGCGGCGCCCGGTCCCGCGTTGATACCCCTCGCGACGAGCCTCCCCTCCCGACAGGCCCGCTCCTTGCCGGCGGGATCGAAGACGGGCCGCAGGAACTGGTTGAGCTGGTCCGGTTCGATCCGGCGGATCGCCTCCTCCTTCGTGATGAGCCCCTCGCGCACCATGTCGATCGCGATCTTGATGGCGGCGAAACCGGTGCGCTTTCCGGATCGCGTCTGGAGAATCCAGAGGCGGCCGTTCTGTATCGTGAATTCGAGATCCTGCATGTCGACGTAATGGGTCTCGAGCGACCGCCGCACCTGCTCGAGCTCGGCGTAGATCGAGGGCATCTCCTCCTCCAGGGAGACGAGGTCGCTCTCGCCCTTCTGACGGCGGTTGATGGGCTGCGGCGTGCGGATCCCGGCGACGACATCCTCTCCCTGCGCCTTCATGAGGTATTCGCCGTAGAACACGTTCTCTCCGGTTGCCGGATTCCTCGTAAAGGCGACGCCGGTGCCCGAATCGGCGCCGAGATTCCCGAAGACCATCGCCTGCACGTTGACCGCCGTGCCCCAGTCGTCGGGGATGCGGTTGAGCCTGCGGTACGTCTTCGCGCGATCGTTGTTCCACGAGTTGAAAACGGCGCCGACCGCCTTCCAGAGCTGTTCCATGGGATCGGACGGGAACTCGATCCCGAGCGCCGAACGGACCATGTTCCGGTAACGCTCGATGAGATCGGCGAGATCGGCGACGGTGAGCTCGACGTCCTTCTCGACGCCCATCTCCCGCTTCTTCGCCGCGAGCACCTCTTCGAACGGATCGTGATCGTCCTTGCTCGCCGGTTTCAGTCCGAGCACGACGTCGCCGTACATCTGGATAAAGCGCCGGTAGCAATCAAAGGCGAACCGTTCGTCCCCCGTTTTCCGGGCGAGCGCCTTCACGGTCTCGTCGTTGAGCCCGAGATTCAGCACCGTATCCATCATACCCGGCATGCTGGCGCGCGCGCCCGACCGGATCGAGAGAAGCAGCGGATTGCTCTTCGAACCGAACCGCGCCTCCATCTCCGCCTCCACCTTCTTCAAATCTTCGGCGACCTCAACCTCGAGTCCCGCGGGGTACGCGCCGCCGTGCGTGTAGAAATGGGTGCAGACCTCGGTCGATATCGTGAAACCGGCGGGAACCGGAATGCCGAGGTTCGTCATCTCCGCGAGCCCGGCTCCCTTGCCCCCGAGAAGCTCCTTCATGGAACGGTTGCCCTCGGCCTTGCCGCCGCCGAAGAAATAGACATGCTTGGCCTTCACGGAAGACCTCCTATTCGATTTTTTATCAAGGAGTTGCGCCGCCGACCCATCAACATTTCTCATGCTGTAACGTATAGCGTAACGGGGAGGAAACGGCAAGAAAATTATGCGGCTTCGGGTCGGGCGCCACGCGGCTTCTCCCGGATCGAATCGACGGGGACGCTCCCCCTCACCTCACGTGGATCGCCTTGACCCGGACCGCGAGCTCGCTCGAGGAGGCGACGATAAAATAAACGCCGCTCGCCACACGGCGCCCCGCCTCGTTCGTCCCGTCCCACGAAACGCTCCACGTTTCGTTGGCCGGCCGGCCGTCGGCGAGCACCCGCACGAGCGCGCCACGGCAGTCGTACACCCTCACCGTCACCGGGGCGAGCTTCGGAGAGACGAACTGAAGACGCGTTTCGCCGCTGAACGGATTGGGAACGGGGGCGCTCGCCGAGAAAGAGGCGGGCCACTGCGCCGCGAGCGCCGCATTCGGCGTCCCGTATCCGTAGGTGTTGTCCGGGAACCCGCTTCGCGACGCGGTCGCCCGAAGAGCCGAGTGCATCTTCGCGGGATCCCAGGACGGATGCGTTTCGAGAAGCTGAGCGCATATCCCCGCGACGAGGGGCGCCGCGTAGGACGTCCCGTTGTAGCGCGCGAAACCGGCGGTATCGGGGTGCGCGACGCTCTGCACGGCGTATCCCATTGCGACGAAATCGGGCTTGATGCGCCCGTCCGCGGTCGGTCCGCGGGAGCTGAAATAGGCGATCTCGCCGCCGCAATCGACGGCGCCGACGGCCATCACGCCGTTGCCGTCGGCGGGAGCGACGAGGCCCGCCGTGCCGCGGTTTCCGGCCGAGTTCACGACGATGACGCCTCTGGAGGCGGCGATATCCGCCGCCCGCGTGCAGAGCGCCGTTTCACCGTCGAGATCCCCCGGCGAGTACCAGTCATAATAGCCGAGCGAGCTCGTGACGATGTCGGCGCCGGCGCTGTCGGCCCACTCGATCCCGGCGACCCAGTGATCCTCCTCGATGGGGATCTCGCGGTCGATCATCTCGGTCTTGGCGAGAAGGAAGCGGGCGCCCCAGGCGGGCCCCGCGAGCGCTCCATCGCTCCTTCCCGCGATGACGCCGAGGACGGTCGTGCCGTGCCTGTCCTGGGAAACGGGATCCCCGGGCTCGTCGGACGTCACGGAATCGTTCTGGATGAAATCCCACTGGGCCTCGACGTCCACGTGGCGGAGCGCCTCGTGGTCGAGCCGGAATCCCGAATCGAGTATCGCGACGAGAATCTGAGAGGTCCCTCCGGCGGCGCCCGAACCGTTGATGCCGCGCTCGAGGAGCGCCGCGGCTCCAATCTGCTCGAGCTGGCATCTGCTCGGCCCGTATTCATCGGCGGACGCCGCCGGCCTCGCGCCGCCCCGCGAGGGCGGCTGGAACGTATCCCCGACGGGATCGAGCGGCGCGCGCGCCGCGGCGACGAAATCGATGCGCCGCACGAACGGTTCCGCGGCGATCGCGGCGAGGGCCCCGACGCGAACGTCTGCGCTCACGGCGTTGAAATATCGCGATGCGTGCCGGATACGGAGGACGCGGGGGCGCAGCAGGTCGATGGCCGCGCGGTCGACGGGAACGTCGCGTTCGTCCCGCGCGCTCGACCCGCGAAGGGCGCGCCGGGCGGTCTCCCGGGCCGTGAAGCGCCGCTCGTCCGCATCGGCCCGGTCGCGGAGAAATATCCAGACGGCGAGCGTCTCGCCGGAACCCGCGGTGTCGAGCCGCGAGAGCAGACGCTGCGAGCAGATGCGCCGAAGCGCGCGAGGGTCGTCGCCCGGTCCGCTCCCCCCGCGCAATGAGCCCGGCGCAACGATCCCGGCGGCGGCGAGCAGACAACAGAACATGATCGGCTGGAACGCGCTCGCTCTCATTTCATCGGGGGCGCCGCCGCCATCGCCTTGATCGTCTCGAACGCAATGAAATCGGCGTGGTGGAGCACGATGGCCTCCGGGCTCCGGTACGAGCCCTCCCCTTCGCGCGAATGGACCGCGATGATATGGTACACGTCCTCGGGAAGATCGCCCTTCATGGCGAGACCCATGCCGGAGAGGGGGTGACGGAGCAGCTTGCCGCTGCGGGACACCTGGAAGCCCGCCGCGACGCGCTTGTACTCGAGCAGCTTGCCGACGTCGTGGAGCAGGGCGCCCGCGATGAGGATGTCGTTGTCGAGCGCGATCGACCCCGCTTTCCTCATCGTCTCGGCGACGGAGCGGCAGATGCCAGTCACGAGGCGCGTGTGCGCCGCGAGCGTGACGCTCGTCTCGCCGACGAGGAGCGTGAAGGGAATCCTGTCGATGTCGTCTCCGGACCATCCGCCCCGGCGGTAGGCCTCATCCCACACCGCGGCGACCTTGTCCGCGAGGGAACGATCCGCGATCCACTCGAGCTCGGGATATGTTGCTCTCCAATCGGGCATGCCGTTTCTCCTTTCCTGTGCTATCTCCGTCTGCGGCGGCGTCCGCCGGAACGCCCCTCGGGGGGGCCTTCGAAACCGCCCTCGGCGGCCCGCGGCGGCCGGTCCGCGGCCGGCTGCCGCGCGGATGCCTCCCGGAATCGTCCGATGCCGAGATAGCGGGCGATGTTCGCCTCGGGCTCGATCTTCGGAACGATGAGCTTCTTCTCCGTCGTCATGACGACCGTCACGCCCGGCCCGTGGCCGCTCGCGACGCACGAGGCGTGAGCGATGACGCCGATCGATACGGCCCCCTCGCGGATCGAGCGGCCGAACCGGCAGTCCGCGTCGCGGATCGCGACGACGTCGCCGAGCCGGAGGCTCTGCAAGCCGTAGCGCTGCATGACGTCCGTATCGGCGATCTGGATGTCGAAATCGCCGCTGAAGCTGTGGCGCGATCCCATGCCCGATCCCATGATCGAGGCCGGAATCACGTGGGTGACCGGCACGACGAGGTTCCCGCTCTGGACGGAGAC
>DHHN01000118.1:7735-8224 GCA_002403295.1 bacterium UBP1_UBA4771 | reverse complement strand
AAATCGATAATGACGTGCTCCACGCCCCCGTGCTTGCCGGTGACCGTACCGCGGGCATGAAGCGCCTCGCCGCTCACCACGCGCGCCTCGTTCCCGATGCAGGTGAGCACGCTGAGCGCTCCGAGGCTCGTGCCGTCCCGCTCACGCTCGTCGAGCGTGATGCTGACGCCGGGTTCGAGATGATCTCCCGCGGCGTTCATCGCCGAATCGCCGACGCAGACGTTGTAGGTGATGCCTCCGGTTCCGGGAAGCACGCTGATCGCCCCGTTCTGATCGACGAGGTACGGATTCTTGAGCGCGATGCGCGGATGGGAGACGGCGCCGAGCACCGATTTTATGACGCAGCTTTGGGCGTTCGTCCTGAGCATCGGAATTCCCTCGCTTCCGGGCCTGTCGCCCGCGCGCGGCCGGCGGCGCCGAACCGGCGGCCCGTCACGTTTGATCTATCTGAGCCTTCTGGAGCCTTCCGCTGAAATCCACGTAGATCGA
>DHHN01000118.1:4607-7539 GCA_002403295.1 bacterium UBP1_UBA4771 | reverse complement strand
CCGAAGATCTCCTCCTGCGCGATCCGCGCCGACGGCGCGACGTCCGCGAAGATCGTCGGCTCGTGGAACCATCCGCCTCGCAGCGCTCCATCCGCGAGGGGCTTCCCGCCGGCGACGAGCCGCCCCTCGGATCTTCCGATCTCGACGTATTCCATGACCGTCCGGCGCTGACCCTCGTTCACGAGCGGCCCCATCTCGATGGATTCGTCGAGACCGTCGCCGACGCGGATCTTCTTCGCGCGCTCGACGAGCATCGCGAGAAACTTCTCCTTGATCGGCGTGTGGAGGATCAAGCGCGAGGTGGCCGTGCACCGCTGGCCCGTCGTTCCGAACGCACCCCAGAGCGCGCCCTCGAGGGCGAGATCGAGATCGGCGTCCGCCATGACGATCTGGGCGTTCTTGCCGCCGAGCTCGAGGGAGAGGCGCTTGAGCCGCTTCCCGCAGCGCTCGCCGATGTCCCGTCCGACCGCCGACGAGCCGGTAAAGGATATGAGCCGGACGCCCGGATGCTCCACGAGCGGGATGCCCACGCCGCTCCCCGTGCCGTGCACGAGATTCACGACCCCGGCGGGGACGCCCGCCTCGATCGCGGCTTCCACGAGCTTGACCGCCGACGCCGGGGTGTCGCTCGCCGGCTTCAGAACGACGGTATTGCCGCAGATGAGAGCGGGGAACATCTTCCACGTGGCGATCGCCATCGGGAAGTTCCACGGCGTGATGAGACCGCAGACGCCGATCGGATTGCGCACCGACATGCCGAACTTGTTACGGAACTCGACCGGAACGGTATCCCCGAAGAGGCGCCGCCCCTCCCCCGCCGCGTAGAATGCGGTATCGATCCCCTCCTGCACGTCGCCGCGCGTCTCCTTGATGATCTTGCCCATCTCGCGCGTCATGAGGCGCGCGATCTCTTCCTTGCGGTCCTGGAGGATCAGTCCGAGACGGTACAGGATCTCTCCCCGCTTCGGGGCGGGCGTGAGCCGCCATTCGTCATAGGCCGCCCCGGCCGCCTCCACCGCTCGATCGACGTCGGCCGAGGAGCTTTTCGGAAAGAGCCCGACGAGATCGTTCACGTCGGCGGGATTTCTGTTCTCGAAGAATTCGCCGCTCTCCGCGGGGACCCATTCGCCCCGGATGTGGTTGAGATACCGGTCGGCCACGATTCACCTCCGTTGACGCGCGCGCGCCCGGCGCCGGGCGGCGCTTTTCACCATGAAATACAGAGCCCGCATCGTCCCAGAAAGCGGCCCTCCTGTCAAGACGCAAGGGGGCGCGAGAAGGGACGCGATAAGCCTTCAACCCGCTCGATGGCCGTCGGTTCCGGAAGCGGCGCGGGATCCGGACCCGGCGCTTCGGCCGCGAGGAGCCCGCCGCCGTGAAACGCGGCGGCGTTTCGCCGTCCGCGCAAAAAAAGGCCGCTTCCGTCCCCGGAAGCGGCCTTCGAGCCGGCTGCCGCCGGTTTCACCGGATGACGACGATGCGGCCGTACATGCTCTGCCCGTTCCCCACCTCCACGCGGTAGATGTACACTCCCGAGCACACGTCCCCGCCATCCTTGTTTTTCACGTTCCAACTGACGACGCCGTCGGTGCCGTCGACACTCGCGTGATGATGCTGCCAAACGAGATCGCCCGACACCGTATAGATCTTGATCTCGGCGTCGCCCGGCATATTGAAAAACTTGACGCTCTCGTCGGGGAAATTGTGGTAATAGGGCGACGTCGCGGCCGACGTGCCGGTCCGGTACGGATTCGGAACGGCGTATATCCTGTCGACCCCGTCGCGCGCATCCACCGTCATCACTATCCGGTGGGCGACTTCCTCGCAATCGACCGGGTAGCCTGGCGTCGCGGGATTCTCCGGATCTTCGTCGCAGATCTCGTTGTCCCGCTTGTTGAACTGGTACCTTCCCTTGAAATACCCCTTGTCGAAGCAGGTGACGTGGTAGAAATAGGTGAATCCCACGAAGACGTCCCTGTCGACGAATTCGTAATACGGCCGTCCACGGCCGTCGAGCTTCGGCCATTCGCGGAAATAGAGCGAATCGGCGCGGATGCCGAGATACGCGTCGTCGCGGGAAAGCTCCGAGATCACGAGCATGCGGCTCGGCACCGGAGAAAGGCCGCGCCAGATATGAAAGCCCTCGAACGTCTGAAGATCGATCTCGAAATAGGCCGGCTGCCGCGCGAAGGTCGTATCGACGACTCCGTTGCCGAACGTCAGGCTGATGCCGAGATCGAGGGTCACGCCGCTTCTCTGCCCCCGGAGCACGAGCGGTATCGGGGAGCCCGCCGTGTAGTGAAGGGATCCGAGATTGAACTCCCTCGAGTAGGAATCGAACCGGTCCCGCAACTCGGCGAGCATGCGGATAGACGGCGTGTGCGCGACGGTGTCGCGGGGCACCGAACCGCTTATGATTCGGGATATCTTGACGGTGCGATCTATGGTCCCCCGGTAGATGCCGAAAACCCCCACGCGCGAGACGGCGGGGTCGTTCACGTACCAGTTGGTGAAATCGCGGGAGCCGGAAACCGACGCGGCTTCTCCGGCCGGCGGATACCATCCCACGACGATCGCCGCACCGTCGCGACGAACGTAGACCGAATCGGGCGGAACGATGGCGAGCCGCATCGTGTCGAGCGCGGCCTGCGCCTGCGCATCGGCGCCGGCGGCGGATATCCCGAGCAGCACGAATGCGAAAAACGTTCCCCGTCGAATACGATTCACCATGCCTCCTTCTTTCAGCATCCCTGCCGGGCGCGCGTCACTCGGCGAGTATCTGCCATTCCCTGAATATCGTATTGATGATATCATTGATCTGCGACCGGTTGAAATACCAGAGCTCGAATCCGAAATGGAAGCTCGGGGCCGCGACCCTGAGACCGCTCTCGACATCGGGCTCTATGTTCTCGTATTTCGTCACGAACAACGA
>DHHN01000118.1:4095-4422 GCA_002403295.1 bacterium UBP1_UBA4771 | reverse complement strand
GATCATGCAATCGTAGTTCCGCACGCGCCTCGTTGGCATATCCTGTTCGGTTCGCAGGCCGCCGACGATCTTGTCGAGCATCGAAACGCAGTAATCTTTGTATGCATACGAATTCACGCCGCTCGTATCGCCTTCGCATCCGGTCGTGTTCCCCGTGATCTCGCACTTGAGACTCATGGGGAACACCTGGGCGATCGGCAACAGACCCGCGGCGAGCCCGCCGACGCGTTCCGAATTCCCCTCCGTGAGCAGGTGCCCTCCCTTCGCGAGGAAGAGCGAGAGGTAGTTCACCGTCACCTGGCTTCCCGTTCCGATCTGGCTCTCGGG
>DHHN01000118.1:0-3941 GCA_002403295.1 bacterium UBP1_UBA4771 | reverse complement strand
CTGCGTGAAATTGGACGACGGAAAGTCGTCCACCCAGAGGAGGTTCCGGTCCATGCGGAACGGCACGACGTTGATCTCGATCTGCCCGAGCGTCTCGGTCCCCGCGTTGTCGACCACCCGCACGAAGAGGGTGTGCACGCCCGAGTACCACGTCTCCGAGCAGCCCCGGACGAACGGCGAGCAATCCGAATCCCAGTCGTCCGGGTTGTTCAGGTCCGACACGTCCCACCCGTACTGGTAGCACACCACCTGGCCGCCGTAGCTCGACGCGTCCGCCTCCCACCGGAATTTGAGCGTGACCCCCGGCGGCAGGTCTCGCTTCTCGGCGCGCAGACTGGTTCCGAGAAACCGGAAGCCGCCGAGGAAGGGTTCGAATATGCTCAGCAGCGGTCCCGCCGCCTGCGACACGATGAACTGCCGGACGTTCGATCGGCGGTCGAATATGCCCGTGACGGCTCCCGCCTCGTCCTTCGCCTGCACGGCGAAGATGTGGGAGCGGTTCATCTCGAGCACCTCGTCGTCGCCGAGGATCGTGATGCGCCCCGAGTCGCCCGGGGCCCGATACCAGACCCATGGCCCCCATTTGCTCTCGTAACGCTCCGGACGGGCGTTGAGGTGCTGGACGATGTCGAAGGTGGGATCGTACACGCCCTGGGGATTCAGGACGAGACTGTAGAGCCACCGCACGGAATCGGGGTCCTGGACGTTGTCGGGGGAGTCGATCGGATCGCGCCCCGTCCATCCGAACGTGATGATGCGGCTGAGACTCTGCGTGGTCGTGGTGGCCGGCGCCCGTGGACGATCTATGATGATGAACGGGGCGAGCGTCCACGCGGTGAAGGAGCGGTAGACGGGAATCGAGCGCTTGCCCTGCATGTCGACGGCGCGCAGGAAGAAGGTGTGCGTCTTGTCGTAGCGGGTATAGAGCGTGTTTCCGATGGTGACGTTCCGGAACGTATCGTTCGCCGACACGCGGAAGACGCTGTCGTGCGACGTCGTCCGCATCCACTTGTCGATTCCGGTCGTATCCTCCGGATTGAATCCGAACGGATTGCCCGCGGCCACGACGAACTCGTAGGCCCGCACCTCGCCGTCGGGATCCCACCCGCCCCAATAGAAGTGCACCTGATAGCCGGTCGTATCGCCTTCGACGGGGCCGCTCGAGAGCCAGACTTCGGGCGGAAGATTCCCGCCTCGCTCCCCGATGAGGGTGTTCTCGCATCCGAGCAGCAATACGAGCGCGGCGAGCGCCGCGGCGCCGCCGATCCATGGAAACGCCTGTTTCATGTTGCCCCGAACCTCCTCATCCCATCTTGCGGGTGGGATAGCGAAACGGACGAACGCCCTACCTCACGAGTTTCAGGTACACGGTGCCCGATCGGGTGACCCGCCGGGAGTAGTTCGCCAAAAAGTATTCGTTGACGATCCAGTTGTTCGCCGGTATCACGTTTCCGAACTCGTCGAATTTGGGACTGATTCCCCGGATGCCTTCGCTGAACTTATCGGTGTCCTTGACGTCGCCCGCGGCGATTTCGTATGTCTGCTGCCCGAGAAACGCCGGAGGATTCGCGAGGAGCGAATCGGTCTGTCTTCTGATGCCGGCCGTATCCGTCACGAAGGGAACCGTTATGCTGAAATAGATCTCCTGCTCGAGCAGATTGAGGGGCCTGTTGAACTGCCACTCGCCTTCGCGATAGTACGGGTAATCCTCGTCCGGGTCGGCAATACGGTACCGCCAGGCCTTGATGCCCGATTCGACCGGATCCCGCGCATCGTCGCGGCCGCCGGCGACGATGACCCATTTGAAATACTTCGTGATGGTTGCTCCAACGATGGCTTTGATGTCGTACGGGCAGACGAGGTTGCCGGAGGAGCCGCGGATCGGCCCCGTCCAACTGATACGGATCGTCTCGTTCACGGCCGGCCGGAAGAGCGTCGGCGTGCGCTGGTCGTAGAAACCGGTCTTCATGCTGTCGATCCGAGGCGGGTAGTTCCCGACGAACGACACCACGGCCGGCGTCCCGTCGGGCCGATTCTGTTCGTCATACGAGCGCGCGAGAAAGCGGTAGTCGAACGACCCGACGCGTATTGTCGTCGAATCGACGTCGCGTCCCGTGTCTTCGACATCCGCGTTCGGGTTCGTGTCCTCGGGCGTCTTGAGCGGATACCACGGCGAGAGCTTTTCCGCGACGCGCCCCCCGAACTCGTTGTACGCCCAGCGGTTGAACTGGAACTGAAACCGTATGGGAAGCGGCGGATTCGTGAACTCGAGATCGTCCCGGGGGTCGTCCCATCCCCGGTACCGCATGCGCAGGCGCGAATTGTACGGCAGGGTGTCCGGAATGCCGTCGTTGAAATAGACCTTGAGGCTTTCGGGAATCCCGGACTGCGGGGTATAGAAGCAGTCGCCGTACAGGATCTCCGTGTCCGGATCGTGGTTGACGACGACCCGGCAGACGCCTTCGCCCGTGATGATGTCCGATTTGGAGAGCGCGCCCGCCTCGTCGCGGGCGATCACCTTGAAATTGAACGCGCCGCTCGGAACGACGTCCGCCCCGGTATTGGGAAGAAAGATGGAGATCGTATCCGTCTGGCGCTCCGGGATGAGCCAATCGGGATTGCCGTCGTTGTTGTAATCGGGATAGACCTTGTTTCCGTAGCTCCATCGGTAGCCCGTGATCGCGTTGTTCACCGTCGTTGCGCGGAACTTGATGGTGAAGGGGGCGAACATGCTGATCGTATCGAGGGCGGCCGGAACGTAGGGCCTGTCCCCCGCGCCGAAGTTCAGCCAGAACTGCACCCGCGGAATCCCGCGGACGCGCGCGAAAAACTGGATGCGGGCCGGACTGGGGTCGATGCGGCCTCCGTCGTCGACCGCCGCGATATGGAATGCCTGCCGGTTGAGTTGGGCGAGCTTGCGGTCGTCGAATCCCTTGAAGATGATCACGGTGTCGGTCTGCGTCGTGAACCGCCCTTTCAGGTAATCGGCGATGCGCGCCGCCGGATTCCAATCTCGCTGCTCGGTGGCGGGATTGCGGTCAGGGTTCAGGGTGAGAAGGGTATCCGATATGTACCACATATACCGCTCGACCGTTCCGTCCTCGTCCGTTCCATACCAGAACATGTGCACCCGGTAGTCGGTCGCCGTCGTCTCGGTCGGAGCCTTCGTGAGAAACGTGTTGGGCGCCTTGTTTCGATCGAGCGGCTCCTTCTCCCGGCGGCAGGCGGGGAGCAAGATAAGGAGAACGAGCGCGGCGGCCAACGCCGCCTCCACAGCGACACATGCTTTCATCCGTCCCATAGTCCCCTTCTTTATGTTCTGAAATCGCGTTCAAACAGCATCCCAAAGCTATATGTAATATAGGATTTCATGGCGTTCTGTCAAACTGATTTTCATGGGCGGCCGGGGTAAGGGGGGAAAACGCCGTCGGGCGCGCCCGAAGGGCAAAAAAGGAGCCGGGAGCGAGGCCCCCGGCTCCTTCCAGGTCAATCAGCGAGACCCGGTCGACGGCATGCTACCGCAGCATGACCATCTTCTTCGTCTGGCTGAAGTCCTTGGTCTCCATCTTGTAGAAGTAGATGCCGCTCGCCACCGCGCCGCCGCGGTCGTTCATGCCGTCCCAGGCGACGTTGTAGGAGCCCGCATCCTTCACGCCTTCGACGAGCGAGCGCACGAGCTGTCCCGCGACGTTGTAGATCTTCAACGTCATGAAGCCCTTCTCCCGCATGTCGAACCGGATGGTCGTCGACGGGTTGAAGGGGTTCGGGAAGTTCTGCGCGAGCGCGTAGGCCGACGGCGTCTTCGCGTCGGTCACGTCGGTGTTCGTGGCGTTCTGCATCCAGTCGAACACGTCCTTCGCGATCTCGAACCGATCCTGCGGAATCGACTGCACGTCGTCGCGAACGTACATGTAGCTGAAGCCGAACCACATGGTCCGGAC
>DHHN01000049.1:19885-22530 GCA_002403295.1 bacterium UBP1_UBA4771 | reverse complement strand
GCGATCGGCGCGTGGAAGCGGGCCCTCGAGATCGACCCCGCGAACGAGAAGGCGAAACGCAACCTCAAGCGTTTCCACGCCGAAGTGAAGTAGCGGCGGCGCAAGGATTCGGAGCGATGATACGACTGCAGATCCCATACCGGTCCGTTCTGCTCGAGCCGCGGGAGCTCGATCCGGCGGACTTCGACGCGCTCTGCCGCGAGCACCTCGAGGCGAGCCGCGCCGCGCCCGTCGTGATCGAGATCGCGAGCGGCGACATCCAGTACCTCCTGTTCCTCAACGAGGGGCAGCTCTACTGGGCGGGGGCGCACGACGGCGAGCGGGTGCGCGCCGTGCCGCTGCGCGAGTTTTTCGCGCGGCTGCGGCGTCTGCAATTTCCGCAGATGGTCGCGTACCGGATCGACCTCGCGCTCTTCCACGCCCTGCTCGTGTGGGGGCAGAAGAAACCGGATCTCAAGGTCGCCTCGACCCTCGTCGATATCGACGAGCTCCTCGACCGGATGGGAACGGACTCGGCGAACGCGGTGCTCACGGCGCGGGACCGCGCGGAGCTCATCGTGCTCCGCTGCCAGGGCGGCACGCCCGCCGTCTGCCACCGCGGACGCCGCGACTCCGCCCGGGACGGACATGATGCCCGCGAGGATTTCCTCGTCGCCGTCTATACGATATCGGCGAAGCACCCGCTCGAATTGAACCTCTTCACCGACCTCTCCGTCACGCACGCGGAGGACGTGCGGTCGATCCCCGCCGGCTTCGCCGGATCGATCGCGTCCTTTTTTCTGAGCCAGCCGCCGAGGCTCGTCGTGCGGCTCAAGGGAAGACCGCTCAAGGCGTACGCGTTCTCGGGACCCGAGGTCACCATCGGGCGCCTTCCCGACAACGACGTCGTGATCGACAACCTGAGCGTTTCGCGCTCGCACGCCGCCGTCGCCTCGTGCGGAGACGGATACGTCGTGCGGGATCTCGCGAGCAAGAACGGCACGATGCTGAACGGAGCGCCCGTCACCTCGGCCCGCCTCGCGGACGGGGACGTCATATCGATCGGGAAATACGACATCCTGTTCCAGATTCCGACCCTCGAAGGCGCGGCGCCCGGGGAGCTCGACCAAACGATCATCGTCCCGCAATTCCACGGCTCCACCCCCCCACGGCCGGACGCCTCCCGAGGGGCGGGTCCGCGGCCGGAGCCGCGGCTCTTCCGGAAATCGGCGATGGACGAGTTCCCGCTCGAGAAGGAGAGGACGGTCATCGGCCGGGCGAAGGACGCCGACATCCGGCTCCGGGGGTTTTTCGCCCCGCGCGTGCGGGTCGAAATCGTACGGGCGGGAGACGACTACGTCCTCCGCGCGCGCGGAAGCGGCCGCGTGCGGATCAACGGCGAGGAAACGGACGAAAAGGCCCTCGAGCGGGAGGATCTCATCACGATCGGCGCCGAGGAATTCGTCTTCAAGGAATAGCAATGCGGTATTTCGTCTTTTCGGACGTGCACGGAAACGTCGAAGCCCTCGAGCGGGTGCTCGAGGAAGCGGAGCGACTCCGCCCGGATCTCGTCGTCTCCCTCGGGGACGTCGTCGGATACGGCGCCAATCCGAACGAATGCGTCGCGCTCGTCGAGGGGCGGGCCTCGCTCCGCATCGCGGGCAACCACGACGTCGCGGCGGCGGGCCTCATCGATACCGGCTCGTTCAGCGAAACGGCGGAGCGGGCGATCCGGTGGACCTGCCGGACGATCGTCCCGTCGAACCGCGAGCTCCTCGGCGAGTACGACACGGTGCGCCGCCACGGCGACTGCGTATTCGCCCACGCCTCGCCCGCGGCGCCGATGGATTGGGAATACGTCTATACGCTCACCCAGGTGGACGCGATCCTCGCGAAAACGGCCGAACGATTCGTCTTCATCGGCCACACGCACGTCCCCGGCATCGTCGAGCGCGACGGCGCGGGGGGATCGCGTGTCATTCGCGGGACGTTCGCCGCGGTCGCTCCGGGATCGCGGTACCTCGTCAACGTGGGAAGCGTCGGGCAACCGCGGGACGGCGTCGCCGCGGCGAGTTTCGCCCTGCTCGACGCGCGAAAAGGCATCATCAGCATTCGACGCGTCCCGTACGATGTCCGGGGCGCGCAGGACAAGATACGGAGCGCGGGCCTGCCGGAATCCCTCGCCGTGCGGCTCGCGACGGCGCGATGAATACCATCGATGGAACGTACCGGATCACGGGAACGCTCGCGACGGGCGGCACGGCGGTTCTCTTCAAGGCCGTCCAGACCTCGCTCGACCGAACCGTCGTCGTCAAGCGCCTGCACGCCCACCTCGCCGCCGAACCCGGCTTCGCAGAGCGCTTCGAGCTCGAGGCGAAGGCCGCCGCCCGCCTCGACCACGGGAATATCGTGCGGATCATCGACTTCGGCGAGGACCGCGACGGCCATTTCATCGTCATGGAGCACATCGACGGACCGAGCCTCAAGGAAGTGCTCGCCGCGCGACCCGTGCTCGGAGACGATCTCACGCTCCTCGCGGCGCGGGAGATCTGCCTCGGACTCGGTCATGCGCACCGGCGCGGCGTCATTCACCGCGACATCAAGCCCGGGAACGTCATGATCGCCCGGGACGGACGCGTCGTCATCACGGATTTCGGCCTCGCCAA
>DHHN01000049.1:13627-19787 GCA_002403295.1 bacterium UBP1_UBA4771 | reverse complement strand
TTCGGCGACACCTACGCGGCGGTGATACGGAAGATACTGCAGGGCGTCTCCGTGGAGCCGAGGAAACGGAGAAGCGACGTCCGCCCCGAGACGGAGGCGATCGTCATGAAGGCTCTCGAGCTCGACCCGGCGAAGCGCTTCCGGGACGCCGCCGAAATGGCGCGCGCAATCGAGGAAACGCTCGGCGGGCCGGCGGTCGCCGCCGCGCGCGAGCGACTGCGACGCCTCGCGTGCGGCGCGGACGACGCCGCGAGGAGCCGCCCGCGCCGGCCGAAGGCGCGCCGCGGACGATCCCCCGCGCGCGCGCTCGCGATCGCGGCGGGCGCGGCGGCGCTCGTCGCCATCGCCGCCGCGCACACGGGTTTCCTCGGCGTCCTCCCGCAATCGATCCGCGCGGGCTTCGCCGATCCGGCCCCGCCGAGCCGCGAGACGATCCCGGCCGTTCTCGGCGAGCCCCTCCCCGGCGTCACGATGACGCCGATCGACGAACCGGTCCCGGGTCCCGGCGATTTCCGCGGACCCGCGCCGGCCGGGGACCCCGCGGCCGATTCGACGGCGCGGGGCGGCACCGATGACGGGGCACTCGACGCGCCGCCGCCCCGGGAGATTCCGGATGGCGACGTCTCGCCGCCCGGCGCGGATACGCCGTCGCCGGAGGCGGAGATTCCCGCCGGGGCCCCCGAGGCCCCGACGCCCCGGGAAACTCCCGCTGCCCCCGCGACGGTGCCCGGCGCGGGAGCGTCTCCGGAGGCAACCGCGGTCTCGCCCGCGCCCTCCGCCGCGGGGGCGCGTCCCCCGCGCGCGGCCGAAACGGGATACATCGACATCGCGGTCGAGCCGGCGGCCTCCATCATCATCGACGGCGAGCCCGTCACGGCGAGCGGGAGGATCTCGATGCTCGAGATCGCGGCCGGACCGCACGAGATCGTCTGCCGTCGGGAAGGATACCGGGATTACGTCGAAACGGTTCGCATCGCGAAGGGCGAGCTCTCGCGCCGCCGCGTCGTGCTCGCGGAGGTCGCCGGATCGCTCCTCGTCGAATCCGACCCGGGCGCCCGTCTCTACGTCGACGGCGCGTACCGCGGAGCGCTGCCGCTCGCGCGGGCCCTCCCGCTCGCGCCGGGCGCGCACCGGATCGAGCTCAGGAAACCGGGATACCGTTCGTGGTCGACCGACGTCCACGTGCCGGTCGAGGAACCGCTCCGCATCGCCATCCGCCTCGTCCCCGTCTCAGACGGCCAGTAAGCGCTCGATCGCCGCGAGCACCGCTTCGACGGCGACCGACTCGACCCTCCCGTCGTCCGCGCGCACCGCGACGACCGTTTCGTTGACGGGCTTCCAGCGGCGTGGATCCGTCGGCCCGAACACGGCGACGCATCGGGCGCCGGCGGCGCCGGCGACGTGCATGACGCCCGTGTCGTTGCAGACGGTGCAGGACGCGCGCTTCATGAGGCTCGCGAGGAACCCGATCCCGGGAGACGAAACGACCGCCGGGCGAATCCGGCACGCGCGGAGAAACGCGTCGGCGGCGGAGCCGTCGACCGGTCCGCGCACGGCGATCACGCCCGCGCCGTGCCGCTCCCGAAGCGCCGAGGCGACCTCGGCGAACCGCGCGGGAGGCCAGACATTCCCCTGCTTTCCCGCTCCCGGATGGATGACGACGAAGGGCGATCCCCGGCCGACGGCCGCGGCGATGAAACGCCCGGCGTCGGCCTCCTCGCCGGCCGTCGGGACGACGACCGACCGGAGATCGTCCTCCCGGACGCCGATCGTGGCGAGCGGATAGAGGTTATGGCGGCTCTCGTGCATCAGGGCGAGCTCTTCCGGCCGGGGGAGGGGCAGCTCGAGATGATAGAATCTCGCGGAGAGATCGTGCCCGAAGGGCTCGCTCGTCGATCCGAGGCGGACCCGCGCGCCGCTCGAGGCGGCGAGCAGCATGCTCGTGATCGAAAACGACACGGTGTTGAGCACGATGACCGCGTCGAAGCGCCGGCGGCGGAGCTCGGCGACGAACGCGGCGAGCGCGAGGGGATTCCCGCGGTTGCGCCGCTTCGCGTAGGTGAGCACCTCGTCCACGTAGGGATTCCTGGCGGCGACCGCCGCGTTGATGGGGGCGGCGACGAGCGAGATCCGCGCTTCGGGGAATCGCCGGCGGAGACCGCGGAAGGCCGCGGCGGCGAGCAGCATGTCTCCCATCTGGTTATGCTGGCGAACGACGAGAAGCCGCGATATCTTCATATCGTTGAACTCGCCGGGCGTTATCCGGCGCCGGTCGAGAAAGAGCGCGACAAACCGCGCAAAGGCGCGCTTGAGCGTTCGTTCGATCCGTTTGCTCACCGAGGCCCCCGAAATATTTTTTCATTTATTTGGAACTTCATGCCCGGCTCCCGCGTATCACGAATCAGAGAGCGGATGTTTTGCCCCCATCCCAAGATCCCTTCTTGCGGACGGCGGCCCTCCCCGGGCCGCCGTTTATATTTCTCCGTCCCGCCGCCGAACGGGCGCGCCGCGGGACCGCCCGCGCGCCGGCCCGGGCGTCGGACGCCCCCACCCTCACCGCTCCGGAAGGGTTTCCAGTATGCGCAGATAGCTTTCGTATCGCCCCCGGGAAAGGCCGCCGGATCCGACCGCGCTCTTGACCGTGCAATCGGGTTCATGGCTGTGCGTGCAGGCGGCGAATCGGCATGCTCCGAGAAACGGGGCGAAATCCCTGAAATGCGAGGAGAGGGCGGCCCTCGAAACCCCCCAGATCCCGAACTCCCGGACGCCGGGCGTATCGCCGAGATATCCCCCCGCGCCGAGACGGTGAAGCTCGAAATGGGAGGTCGTGTGCTTTCCCTTGCCCGTTTTCGCGCTCACGTCTCCGACCGCGAGCTCGAGGCCCGGCTGCACGCGCGATATGAGCGAGGTTTTTCCGGCCCCGGACGGTCCGGCGAGAATGGAGAGGCGGCCGGCGAGCAGTCCGGCGAGCTCGACCACGCCCTCGCCCGTCACGGCGCTCGAAAGGATCGCCCGGTACCCCATCGCCCGGTATGGATGAAGCGCCTGGTCGAGCGCGGCGGCGTCGGCGGCGATATCGATCTTGTTGATGCAGATCACCGGCTCCATGGATCCGCACTCGGCGGCGACGAGCATGCGGTCGAGCATGCGCTCGTTGAACCGCGGTTCCCGGGCGGCGAACACGAGAACGGCGAGATCCATATTTGCGGCCATGACGCTGCAGCCGGATCGCTGGGACGGATCGACGCGCGCGAGGAGGGAGCGGCGCGGCAACACCTCCGTCACGATTCCGCGCGCGCCGCCGCGCTCCATCCGGAAACGGATCCTGTCTCCCACGACGGGAAGGAATTCCCGCGGCGAGCCGGAGAGGCGCATCTTGCCGGGCAGGGAACACGGCGCCACGACGCCGCCGCGCTCGACGGCGAATTCGGCGCCGCTCTTGCGAACGACGAGACCCTCGACGATTTCTTCAGCCGTCATCGCAATCGTGCTCCGCTCCGTACGTTGTGCGCATCCGCATCCGTCGAAGGGTAGCAAAAAATATGTTGTCGCCGAACAATAAAATTGCTATACATGCGTGCGAGGTGAATGATATATTGGGGCGCGTATGGAAGCTTCCAAGCTGATTTCGTTCTTCGAAGAGGATCTTTGCATATTCCATCTCCGGTCGCGCAAGAAGATAAGCGCGCTGACGGAGATCGTGCATCACCTCGCTCTCCAGAAACGGATATCCGACGAGCGCTTCATCCTCGACATGCTGAAGAACCGCGAGAACCTCGGCAGCACGGGGCTCGGAAACGGGGTCGCCTTCCCGCACGGCCGTTCGCTCGCCATCAAGGAGCTCACGGTGCTGTTCGCCCGCTCCGCCGCCGGGGTCGATTTCGAAGCGCTCGACGGGAAACCGACGCACGTCTTCTTCCTCATCCTCGCGCCGTCGGACAAGGGTTCCGAGACGTATCTCGCCATCCTCAGCGAGCTCATCGGGCTCATCCAGAAACCCGCGAAGCTCAAGGCACTGAACGAAACCGTCGATTTCCCCTCGCTCGTCGGCATCTTCGAAGGGAAAGACGATTGAAAGACGAGCACCGGCTCCTCATCGCGCTCCAGGACCTCGACATCATGATCAAAGAGGTCAAGGACAAGGCCACCTCGAAGGAGCTCGAGGATCTCGGATTCAAGCTCACCGGCCTCTCGGTGCTCCAGGAAGCGCGCACGAAACTCGCCTCCGCCGTTCCGAAGACGCTCCTCAACCGATATGAAAAGCTCGCCGAGCATTACACGGTGGCCATTCTGCCCGTTTCCGGTTCCCGGTGCCTCGGCTGCTTCGTGAAGCTCCCCACGTCGTTCTTCTCGTCGGCGAGCCGCGTCGAGCTTCAGACCTGCGAGAACTGCGGGCGCTTGCTCTATATCCCCTGATACGCCGGCGGCCCCTTCATTTTTTTCTTGCAATCGGCGTCCATGGTGCGGTAAAGTAATTTTACCCGGTCAAATTCCTTAACGGTTGCGCCGCCATGAACAACGAACAGACGCGAGTCGCGCTCGATTCCCGCTACGTCGTGCGAACGGCGCTCGGCGAATTTCCGCCCTGGCACGGCTGCCTGGTGAGCGACAGCCTGAGCGAGAAGGAATACCTCTTCTTCTCCCTCGAGATACCCGCGAACCTCGCCTTGTCGATCGACGATCTCAGGATGCGGGATTACCTGTTCGCGAAGTCCGGGGCCGTCGCGACGCCGGCCCTTTCCCTGCAGCAAACGAACGGATCGGTCACCTTTCTCATCCCCCGCGTCGACCTCGTGCCTCTGACGAAGGCGCTCCCTCTCATGAAACCGGCCCGGGCGCTCGCGCACGTGCGCGTCCTGCTCTCGTACACGCTCGCGCGCCTCGCCGACGGATGCGCCTTCTCGAATCTCTCCCTCGAATCGATGTACATGGCGAACGACGCGCCGGGCATCCTTCCGACGGCATACCTCGTTCCCGGCGCGATTCTGGCGAGCATCCGGTCCGGCTCGCGGGACGGAGCGGCGGAGCCGCCCTACGGCGACCTTCGCGCCGCGGCGGATCTCCTCTCGACGGCCGCCCGGCACTTCGATCCCGACGCGGCGGAGCGCGCGAAACGAGTCGCGGACGCCCTCCGGACGCTCGGCCCGGAAACCGCCGGCCGCGAGTACCACGCGGCGATCGAGGCGCTCGCCGCCTTCGCGGAAGCGCCCGTGTCCGCGGACCGGATCTTTCCCGCGCGCGTCATTCGCGCGCATCCTCCCGCCGCCGCTATCCGCGCGATGAAGCATATCGCGCTCAAAGCCCGCGACGATGAGCGCGTCCTCGTCTTTCTCCGGGGCGCGGGCGGCGAGGGAAAGACCCACTTTCTCGAGCACATCGAGCGGATCCTCGTCGACGAATGGGGATACCGCTGCGGCGCGATCGCCGGCGACCAGTCGATCTTCCAGGACGTCGCCGAAAAGGAAGCGGTCGACGGCGCCGATTTCGCGCTCGTCGACGACCATGCGCAAGAGCCGCTCCTCGATTGCTGCGTGATGGATTACCTGTGCCAGGCGACGGAGCGATGCCGGCTCACCGTCGCCGTGGTCGGCGGGAACGGCGATGCCCCGATCGCTGCCGCGATCCGAGACGAGATCGCGAAGCGCGGCGTGGACATCCGCGAAGTGGACCTGCCGCCGCTTCCGCCGGCCGAACGCCGGCGCCTCCTCGACCGGATCGGCCCGGGGCGCGACGGCGGCGGGACGGCGCCGGAGGCGTTCGCCCTCGAGCGGCTCGATCGTATCGCGGCGATCGAAGCGCCCGGCGCGGCGCCGGAAGCCGGCGGGCGCCGATTCCTCGAATCGCTCGCATCCGAGGACCGCTCCGTGCTCGCGTTCCTCGCCGCGTTCGCCTTCGAGGCGCCGCTCTCCTTCATCCTCGCCGTCTACGCTCCCGAGGAACGGAGCGTGTTCGACGCGCTCCGGCGGCTCGAGGCCCGGGGGCTCGTGCGCTCCCGCGCCGGCGCGTCGGCGCTCTCGAACGGCGCTCTCGCCGTGCTGTACCGGCTCGCCGGGAGATCGATCGCGGGAGAGGCGATCGAAACCCTGTCCGCGGAGCGGCGGGAATCGATTCACCGGAACGTCGCGCGTCTCCTCGACGAGCGGCGCGGCGTGCCGGCGAT
>DHHN01000049.1:7855-13518 GCA_002403295.1 bacterium UBP1_UBA4771 | reverse complement strand
GCATTTCTCGATGACGGGGAACACGGGGGCGGCGGAATGCTTCTACCGCCGCTGCCGCGAGGAGATCGACCGCGAGCCGGAGACGGCGCGTTTCCGCGCGCTCGCCGTCGAGGCCGCGCGCCGCGAAAGCGAGATCCTCGAGAAGCGGGGCGAGTTCCCCGCGGCGCAGGAGCTCCTCGAGCAGGCGCTCGAAACGCACGGCGACAAGCTCCTCTCGCGGGAGCGCGCGAAGCTCTACAACGACATGGCGTGGATTCAGTACCGCCTCGGCGAGTTCGACCGCTCGTGGGAGCACTGTCTCCTCGTGCATCGGCTCCTCGACGAGAAACGCGATCCCGCAGAAATCGCCCAGTCGTACAATCTCATGGGGACGATCAACTGGAACCGCAGCAAGTACGAGGACGCGGTCCTGTGCTACAAGCGCTGCCTCGCGCTCCGCGAGGAATGCGGCGACGAGATCGGGATCGCCTCGACGTACAACAACCTCGGTCTCGTCTACCGCTCCCTCGGCGCGTACGCCGAAGCGCTCGCGTGCTTCGCGAAAAGCATGGAGATCAAGAAGCGCCACGAGAACCTCCCCGGCCTCGCCGCGGCCCACCTCAATCAGGCGCTCGTCTATCTCGAGGTGGAGAAATACCGCGACGCGGAGCGCAGCTGCGCCACCGCCGCGCATCTCGCCGAGACGATCGGAAACCAGCAGCTCCTCGCCGAGGCGTGGGGAACGATGGGCGAGATCCAGTATCTCCAGGGGAACGGCGAGAAGGCGGCGGCATGCTACGAAAAGGATCTCGACCTCTGCGACCGGACGAAATCGATCCGCGAGCGCGCCGTCGTGCTGCGAAAGCTCGGCGAGCTCCGCCTGGCGGCCGGTGACGCCGCCGACGCGGCGAGATATCTCGGCGAGGCGCGCGCCCTGAACCGGCTGATCGGTTCCCGGCTCGAGGCGGTGCTCCTCTCGCTCCTCGAGGGGAGGATGCTCATCTCGCAGGGTCGCGTCGAGGACGGACGCTTCAAGCTCGAAAGCGGGAGCCTCGAGCTCGCGCTCCTCGGCAGAACGAACGCCGCGGCGGGCGTGGCGGCCGAGCTCGGCTCGCTCTCGCTCGCCGAGGGGAACGAGCCGCTCGCCCGGGAATACCTCCTGCGATCGCTCTCCGCCGTCGGGGAAAGCGAGCACGTGCCGCTCCCGGTGCGCCTCCTGCGGGAAAGCGTCGAGAAGCGCTCGCCGCTGTGCCGCGGCCAGATCGTATCCGACACGGACCGTTTTCACGCGCTGTGCCGCCTGACGGCGATGGTCCGCGCCGCCCGGGGAACCGCGGAGATCGAGAGCCTCGTCGTGGATGCCGCGCTCCGCATCACCGGCATGGAGCGCTCGGCGCTCCTGCGCAAGACGGACGGCAGGGACGCGTTCCGGATCGCCGCCGCGAGCGGCGATTTCGCGGCTTCCGGGACGCTCGCCGACCGCCGCATCCTCGCCGTGCTCGCGGTCGCGCTGCGGCTCGGATACCCGCTCGACACGACCCGCTCGACGGTTCCCGAGGGGAAGGTCCCGCCCGAGTTCCTCGCGGAACGGCCGCGCATCCTGTGCGTGCCGCTGCGCCTCGGCGGCGAAACGACGGCGTTCCTGTACCTCGATTCGTCGCGCGAGGGCGAACGCACCGGCGACGGCGACCACAGCCTGCTCGTCGCCTTCTGCCAGGAAGCGGCGCTCGCGCTCGAACGCGCGCTCCTGTACGAGCGGATCGAGGGATTCGAACAATCGCGCTTCGAGGCGGGCGCCTCGGTCGCCCGGACCGGAAAACGCGCCGGGTTCCAAGACGTGATCGGATCTTCCGCGCCGATGCGGCACCTCTACGGGCTCCTCGACGGCATCAAGGACATGGACACGACGGTGTTGCTCACGGGTTCGAACGGAACGGGCAAGGACCTTATCGCGCGGACGATCCATTACCGCGGCCCCCGGGCGGAGAAGCCGTTTGTTTCGCTCAACTGCGCCGCGATCTCCGCCGAGCTCCTCGAGAGCGAGCTCTTCGGCCACGAGCGCGGCGCGTTCACCGGCGCCCACAAGCTCCGGATCGGCCACTTCGAATCGGCGAACGGCGGCACGATCTTCCTGAACGAGATCGGCGACATGCCGCTCGCGCTCCAGCCGAAGCTGCTTCACGTGCTCGAGAACCGGACCTTCTACCGCGTCGGCGGCTCGCATCTGATCTCGACGAACGTGCGGATCATCACCGCCACGAACAAGGATCTCCTCTCGCTCGTGCGCGAGGGGAGATTCCGCGAGGACCTCTACTACCGCGTCAACGTGTTTCCCATCCGCATTCCCGATCTCCGCGAGCGTGTCGAGGACATCGAGCCGCTCGCGCTCCACTTCCTCGCCACCTTCTGCCGCCTCTACGGCATGCCCGTGAAGAAGATCTCTCCCGAGGCGATGGCGCGTCTCGTCGCCTACGACTGGCCGGGAAACGTGCGCGAGCTCGAGAACATCGTCAACCGGACGATCATCGCCACGCGGCGGGAAACGATCCTCCCCGAGGACCTGCCCGACGCCATCGCGAAGCGTCGCGAGATCGTCCGCGCCGAGGAGCGCGCGACGCTCGAGCAAACGATCGACGAGCTCGTCGAGCGCGTCGAGCTCACGGCCGCCGATCCGATACTCCCCCGCGTGGAGGGAATGATCGTGAGCAAGGTGGTCGAAAAGATCGGCGACAAGACGAAGGCGGCCGCGTTGCTCGGCATTTCGAAGCCGACCGTGTATTCGAAACTGAAGAAATATGGGAAAACCGGAAAGCCGTAACGCCGCGACGATCCGGAACGCCGCCGCCGCGCGCCGAACGGCCCGCGGGCTCGATCGCTCGGGCCCCGGACGCCGCCCCGGCGTGCCGTTCTTTTTCGTTGGCCGCCGCGCTTCGGCGGCGTATACTCGCGCCATCGAGGGACTGATTCGCGCACACCGCATACGAGGGGGATGAATTCGGCATGAAAACGATTTTCCTGTCACTCGCGGCCATTGCGGCGCTCGGAACGATGATTGCCGCCGCGCCGGCGCGGGCGCAGTCGCCCGACGCGCTGCTCCTCTCCTGCACGGGCGAGGTCACGGTGCGGCGGACGGACGGCACGACGGCGCCCGGGGCCTACGGACTCCCCCTCGGCGCGGGGGACGAGATCCGCACCGGTCCCGGAGCGCAGGCCGAGATCCATTTCAAAAACGGCACGTGGATCACCGTCGGCTCGTCGAGCAGCCTCGTCGTTCGGACGGCCGGCGCGACGGCCCCGGGGCGCGCGGCGCCGGCGGCGGGCGAAACATTCGCGTCCGTGCAGAGCTTTCTCACGCTCAAGGACGCCGAAGGCGTGAGCACGCTCGCGGCGCTCCGCTCGGGAGGAACGATGAACGACATCCGTCTCGAGGCGCCGTGCCGGACGGCCGTCCGCGGGGGGCATCCGCGCTTCCGCTGGTCGGCGGCCGACCCGTCGACGGAGCTGCGCCTCAAGCTGTACGACGAGGCGGGGCTCCGCTGGCAAACGGACGTTACGGGAACGAACGCCGCGGAGTATCCGGCCGATGAGCCGCCCCTCGAACCCGGCACGATCTACTCGTGGACCCTCGAGACGACCGATCCGCTCCGCATTCCGCCGGCGAGGACCCCGGCAGGATTCTTCGACGTGCTGCCCGAAGTCGAAGAGCGGTCGCTCGCCGACATGCTCGCGGCGGCCGAGACGGAACGCGCTCCGAGCGCGTCCGCGCGCCGCATCGTGCGGGCGAGCGCGTTTTTCCGCCATCGGCTTTTCGACGATGCCATCGCCGAGACGCGTCTGGCGATCGAGGCGGATCCGGACAACGCGGCGCTGCGCACGATCCTCGCGCGTCTCTACGCCGAAACGGGACGGACCGAGGAAGCGCTCGAGGAATACAACCTTCTCATCGAACGGCGCTGAGAGAGGCGCCGGCGGAAGATCGCGGCGGCCCATGACCGATCCGGCGAAGATCGCGGGCTATGAGCTTATCGGCGCGCTCGGCGAGGGCGGCATGGGGATCGTGTACCGCGCCCGAGACACCGCCCTCGATCGCGAGGTCGCGCTCAAGATCATACGCCCCGATTCGCTCGGCGCCGAGGCTCGCAGGCGTTTTCTGCGCGAGGCGAAGGCCTGCTCCCGCATCAATCACCCGAACATCGTCACCGTCTACGCGGCGGGCGAGGACGGCGGCACTCCCTGGTTCGCCATGGAGCTCGTCGCCGGCGAGACGCTCCGCGCCGTCATCGACCGCGGCCCCGTGCCGTGGGCCACGGCGGCCGACTGGATCTCCGGCATCCTCGACGCGCTCGCCCGACTTCACGCGGAGGGCATCGTCCATCGCGATCTGAAGCCGGAAAATATCATCGTCACGCGGGACGGCGCGGCGAAGCTCATGGATTTCGGCATCGCCCGCTTGGGCGGGGAAACGTCCCTCACCGCCGACGGCGCCACGCTCGGCACCGCGCGCTACATGTCCCCCGAGCAAGTCAGGGGAAAACCGGCCGACGCGCCGAGCGATCTCTTTTCGCTCGGCGCCGTGCTCTACGAGCTTCTCGCGGGGGAGCCTGCGTTCACCGGCGAGCATCCGCTCGCGACGATGTACGCCATCACAAACGAGGCGCCCCGCCCGATCGCCGAGCTCGTTCCCGACCTCCCCGAATCGATCGCCGGCGCGATCGAGCGCTCCCTCGAAAAGGATCCCGCCGCGCGCTTCGCCGACGCGGCCTCGTTCCGCGACGCCCTTCGCTCCGCCATCCGGCCGCCGCAGCCGGCGGCGCCGCGCGCGCGCTCGACCCTGCTCCTCAAGATCGCCGTCCCCGCGGTCGCCGTCGCCGTTGCGATCGCCGTCGTTTTCTTCCGCGGCGCCGAACATCGCGGCGACCGTCCCGCCGCCGCGCGCCACGACTCCATCGCCCACGCGCACGAGGACGCGGGGCGGATGCCGGAGGCGGAAATCGAGTATCAAAAGGCTCTCATCGCCGACGGAAGCTGGGAAATTCCCCTGAACAACCTCGCCATGCTCTACATCCGCAAAGGCGCGTTGGCCGAGGCGGATTCCCTGCTCCGGCGCGCCGTTTCGCTCGCGCCCCGGTATGCGGCCGCGCTCTACAACCTCGGCGACGTGCGCTGGCGGCTCGACGATCTCGACGGAGCCGAAACGTATTTTCGCCGCGCCATCGACGCCGACCCGTCGCTCGCGGCGCCCTACAACAACCTCGGCGTTCTTCTCGTCCGGCGCGGCAGGGCCGAGGAGGCGATCCGAATTCTCGACGAGGGGATCGTCCGGGAGCGGACGAATCCCGCCGAGGGACCGCTGCGCGGTTATCTATTCAAGAACCGGGGGCTCGCCGCCGCCGCGCTCGGCCGGGAATCGGAAGCCGGCTCGTACTGGCGGCAGGCGATCGAGATCATACCGGACAACCCCGAGCTCCTGAGACTCCTCGCCGAATGGCACGCGCGCGCGGGGCAGCCCGCCGAAGCGGCCGCGTTCTGGCGCAGGCTCGGAAGCGTCGGCTCGGAGACGGACAAGACCGATGCCGCGGAGGCGCTCCGGCGCCTCCGGCCGGCGGGATAAGAGAAGCCCGGCCGCCGAAACCTCGCCGGATTCGACGACCGGGCTTTCACGGATCCGAACCGCCCGCGAGAGA
>DHHN01000049.1:7390-7756 GCA_002403295.1 bacterium UBP1_UBA4771 | reverse complement strand
GCGGACCCTGCGTCCGCTCGCGTCGTAGATGACGAGCGTCACGCGGCAATCCTCCGCGATCGTGAACTTGATGAGCGTCGTCGGGTTGAACGGATTCGGCACGTTCTGCGCGAGATCGAACGGCGCGCGAGCGTCGAGACGGAACGGTCCGGCGATGACCCGGCGGCCGTCGCGGGACACCTGCTCGAGCTTGTAGTAGTAGGTCCGGTTGAGCGAGACCTCGCCGTCTCGAATCTCGTACTGCCCGCCGTCGGCCCCGCCTCGGGCCGCTACCGATCCCTCGCCGATCCGCTCGAAGAAGCCGTCCTCGCGATCGGCCCGCAGCACGTTGAATCCGTCGACACCGGACTCCGTCTGCGTGCTCCA
>DHHN01000049.1:1292-7289 GCA_002403295.1 bacterium UBP1_UBA4771 | reverse complement strand
CGCCAGAGCACATGTCCCTCATCGGATATGCCCTCTGCGACGGAGTGCCACGTCGCGCCGTCGTCCGGCGACCAGTGCACGTTGACCGCGTCGACGCGGAACCCCGCGGGCGAGGTCCAGAGGATCGTCATTGGCTCGCCCATCGTAACCACGCAGCCCGTCGGATGCTTCACCGTCGGCCGGATCGTGCGGATCGTATCGAGTCCCTCGAAGGTGCGGTTTCTCACGTTCCCCGTGATCTCCACCGGCACGTATTCGCCCTGCGGCAGGATCGCCTGAAACAGCGCGCGGTCGAACTTGCACACGAGCTCGCGGATGCCGTCCGCGTCGCAGTCCTCGATCTCCCAGTGTTCCGGATCGGCGGGGATCGCGTTCTGGAGCAGAACGCTCGCGAGCACGATCTCCTCGGGGAAGAAGGCCGCGGGCAGCTCGATGCGCCCGCTCACCCACCGGCCGTTCGACCGGAGATTGAGGGTGTGCGGCGTGACCGTGACCGCCGCCGAGAGCGGCCCGACCGGCACGCTCGAGGCGTTGAGAATGATGACCGTCCTCTCTCCCGCGCTGCAGATAATCGCAAACCCCGAGCCGGACGGATCGAAGGCGATGTCAGCCGGATCGTTTCCGGCCGGGATTGTATCGATCGGCGACACCTCGACGCGGGTCGGCGGGATAATGACGCCCGGCTCGAAAACGGAGGCGCCCGCGATGATCGTGAGCGAGTAGACGATCGCGACGTCGCTGCCCTCGACGATGACGTAGAGAAGCGCGCCGTCCGGGCTCACCGCCACACTCTTCGTCGTCGTGCCCGAGGAGATCGTGGCGACGACCTGGTTTTCGGTCGGACTGCCCGCCTGCACGTCGACGATGAGGATGTCTCCCCCCGTCGTGAGGAGAATGAGAAGCGCGCCGTCCGGGGTCACCGCGACGCTCTTCGTCGAGGAACCGGTCGAAACGGCGCCGACGACGGCGTTCATTTCGGCGTCGACGATCACGTATCCCGTATTCGTGCCGACGTACACGCAGGCGCCGTCGGGCGTCACCGCCACGCTCTTCGCCGAGGATCCGGTCGATATCGTCGCGACGACCTGATGATGCGTCGCGCTCGCGATGTCGCCGTCGATCACGCTCAGGCTCGAGGAGCCCGCGTTCGCCACATAGACGCGGTCGCCGTCCGGATTCACCGCGACATCGAGCGGATTCGTGCCGACGATAATCGTCTGGACGACGGTGTTGAAGGCCGCCGAATCGGGATCGACGACGATGACGGAAACGCTGCTCGAATTGAAATTGACGACGTACGCGTACGTGCCCTCGGGGTGGATCGCGATCGCGACGGGATAATCGCCGACCGCGATGCTCGGATAGCTCGTTTGCCCCTCGACGTCGATCGGAACGACCACGTCGCCATCCGGGCTCACCGCGTAGGCGATCGCCCCGTCCGGAGTCACCGCAACGCTCTTCGTCGATGTGCCGGTGCTCACCGTCGCGATGACCTCATCGATCGGGGAGGTGCTCGGAACGAGCACGGTGAATGGCGCGGCGTTCGAGGTGTCGCCGGCGCTCACGATTCGAACGGGGCCGGTAATGGCATCGAACGGCACCTTGACCTTGAAGCAATCGACGTTCGCCGAGAACGGAGCCGACTGCGCGCCGTACCAGAGAATGCGGTTGTCCGCCGCGAGCGGATCGATGCCGAATCCCGAGAGCACGATGCTCGCGCCGGCGGCGCCGCTCGGCGGGGAGACCGACGTGAGGACGAGCGGCGGCTTGGCGGCCGTCGAGAAAAACGAGAGGTGCGGGTTCACGAGTGGCCCTCCGTCGAGGTCCAACACGAGAGAGTTCGCCACGATATCGTACGTGCGCGAGTACTCGAGCGCCGCGGCGGGCAGGAGCGATACCCGTGTATTGTCGTACGCGAAACCGATCGAGGCCGCAACGCGCGTGCCGGTCAGCTCGTCGGCCACGTAGAAAGAAGTCGCGCCGATGGAAAGCGGATCGACCGGACGGCTGAAAATCCCTTGAATTGCCGTCGTCACGCTCACGTTGCCCGTTCCGTGGAGCGGCACCTTCTCGACGAGCTGGAGCGGCAAACTCCCCGGATCGTCATACGCGACGGCGATGAACGTGAGCGGAGAGCCGAGGAGTCCGATCGCCGACGCCGCAACGGTTTGCGTGCCCGTCACGGCCCCGAGCTTCCAGTGGACCGACGCGACACCGTCGACGCCGGTTGCGACCGTCTGCGTCGTCGATCCGGTCGCCTCGAAGTATCCCCCCCCCGTGAGCACGGTGAAAGTAACGGGGGCTCCCGCAACAGGCGTCATGATCGGGTCGAGCTCGCTCACGCGCACGCGAAGGGGCACGGGGAGCGGCTTTCCGACAACGCCGCTCTGGTAATTTCCCGACGCGAAATCGATCCGGTACGCCGCGTTGAAGTCGAAGACGAAGATGCTGTCCTGTAGCGGCGCGGACACGTAGACGCGCGAGCCGTCCGGCGTGAAATCCATGTCGATCGTCGTGTACGCGGACTCGTCGAACAGGCCGTTCATGATCGTATCCGGATCGGCGGTGAGATCGATGCTGAAATAGCCGCAGCGGCCGACCGCGGCGAGCGCCCGGTCGCCCCGCGGCGACACGTCGATCTCGCCGAGCGCCATGAAGTCGTTGCCGCAGATGCCGACGGCTTCGAGCAGCACCGGATTCTCCGGATCGGTCGTGTCGAGATTGAGGGATTCCCAGTAATACGTTTCTTTCCGAAACGAGAGGGCGAGACACCGATTCCCGTCCGGCGTGAATGAGAGCGACTGTGGCGCGCGCCCCCATGGGAAGGCCATGACGCTCACCTGGCCGACGATCTGGAAATAGCGCGGATCGAGCGGGTCGGTGCACAGCACCGCGATGGCGCTGTTTCTGTAATCCGCCAGATACGCGTACCGACCGCTCGAATGGAACTCGATGTCGAGCGCGCGAACGGGATCCCAGCGCCATCCCACGATCTGATTCTCGTTCACCGATCCCGGCACGATGTCGACGGCGAGGAACGTGTATCCACTCGACGAATCCGCCGCGATCAGCAGCAGCTCTCCGCTCGGACTGATCGCGATATCGGAGATTTCCGTCCCCGCCATCCCCGTCAGGTTGATTTCACCGATCGTTTTCCCGAAAAGACCGGAGTACCGGTTCACGTTTATGCAGCGGATGCGCTCCGAATCGGGAATGACGACGTACGCGCGCTCCCCGTCGGGAGTGATGACGATCCTGTCGGGCCCCGTGGCGCTCACGCCGTTCGTTATGAGAAACTGGTTGAAGGTGGCGCTCTCCGGGTCGGTGTCATAGACGCCGATCACTCCTCCCACCCCGGGATATTCGCCTCCGACGACGAGGAAATCGCCCGTCGGGGACAGGGCAAGGCCGGGAAGGAGATCGTATCCGCCCGGCGCCGCCGTTCGGGCCGCGAGCCGCAGCCGTCCCGGGCCGGAAGGCTCGAGCACTTGGAAATAGAGGGAGTTCGAATGCTGCGGATCCGTTTCGGTCTGCCGGACGATATGCACGGGGCCGCTCCCGGCCGCGGAAGGGACCGTCACGAGCATCATCGTGCCGGAGCTGTATTCGGCCGGAACGATCACGGGTTCCGAGAGGCCGGAGCCTGGAGCGAACGAGGCCGCGCATTCATCCGGACCCGCGCCGAACCCCGTGCCCGAAAGCACGAGCTTCGTTCCCGGCGGGCCCGCGCGCCGCGAGAGGCTCTTGAGCGTCGGGCCGAGTCCGATCGTCGTGACCATGAACTGTCCGCCTCGCTGGGCGACCGAGAAGACGTAGTAACCGTCATGGGAGAGCGCGATGTCGACCGGGTCCATCTCCTGAGGAATCGTCGCGACGACGCTCCGGAAGGTCTGGCTCGACTCGCGCAGATCGATCACGTCGATGAGGTCGAGTTCCCTGTTCGCCGCGTACAGGAACATCCCCGCCGGCGTGATCGTCATGCCGCGGAGCGATCCGCCCGTGTTGATGTCCTGAACCTTGAAGAGCCCCGCGAGCGAGACGATCGATACGTTGCCCGTCCCGTCGCTCACGTAGGCCCGCTGCCCGGCGGGATCGACGACGACGTCGCGCGGATCGGCGAGAATCGGCACCTCCGCCAGCAGCGTATCGGGACCGGCGTCGAACACGAGCATTTTCCCGGAGCCGCCCGCGACGAGAAGCCGCCTTCCCGCCGGATCCATCGCCATCGCCCCGCGAAGACCCGCTCCCGTCGGCGGTATGAAGCCGACCTGTCGCTCGAACGTGGCGCTGCCGTAGGAGACGTCCCACACCTGTATCTCTCCCGAGGCGATCGGAATGTACGCGCGGCGTCCGCCCGGATCGATGACGATCCCGAGCGGAGTCCCGTCGATCGGATGCTCCGAGATGACGGTATTGAAAAGGAGGCCATGAGAGGGATCGCTGTCTATCCTGTAGAGCCTGCGGTTCAGCGCGCTCACGGCGTAGACGCGCTTGCCGTCGGGGGTGGGTGCAACGCCGTCGAGCCCGCCGGAAACGGCGATCTGCTCGACCGTCAAGTAGTCCTCGATCCCTGGATCCGTGACGACGGCCGAGGCGCCCTTGTCGGTGGCGGCGTACGCGTAACCACCGTTCGGAAGGATCGCGAGGGAGCGGGGCATTGCCTCGAGGGAGGTGATGCCGCTCCGGAATCCGCGCGCGACCTCCTCCTCGGACAGAACGGTGAACGTAATCCCGTTGCTCGTTGCCCCCCCCACCGTCACCGTCACGAGATCGCTCGTCGCGCCGTGGGGAACGGTGACGATGAGCCGCATCGGAAACGCGCTCAGCACGGTCGCCGGAACGCCGCCGAAGAGAACTTCGTTCTCGGCCGGAACGTTCGTGAAGCCGACGCCGCTTATGACGACGATCGATCCGACGACGCCTCTGCTCGGCGCGAGGCTCGCGATGCCGAGCGGCGGAGACGGCATCGTCTTAAAGGCGGCTTCATACGGCGAGGAAAGGCCGTTTCCGTGCTTGTCCTTGAGGCCGGCGAGAAGGGTCAGCGAGTAATCGTTGTCGTAATTGAACGGCTTCGATGGAGTGAAGGCAACGACCGAATCGTCCCTGAGCACCGTCGCCGTTCCGGAGCAGTACGTTCCTGCGACCTCGTCCTTGAGCTTGAAATTGCCGGTGATGCTCTTGTAATCGATCGGTTCCGAAAACGTGATCATGATCACCGCGTCGACCATCACCGTATCGGTGTTGGCGATGGGGATCATGCGAACGATCGTCGGCGGGGTGCTGTCGATGTTGGTGACGATCGTCACGGCCGCCGGCGGCTCGCCGGCGCCGACCGCGACGGCGTCTTTCGCCGCGGGATCGTCTCCGTTCGACTCGGCGAGATCCCAGTATTCGGCGACGAACGTCGTGACGGCGGTCGTGTCGATGAGAGTATTGACGTACGCGGGTTTGAGGTATCCGATGGTCGAGCTTTCGTCGAGGGCGTGGATCGCGACGTAGTATTCGCCGTCCGGCAGGCCGACGAAACAAAAGCCTCCATCGGGCATGGTGTAGTCCGCGGCGGCGGTATCGCCCGACGCGGCGTCGATCGCGTACACGATCGCACCGGGCACGGGAGCGCTCGTGGATCCGTCGAGAACGGATCCGTCCAGACGACTCGCGGCGGCGAGGGCGCCTGCCTCCGGATACGCCTTGAAAAACATGAGCTCGTCTTCAGTCTCGAGGCTCGCCGCCCCCGTTCCCGGCTGCAGCACGTAGAACATCGTCGAGGTCCGCACCGGCGAATGGGCGATGCCGAAAAGATGCGCCGCCTCGTGGGTCGCGACACTCTGTATATCCGTGCCCTGCGCCCCCGCGGTCGGCGTCCGCCATTTCTTGAGCGGATTGAAGATCATGTCCGCATCGACGATCTGTCCGGGGCGGTACTGCGTTCCGTTGTAGAGCGAATCGACGGTGAAGGAGGTCGAGATGCCCACGGCGAGCACCGCCGCCCCGAAC
>DHHN01000049.1:0-1136 GCA_002403295.1 bacterium UBP1_UBA4771 | reverse complement strand
TGGCGCGCGCTGACCGGGTCGTCGATGCACCCGTCGCCGTCTCGGTCGAAAAATGAGGCGTTCACGAGCGGACAGAGGTCGTACGGGTCGGGCACGCCGTCTCCGTCCGGATCGTTCGGCATGCGGAGCGGGTCCCGGCCGGTGCCTGAAAGACCGAGGGATCCGAAAAGGAGGATCCCCAGAACGACCATCGATGCGAATGCTATCGTCTTCATGGCGATCCCTCCTTTCTACCTGCGTCCGACGACTTCATCGATGAAATCCCCGAGACCGATGCGCCGCGGCGCCGCCCCGTCCGGCTTCCCCACGAGCTCCGTATCGGAAAGCCCCGGTGAACGCACGAACGCCCGGTTCGTCCTCGGATCGCGCTCGATCTCGTACTTCCCCTGCGAGAATCCCGCGATGTTGAACGTGCCCTGCATGCCGGGCTCGAGGAAGAGCAGCACCTCCTCCTCAAGCCTCCACGCGAGCGCGCCTTCGACGCGCATGTTCACGTGGCCGACGATTCCGCCGAGCTGAAGAACGCGCGCTTCGTGGAGCGCCGCGCCCTTGTACGTCTCGTCCACCGCGATGACGGCTTCCGTGAATATCTTCGTCCCCTCGCGGTTCCAGAACGTTTGCACGCGCTCGACCCTACCCCGCACGATGTGCGAGGATTCGTCGGCGAGCTCGCGCGGGCTCCGATACTCGATCTTCGTCGCGAGGCCGATACCGGCCGAGAACGCGAGGAAAAGGATCGAGGCGCAAAGAAAGAGAACGATCCGTTTCATGACGGCCACCCCCTCCTTGAGCGGACAATCGGACGGAATTTCGTTGAAATTTGCATATCTCTCAATGCCATACGAAATAGTGGCAGCCGGCGAATTCAACGCCGGCTCGCCGGATCGCAAAGCCCAAGAGATGGCGGAAGTTATCTGATCCCTAGGAATATTCGCTTGATTGCGAGAATTATACCGCAAAGCGGGGCAATTGTAAACAAATGATTACGCGCGGAAAGCGAGGATCTGAATGATTCTTTCCGGATCCGGCCCTCGCACGCGGCCTCTAACAAAAGCCGGGTGGGATATCCGCCCTCCCACCCGGCTGCGCGACGGGACTCAAGGAGTCTCGGGGCGCCTTCACACGCCATGCAGAGT
>DHHN01000015.1:1519-3994 GCA_002403295.1 bacterium UBP1_UBA4771 | reverse complement strand
GTCCGCGACGCGTCCGCGTGCCAGCCGTTCCGGAACACCCCGATGTCGACGCCGACGATGTCCCCGTCGAGCAGCTCCCGGGGGCCCGGTATCCCGTGCACGACCTGCTCGTTCACCGAGGTGCAGATGGCGGCGGGGTAGCCCTGATATCCCTTGAAGGAGGGGACCGCCCCCCGCGACCGTATGAACCGTTCCGCCGCCTCGTCGAGCGCGCCGGTCGTCACGCCCGGCCGGAGCAACGGCTCGATCGCCTCGAAGCAGTCCCGGAGGAGCTCTCCGCTCCGCCGGATCTCCTCGAGCTCCGTCCCGCTCCGGATCGCTATCATTTCAGCACGCGGAGTATCTCCGCGAAAATCTCCTCGATGCCGCCCGCCCCGTCCACCGTGGCGAGCCCGCCGCGCGCGCGGTAGTAATCGATGACGGGCGCGGTCTGCTCGTCGTAGACGCGGAGGCGCTTGCGGATCGTCTCTTCCTCGTCGTCGGGGCGCTTGACGATCTCGGCGCCGCAGGCGTCGCAGCGGCCCGGAACCTTCGTCTTGATCGTGTCGAGGTTGTAGACCGCCTTGCACCCGGGGCACACCCGGCGGTTCGAGAGCCGCCGCACGATGAGCTCCGGATCGACGTCGATATTGACGACCCGGTCGATCCGCTCCCCGCGCTCGGCGAGCATCCCGTCGAGCTCCTCGGCCTGCGCGAGCGTCCGCGGAAACCCGTCGAGAATCCACCCGCTTCCCGCCGACGCGGCGAGGGCCTCGCGCATGAGCGCGAAGATGATCTCGTCCGGACCGAGGCGGCCCTCCCGCATGTATTCGGCGGCGCGGAGCCCGATCTCGGTCTTTCGCGCCACGGCGTCGCGGAGCATGTCGCCCGTCGAAAGGTGCCGGAGCCCCTTCTCCGCGGCGAGCCTCGCCGCCTGGGTCCCCTTGCCGGACCCCGGAGCGCCGAGTATGATCACGTGCAAACCGGCCACGATCCGCATCCTCCTAGAACCGCCTGCCGCGCATGTGCCCCTTCTTCATGAACCCGTCGTAGTGCCTCATGAGAAGGTGCGTTTCGATCTGCTGGAGCGTGTCGAGCATGACGCCGACCACGATGAGGAGGCTCGTGCCGCCGAAGTACACCGTGGCGGGGAGCTTTCCTCGCTGGATCATGATATCGGGCAGAATCGCGATGAACGCGAGGAATATCGCGCCCGGGAGCGTCACCCGCGTGAGAATCCGGTCGATGTACTCGCTCGTGCGCTTCCCCGGACGGATGCCCGGAATGAATCCGCCGTACTTCTGCATGTTCTCGGCGAGATCGACCGGGTTCAGGACGATCGCCGTGTAGAAGTACGTGAAAAAGATGATGATGATCGCGTAGAGCGCCATGTAGATCATCGAGCTGGGCCGGAAGATCGACATCATGCTCATCATGAACTCGTTGTTGCGGAAGAACGCCGCGAGCGTGCCGGGGAACATCATGATCGACTGGGCGAAGATGATCGGAATGACGCCCGCCGTGTTCACGCGCAGCGGTATGTACTGCGCCTTGCCCCCGTACACGCGGCGTCCGACGATGCGCTTGGCGTACTGCACCGGGATGCGCCGCTGGCCCTGCGTGATGAGGATGACGCTCGCGGTGACGAGCACCATGATCACGAGAAGGATCACGAGGCGGAGCGGGCTGATCGTGCCGAGCCGGAGCGCCCGAAACGTATCGAGCATGTCCGCCGGATAGCGCGCGACGATGCCGATCATGATGACGAGCGAGATGCCGTTTCCGATCCCCCGCTCGGTGATCTGCTCGCCGAGCCACATCACGAAGATCGTCCCCGAAACCATCGTCACCATCGTGAGGATCCGGAAGAAGAACCCCGGCATCGGCACGACGGCGGCGCCGCCGATGTTGAGGCTCTCGAGGTAGAAGGCGATGCCGAACGACTGGACCGCCGCGAGCGCCACGGTGCCGTACCGGGTGTACTGCGTGATCTTCTTGCGGCCCTCCTCGCCCTCCTTGGCGAGCTTCTCGAAGAACGGGATCACCGCCTGGAGAAGCTGTATGATGATCGACGCGCTGATGTACGGCATGATGCCGAGCGCGAAGATCGTCGCGCGGGAGAAGTTGCCTCCCGCGAAGAGGTCGTACAGGGCAAAGATCGTCCCCTGCTGGCTCTCGAACGCCGCCCGGAGCGCGAGCGGATTCACGCCTGGGGTCGTGATGTGGCCGCCGACGCGGTACACGACGAGAAGCCCCATCGTGAAGAGGAGCCGGCGCTTGAGCTCGGGGATGGCGAATATGTCCTGCAGCTTCTTGAACATTATTCCTTCTCCCGCTTGTCACGCCCGGGGATCTTCTTTCCCGAGAGAAGACGGATCGTGCCGCCGGCCTTTTGGATCGCCTCCGCGGCGCTCCGGCTCACGGCGTCGACCTCGACCTCGAGGGCCACGCCGATCTCGCCGCGGCCGAGAATCTTGACCGGATCGCCCGGCTTGC
>DHHN01000015.1:0-1509 GCA_002403295.1 bacterium UBP1_UBA4771 | reverse complement strand
CCGTCGAGATTCACGACCTGATACTCCGTCCTGAAGATGTTCACGAACCCTCTCTTGGGAACGCGCCGCTGGAGCGGCATCTGACCGCCCTCGAACCAGGGGGGAATGCCGCCGCCGGACCGCGCCTTCTGTCCCTTGTGGCCCCTCGTCGAGGTCTTGCCGTGTCCCGAGCCCGGGCCGCAGCCGACCCGCTTGCGCTTCTTGACGGCGCCCTTCGGAGGTTTGAGCTCGCTCAGCTTCATCGCGCTTGTCTCCTTGCGGTTCCCTTCTCGAGAACCGTGATTCCCGGTCCCTTCGCGGCGGGGACCGCGATGTCCTTCTCGTCGATCGCTTCCCAGACCACCATGTGCTGCACCTTGTGAAGCATGCCGCGGATCTGGGGCGTATCCTTCTTGTACAGCGTCCGCTGGTTCTTGCAGAAGCCGAGTGACTTCATGACGGGGCGGTGCTTGTCGTTGAGCGAGTTGATGATGCTCTTGACTTGCGTGATCTTCAACATGTTCGCCATGGCCGTTCCTCGCTATCAGGCGTTCTCGGCGCCCTGCTTGTCCGGGGCCGCGCCGAAGAGCTTCGTGATGGTGATGCCCCGACTCCCGGCGACGTCGCGGGCGCTGCGAAGGCTCTTGAGCCCCGTCATGGTCGCCTTGACGAGGTTGTGCGGGTTGTTCGAGCCGAGCGATTTCGTGAGAATGTCCTTCACGCCCGCAACCTCGAGAACGGCCCGCACCGCGCCGCCGGCGATGACGCCCGTTCCGGGGCTCGCGGGCTTCATGAGGACGCGCGCCGCGCCGAAGACGCCGGTCACCCCGTAGGGGATCGTCCCCTTGACCATCGGGATGAGGAACATGTCTTTTTTCGCGGCCTCGGTCGCCTTGCGGATCGCGTCCGCGATCTCGTTCGCCTTGCCGAGCCCCGCGCCGACCTTGCCCATCCCGTCGCCCACGGTCACGATGGCGTTGAACCCGAAGCGGCGGCCGCCCTTGACGACCTTCGCCACGCGATTGATATGGACCGTCTGCTCGAGAAACTCGGGACCCTGATCCTCGCCGAAGCGCGAATCCCTCGAATCCCGGCGGTCGCGGCGATCGCGCCCGCCTCTCGAATCGCGCCCGCCCTGCGAGCCTCTCGGCCCCCGGGACGACTGCTGCCCGCGCGCATCGCGCGGCGCCTGCGCCGGCGCCGGCGCCGGTGCCGGTGCCGCCTTCGGATCCTGTGTCGGTTTTCCGTCCGTCAAATCCACCGGTCATACCCCCGCGGATGAGGTGCGGCGCCCGATCGGGCGCCCTCGTCCTAGAACTCGAGTCCGCCTTCCCTCGCGGCCTTCGCGAGCGCGGCGACCCGTCCATGATAGAGATATCCGCCGCGATCGAACGCGACGGCCTTGATTCCCTTCGCGAGCGCGACCTCGGCGATGAGCTTGCCGACGGCGACCGAGCGGCGCATCTTGAGGCTCAGGGGACGCGCGGGCTTCTTTCCCTTGCCGCCCTTCTCGCCTTTCTCGCCCTTCCC
>DHHN01000042.1 GCA_002403295.1 bacterium UBP1_UBA4771 | reverse complement strand
CCCTCGTTCTCGTCGGGAAAGCTCCGCATGAGGAAATCGCTCGTGACGAGCGAGAGCACGGAGTCGCCGAGAAATTCGAGCCGCTCGTACGTGACGCGTTTTTCCCCGGGCCGGAGATCCCCGAGCGTCGAGCGGTGCGTGAGCGCCTCGATGAGGCGCTCGCGGTTCCGGAAGCGGTATCCGATGAGCCGCTCGAGCTCGGCGGGATCGCTCCCGCCGGCCGGGACGGGCCGCCGGATCAGCCGGATGATGCGTTCGATCGCGGTATTCATATGGTTGGTCGGGATCGCCCCGATCGTTACTCCTCGAACCTCCTCAGGAGAAGACACACGTTGTGGCCGCCGAATCCGAACGAATTGCTCATGACGGCGCGGAGCCCGCGGCGCTCGGCGGCGTTCGCCACGTGGTTCAGGGAACACTCGGGATCGGGATTGTCGAGATTCATGGTCGGGGGGATGAGCCCGTCGCGCATCGCGCTGACGCACACGATGAACTCGATCGCCGCCGCCGCGCCGAGCATGTGGCCGTGAACCGACTTCGTCGAGCTCACCTTGACGGCGCTCTCCGGGCCGAAGACGGTCCCGATCGCGTCCGCCTCCGTCTTGTCGTTGTAGGCGGTCGAGGTGCCGTGCGCGTTGATGTAATCGACGGCTCCCGGCTCGAGCCCCGCCGTCGCGATCGCCATGCGCATCGCGTTCACGGCGCCCGCGCCTCCCGGCGCCGGCGAGGTGATGTGGTAGGCGTCGCCCGTGAGCCCGATGCCGGCGAGCTCCGCGAGGATCGCCGCGCCGCGCCGCCGGGCGTGCCCGAGCTCCTCGAGCACGACGAGACCGCACCCTTCGGCCATCACGAAACCGTCGCGGTCGCGGTCGAAGGGGCGGCTCGCCCGCTCGGGCGCGTCGTTGCGCGTCGAGAGGGCCTTCATCGAGCAGAACCCGCCGAGCGCCATCGGCGATATCGTCGCCTCGGTGCCCCCGGCGAGCATCATGTCCGCGAAGCCGTGCTTGACGTACATGTAGGCGTCGCAGATCGCGTGGCCGCCCGAGGCGCACGCCGAGACGGTCCCGAAGTTCGGACCCTTGAGCCCGTACCGGATCGAGAGCTGTCCGGCCGACATGTCGGAGATCATCATCGGGATGAAGAAGGGGCTGATCCGCGAGGGGCCCTTCTCCATGAGCACCGTGTGCTGCTGCTCGAAGGTCGTGATGCCGCCGATCCCCGAGCCGATGATCGCGCCGAAGCGATCGGCGTCGAACCCCGAACCCTCGATCCCCGCCATCGCCCCCGCCGCCGCGGCGAAGGCGAACTGAACGGAGCGGTCGGCGCGACGCGCCTCCTTCTTGTCCATGTGCCGCTCGGGATCGAAACCCTTGACCTCCCCGCCGATCTGCGAGTCGTACGCGCTCACGTCGAAGGCCGCGATGCGCGCGATCCCCGAGACGCCGGCGGAGATGTTCTTCCAGCTCTCCTCGACGGTGTGTCCGCACGGGGAGACGAGCCCCATGCCGGTGACGACCACCCTTCTCCCGTTCGTCGACACGATACCCCCTGTTCCCGAAACGAGCCCGCCGGCGCGCGGCCGCTTACTTCGAGTGGGCCTCGATGTAGCTGATCGCCTCGCCGACCTTCGTTATCTTTTCCGCTTCCTCGTCGGGGATCTCGATGCCGAACTCCTCCTCGAGCGCCATGACGAGCTCGACGGTGTCGAGCGAATCGGCGCCGAGATCGTCGATGAACGACGCCTCGCGCGTGATCTGGTCGGCATTGACCGAGAGCTGCTCCTCGACGACCTTCTTCACTCTTTCCTCTATCGTTGCCATGTAACGACCGACCTCCTTCTCGAACGGTTGCTTACGACATAACCATTCCGCCGTCGCAGTGAATGACCTGCCCCGTCACGTAGCTCCCGAGATCGGAGAGCAGGAAGAGCGCGACCGCGGCCACGTCACGCCCCGTGCCGAACCGGCAGAGCGGTATCTGCTGCCGCATCCACTCCCGCCGCTCCTCCGGCAGGGCGGCGGTCATCGCCGTCTCGATGAACCCCGGCGCGATGGCGTTCACGAGGACGTTTCTCCCCGCGAGCTCCTTCGCGACGGCTTTCGTGAAACCGATGACTCCCGCCTTGCTCGCCGCGTAGTTGGCCTGACCGGCGTTGCCCGAGATCCCGATGATCGAGGAGATGTTCACGATGCGTCCGAAGCGGTTCTTGATCATCGAGCGCGACAACGCCTTCGTGACGTTGAACGCGCCGGTGAGGTTGACGCGGAGGACGCTCTCCCATTCCGCCTCGCTCATCCGCAGCAGCAGGTTGTCCCGCGCGATGCCGGCGTTGTTCACGAGAAAGTGCACCTCCGGCCTCCACGCGAGGATCTCCCGGACGCAGCGCTCGACGTCGGCGGCGTCCCCGACGTCGCACCGGAAGGCGGCGGCGGCGCGGCCCGTCTCGCGCACGAGGGCCGCGGTCTCGGCAGCGCCCGCCTCGTTGACGTCGACCGCGGCGACGTCGGCGCCGTTCGCGGCGAGCTGGGTCGCGATGTCGCGGCCGATGCCCTGCCCCGCTCCCGTCACGACCGCCGTCTTTCCCTCTATTCCGGTCATATTCCTTCTCCGCTCCGCGCGTCCCGGCCGCCCGCCGGCCCCGCGCTCATGCCGCCCGCGGGGCAACGAGCGCCGCGAGCTCCGCGGCGGTGCCCGCGCACTGCGCGCTCCGCGAGGCGTCGATCCGTTTCAGGAGCCCCGAGAGCACCTTGCCCGGCCCCACCTCGAGCACCGGGCCGTTCCATTCGCCGAGCAGCACCGCCATCGATTCGCTCCAGCGGACGGGGCTCGTGAGCTGCCGCGAGAGCGCGTCGACGATCTCTTCCTTCGTCCGCACGATCGCGGCGCCGGCGTTCGAAACGACGCCGACCGACGCGCCGCGGAGCGCGAAGCTCTCGATGTACGCGACGAGCTCGGCCTGCGCCGGCGCGACGAGCGGCGAATGGAACGCGCCGCTCACGTTGAGCGGGATCGTCTTCTTGGCGCCCCTCGCCGCGGCGGCCTTCATGGCGCGTTCGACCGCGCCGACGTGCCCCGAGACGACGATCTGTCCGGGCGAGTTGACGTTCGCGACGACGACCGTCTCTCCCCCCGCCGCCTCCCGGCACGCCTCCTCGACGTCCTCGCGCTCGAGGCCGATGATCGCGGCCATCGTTCCCGGCTGCCGGAGCCCCGCCTCGTACATGAGCTCCCCGCGCCGCCGGACGATCCGCAGGGCGTCCATTTCGTCGAGGACGCCGGCGGCGACGAGCGCCGAGTACTCGCCGAGGCTGTGCCCCGCCGCGATCGCGGGCTCGATCCCGCCCTCCTCGCCGAGAACGCGCGCGGCGGCCGCGCTGTGAAGCAGGATCGCGGGCTGCGCGTTCTTGGTCGCGGTGAGGGTCTCGGCGTCGCCCTCGAAACAGAGCCGCGAGAACGCGAATCCGAGCGTATCGTCGGCGCGCTCGTAGAGCTCCCGCGCGCGCGGATACGCGGCGGCGAGGTCCTTGCCCATCCCCACGTACTGCGATCCCTGGCCGGGAAACAGCATCGCCGCCTTCGCCATCGAGCGGTTCCTTTCTCGGGCGTCAGTACTTGACCAGCAGCGCGCCCCAGGTGAGCCCGCCGCCGAAGGCGACCATCAGTATCCGGTCGCCGCGCTTGATGAGACCCTTGTCCTTCGCCTCGCCGAGCGCGATCGGAATGCTCGCCGAGGAGGTGTTCCCGACGTAATCGATGTTGACGATGGCCTTCTCGGGGGGCACGTGCAGCCGCGAGCGCACGCCCTCGATGATGCGGAGGTTCGCCTGATGCGGCACGAGAAAATCGATGTCGGCGGTCGTGAGCCCCGCCTCGCGCAGCACCGCCTCCGCCGCTTCGACCATCGCCCTGACCGCGTATTTGAAAAGCCCGTCCCCCTTCATCTTGACGTACTGCTCGCGGTTGCGGAGCCCTTCCTCGGTGAGGGGCCGTCTCGAACCGCCGCCGGGAAGAAACAGGAGGTCGGCGTACGATCCGTCGCTCTTGAGGTAGGTCCCGAGCACGCCGTCGCCCGGTTCGCACGCCTCCATCACGACCGCGCCCGCGCCGTCGCCGAAGAGGACGCACGTCGCCCGATCCTCGTAGTCCATGATGCGCGACAGCGTCTCGACGCCGACGACGAGCACCCTGCGGGCCTTGCCCGACGCGATGAGCGCCTGCGCGATCGTGACGCCGTATATGAATCCCGAGCACGCCGCCGTGATGTCGAAGGCGGCCGCGTTGCTCGCGCCGATGCGGTTCTGGACGAGGCAGGCCGTCGACGGGAAGGGCATGTCGGAGGTCGCCGTCGCGATGAGGATGATGTCGAGGTCTTCCGGCGTTATGCCCGCGTCGGCGAGCGCCCGGTTCGTCGCCTCGATGGCGAGGTCGCTCGTCGCCTGCTCGGGCTTCGCGATCCGGCGCTCCTTGATCCCCGTCCGCGAGACGATCCACTCGTCGGAGGTGTCCAGCATCCGCTCGAAATCGGCGTTCGTCAGCACCACCTCGGGCAGGTAATAACCGATGCCGGTGAAGCGCGCGCCGCGAATTCGCTCCGGGGCCTTCATTGCTCGGTCTCCTCGGCCTTGCGCCGGATCCGGTCGTTGATGCCGCCCGCGACGAACCGCCCGGCGGCGAGAACGGCGTTCTTGATCGCGAGCGACGAGCTCTTGCCGTGGCAGATGATGACGACGCCGTTCACGCCGAGCAGCGGCGCCCCGCCGTACTCGGCGTAGTCGAGCTTCCGCTTGATCCCGCGGAACACGGGCCGCATGAGCCCCGCGCCGACGCGGGCGAGGGCGTGGCGGCGCACTTCGTCGCCGATCAGGCTCGTTATATAATAAATGATGCTTTCTGTAAATTTCAAAACGACGTTCCCGACGAAGCCGTCCGTGACGACGACGTCCACCTTGCCGGCAAAGACGTCCCGCCCCTCGACGTTGCCGACGAAGTTGAGCGTGCTCCGCTCGAGAAGCTCGTACGCGGCGCGCGTGAGCTCGTTTCCCTTCGAGCGTTCCTCGCCGATCGAGAGGAGCCCGATGCGGGGCGAGGCCTTCCCGAGCTGCGTTTCGGCGTACACCGAGCCCATGAAGGCGAACTGGAGGAGGTTGTGCGGATCGCAGTCGGAATTGGCGCCCCCGTCGAGGAGCACCGTGCCGCCGTTCTCCCTCGTCGGCACGTAGATCGCGATCGCCGGACGCTCGATGCGCGGCAGCCGCCCGAGCTGCAGCAGCGAGCTCGCCACCATGGCCCCGGTGTTCCCCGCGCTCACGACCGCCTGAACGCCGCCCGCGCGGTGGAGATTCATCGCGACCGGTATCGAGGCGTCGCGCTTGCGCCGGATGGCGGTCGAAGGGCTCTCCGACATCCCGATGACCTCGGGGGCGTCGACGATCGAAACGTTCGGCGCCGCGAGCCCCTTCGCGGCGATATAGGAATCGAGAACGTCACGCTTGCCGACGAGAACGACCTCGAGGGAATCCCGCCCCTCGCCCGCGGCCTCGAAGGCGCCGTCGACGATCCCGGCCGGAGCGTCATCCCCGCCCATCGCATCGAGCGCGATCCTCATCATTCCTCCGGGAACGGGCTACTTGCCTTTGCTTTTGCCTTTGCCCTTGCCCTTGCCCTTGCCCTTCTCTTCCTCGACCTTCGGCTTCACGATCTCGCGGCCGCCGTAATAGCCGCAGTTCGGGCAGACCGCGTGCGGCGGTTTCGGCTGGTGGCAGTGGGAGCATTTGCCGAGCGTCGGCGTCTCGGCCACCCAGTGGGTTTTGCGTTTGCGCCTGCGCTGCTTCGATGCTTTCTTTTTCGGAAGCGGCATCTCGTATCCTCCTTGTCGTCACGATGAGTCGCGCGCGAACGGGCGCGTTACGATCTTCCCCCGCGGTCGATGAGCTTCCGCAGGGCGCTCCAGCGGGGATCTCCGCCCGCTCGGGGACACCCGCATTCGCCGTCGTTCAGATTCGCGCCGCAGGATTGACACACGCCCTTGCAATCCTCGCGGCAAAGAACCTTGATGGGCAGCTCCAGGATGAGCGCTTCCCGCACGCGCGGAAAGACGTCCAAGCGCTCGTCCCCCGCCGGAACGACGATGAAGTCCTCCTCGTCCGGATCCTCCGGCGGCGCCGCGCCATGCCCGCGATGGACGACGAGCTCGAGCTCGGCATCGAGAGGCATGTCGAACTCGCCCGCGCAGCGATGGCACTCGGCGCGAACGGTTCCCTCGGCGCGGGCCCTGATACCGTAACGCGCCCCCGACCGCGTCACCTCGACGGTCGCGAGCGCGTGGCACGAAGCCGTCTCCCCCCCGGGCGTCGGAAGATCGAAGGTCCTGTCGAACGTTTCGACCGCCCGATCCTCGACTCGTGCGAGATCAAGCTCCATGACGATTGCGTCGTCGTCCATGAGCGTATAATACTATGGCCCGCCAAAAACGATGGCAAGCTCTATTTCCGCATTGGGCTGCGAGTCGGAGGCGTGGACGGCGTTCCGCTGCAGGTCGGTTCCGTACATGTAGCGGATCGTGCCCGGCCGCGCCTCGGCCGGATCGGTCGCGCCGACGAGCTCGCGCAGGCGCTCGACCGCCGGGCCCTCCATCTCGAGCTCGAGGCCGACGACGTCCCCGGAGGTGATGTAGGAGACGAGCGCTTCGAAGAAGGGCTTCCCGTCGTGCACCGCGTAGAAGGCGCGCGCCCTCGCCGTATCGAACCGGAACTGCTTCATCCGCGCGACGCGGAAGCGGTTTTTCAGGAGAAGGTCGATGATCTCGCCCTGCAGGCCGCCGCTCACGGCCTCGGGCTTTATCATGAGATAGGTCCTGTTCACGGGCACCTCCGGTGCTGTTCCCACGGCTCCCGCGGCCGGCCGCCGCGAAGCGGCCCTAGCTGCGCTTCGCGGGCAGAATCTTCTTCACGAGGTCGACGATCTCGCCCGGCGTCGCCGCGACGTCGACGCCGACGGCCTTGAATGCGGCGACCTTTTCAGCCGCCGTTCCCGTGCC
>DHHN01000056.1:7625-8968 GCA_002403295.1 bacterium UBP1_UBA4771 | reverse complement strand
CGCTGCGAGAGGCTCACGAATCTGCTCGGCATGCGCGCGGCGAGGCGCCGCTGCTTCGCGCGAAACTCCTCGACGCCGCATTGGCGTTCCCACTGGAACGGCGTGTGCGGCTTCGGCACGAAGGGAGAGATCGAAACGTTCAGGTTGAAGCGGCCGCGGCTGCGCGGCAGCGCGAGTATCTCCTCGACGAGGCGCGCGATGCCGTCGAGGTCCTCGTCCGTTTCCGTCGGGAGCCCGATCATGAAGTAGAGCTTGAGGCTCTGCCAGCCCGCGCCGAGTATCTTGCGCGCCCCCTCGACGATCTCGGCGTCGCCGAAGTCCTTGCGGACGACGCGGCGAAGCCGTTCCGTGCCCGCCTCGGGCGCGATGGTGAATCCGGACCGCGTCACCGCGCCCGAGGCCGAGACGATCTCGCGCGTGATCGTTTCGGGGCGAAGGCTCGGCAGCGCGAGCGAGACCTTCCGCCGTTCGAGCTCCGGCGCGAGACGATCGAGAAGCTCTCCGAGCCGGGAGTAGTCGGAGGTCGAGAGAGAGAGGAGCGACACTTCGTCCCATCCGGTCGCGTCGAGCCCTTCGCGGACGGCGTCCACGATCTCGTCCACCGTCCGCTCGCGGCACGGCCGGTAGAACATCCCCGCGTGGCAGAAACGGCACCCCCGGGCGCAGCCGCGCATGATCTCGATCGAGAGGCGCTGGTGCACGACCTCGGAGACCGGCACGATCGGACGCCGCGGGAGATCTCCCGGCGCGAACCGGTGCGTGCGCGCCTTCGCCGAGGTCGAAACGCCGTCGACGTACACGCCGTCCACCCGCGCGAGCGCCTCGATCCTCGCGCGCCGCCCCGCGCCGGCGGCCGCGAGCCGCGCGAGCGCCTCGACGGCCTCGGCGAGCGAGTCCTCCGCGTCGCCGAGGAACACGGCGTCGACGGCCGGGAGAAACGGCAGCGGATTCGTGCAGCAGGGGCCGCCGGCCGCGACGACGGGATCCTCTTCGCCGCGCCGCGCGGTCTCGAGCTCGATCCCGGCGAGATCGAGCATCATGAGAATGTTCGTGTAATGGAGCTCGTACATGACGGAAAAGCCGATGAGATCGAATCGCCGCGCCGGCGTGAGCGTCGCGAGCGACCGGAGCGGCTCGCCCGTCGCGCGCATCAGCCGCTCGGCGTCGGGCCACGGGGCGAACGCGAACTCGACGCCGACCCCCGGCATCGCCGCGAGCCGGTGATAGAGAAAACGGATCCCCTGATGGGAGGCGCCGATCTCGTAGGAGTCGGGAAAGACGAGGAGCACGTTGAAGCGCCCCTCCACGTACCCCGGGCCCGCGAGGTTGAGCTCGCAGTCCGC
>DHHN01000056.1:6051-7531 GCA_002403295.1 bacterium UBP1_UBA4771 | reverse complement strand
CGCGGGGTCGACCGGGTACCTGCCGGTGAAGCAGGCGACGCAGTAGTCGTCCGGCTCCTCGACGCAGGAGAGCAGACCCTCGGTGGAGAGGTAATGGAGGCTTTCGACTCCGAGGTACTCGCGGATCGCCTCGACCGAATGATTCGAAGCGATGAGCTCGCCGCGCGTCGGCGTGTCGATGCCGTAGAAGCACGAATGCGCGATGGGCGGCGAGCCGATCCGCAGGTGTATCTCCGCCGCGCCGCCCTGCCGGATGATGGAGACGAGCTTGCGCATCGTCGAGCCGCGGACGATCGAGTCGTCGACGACGACGACCCGCCTGCCCTTGAGCACGCCGCGGACCGGGTTGAACTTGATGCGCACGTCCCAGTCCCGCATCGCCTGCCGCGGCTGGATGAAGGTGCGTCCGACGTAATGGTTGCGGATGAGGCCGAGCTCGAACGGCAGCTTCGATCCTTCCGCGTACCCGAGGGCGATCGTGTTGCTCGAATCGGGCACCGCGATCACGATGTCCGCCGGCACCGGCGATTCCTCGGCGAGGCGCCGCCCGAGCTTGCGGCGGACCTTGTCGACGTTCTCCCCGAAGACGCGGCTGTCGGGACGCGAGAAATAGATGAACTCGAAGATGCACCGGTTGAGCTTCGCGGCGGGTTCGCTCCAGCGCATGAACCGCGGGCCGCCCTCGCCGAGGACGCAGAGCTCGCCCGGCGCCACCTCGCGCTGGTACATCGCGCCGATGAGGTCGAAGGCGCAGCTCTCGGAGGCGACGACGTGCGCGTCGTCGAGGCGGCCGAGGCAGAGCGGCCGGAAGCCGTGCGGATCGCGCGCCGCGATCACCCGGTCCTTCGTGAGAAACACGAGCGAGAAGGCGCCGCGCACCTTCGAAAGCGCCTCCATGATCATCTCCTCGATCGCGCCGGCGCGGCTGCGGGCGATGAGATGGAGGATGATCTCGCTGTCGGTGGTGCTCCGGAAGATCGACCCGTCGAGCTCCATCTCGCGACGCAGCTCGACCGCGTTCACGAGGTTGCCGTTGTGCGCGACGGCGATCTCGCCGATCTTGCAGTCGACGAGCATCGGCTGGATGTTCGCCGAGCTCGTGAGGCCCGTCGTCGAGTAGCGGTTATGCCCGATGCACATGCGCCCCCGGAGCCGCTCGAGCGTCTCCTTGTCGTACACCTTCGAGACGAGACCGAGGTCGCGGTGCTCGTAGACACGCTCGCCGTCGGAGGTGACGATGCCCGTGCTTTCCTGTCCGCGGTGCTGGAGCGCGTAGAGGCCGAGGTACGCCATCTCGGCGGCGTTATCGGCCCCCTGGCATCCGAATACCGCGCATTCTTCCTTGAGCTTCACGGAGCGTCTCGTCCTTTCCGCCGCCGCGGGCCGCCCGGGGACGACGGGCGCCCGGCCGCGGCCCCGCCGTTCACAGCCGTTTCGTTCCGATGATATCGTACCGCTGGTAATGCGGATTGAGGAGCAG
>DHHN01000056.1:4889-5943 GCA_002403295.1 bacterium UBP1_UBA4771 | reverse complement strand
AGCTCGCGCACGAGGCAATCGACGGCGAAGGCCGTCCCGCCCGACGCGCCGTCCGCGGGATAGTCCGTCTCGAGCGCGAGGTCGCCGCGCGGCGGCTCGGCGCCGCCCGCGAGCCGGTAGAGATGTTTGTTCTGGTTCGTGAAGGCGCCGTCGAGGCGGATCGCCCGATCGATTTCATCGAGAATCGCCCGCTCCCCCTCTCCCTCCGCGTCCATCGCCCAGTACCAGTAGTGCGTCATGCCGCGCAGCCGCTCCCCGAAATCGAGCTTGTCGACGAGCGTGATGCGCGCCGTCTGCGCCACGAGATCGATGACCTTGAGCCTGACCCAGAGCTCCACGGCGAGCTTCATCGCGAGCCTCCCTTCGCGCCCGCGAGCGCCGCGAAGAACCGGCGGCCCGGCCCTTCGCCCTCGAGCGCTCCCGGATCGCCCGCCGCGGCGCGGCGGCGCCTCGCCCACCGGTCGCCGAGATCCTCGGGCACCTGCCGCAGCCACGTCGCCCGCTCCGGGTGCGGCATGAGCGCGAGCACGTTCCCCTCGCGGTTGCAGACCCCGGCGATGTTCTCGACGGAACCGTTCGGATTCACGGGAAACGAATCGACGATCGCGCCCGACGCGTCGCAGTACCGCAACGTCACCTGCCCCCCGCGTTTCATCTCTTCGAGCACGCCCGCGTCCTCCGTCGCGAAGCGCCCCTCGGCGTGCGCGACGGGAACGGGAACGACCTCGCCGTCGCGGTAGAGCCTCGTCCAGAGGCAGTTCGACGGCTCGCGGCGGAGGTACACCCAGTTGCAGTAGTAGCCCTCGCGATCGGCCATGACGTTCGGCGCGAGCGCGAGATCGACCTTTTCCCAATGAATGCCCGGGATGAGGCCCGCCTCGACGAGCACCTGCGCGCCGTTGCAGATCCCGAGCACCGGGGCGCCCGAGCGCGCGAGCGCGCTCACCGCGTCCATGATGCGGTCCTTCGCCGCGACGACGCCGGCGCGTATGCGGTCCTGGTACGAAAAACCCCCGGGGAGCACGATCCCGAGACAGCCGTCGAGCGCGACGGG
>DHHN01000056.1:4415-4757 GCA_002403295.1 bacterium UBP1_UBA4771 | reverse complement strand
CCAGCGCGCGAGGCTCGCGCCCCGCGAGACGACCTCGAGGCGCGGCGCCTCGCGCACCTCGCCGAGCCTCCAGAGTTTGACGCGGTTTCTCGCGCAGAGGGCGAGCATCTCGCGCTCGATGCCGGGCGCCGTCTCGACGAGAAACGCGCCCGTCTCCGAGAAGAGGAGCTTTTCGGGCGGGAGCCCGAGCGGCGCGAGCGCGTCGAGGTCGAGGACGAATCCGAGCGCTCCCTCCCCGCGCGCGCCGATCGCCATCTCGGCGAGCGCCGTGAGGAGCCCGCCCTGCCCCGTGTCGTGGCACGCGCGCACCACGCCGAGCCGGTGCATCTCGACGACGGCGCG
>DHHN01000056.1:1250-4393 GCA_002403295.1 bacterium UBP1_UBA4771 | reverse complement strand
CCCCCGAGCTCGTCGAGGATCTCGCCCGCGAGGTAGAGCGCGCTCCCCTCTTCCTTGAGCTGGAGCGAGCGGCAGCGCGAGTAATCCTCGACGACCCCCGCGCAGCAGATGACGGGCGAGGGGGGGATCGGCTTGCCCGCCTCGTTCTGGTTGTAGAAGCTCACGTTCCCCGAAACGATCGGAAGAGGCGCGCCATCGTGCGAGAGGTGCCCGATGCCGCGGCACGCGTCTCCGATCCCGCGGACCCCCTCGGTGAATTCCCAGAAGACCTCCGCGACCTCCGGATTGCCGTAGTTGAGACAATCGGTGATCGTCGCGGGCACGGCGCCGACGGCTGCGACGTTGCGGGCGCTCTCGCAGACGGCGAGCGCGCCGCCCTGGTACGGATCGATGAGGCCGTAGAACGGATTGCCGTCAACGGCGAAGGCGAGACCGACGGTCCGGCCGGGCAGGGGCGCGATGACGGCGGCGTCCGCCTCGCCGGGCCGGAGCACCGCCCGCCCCTGCACCTCCGAGTCGTAGCGGCGGAAGACGTGGTTCTTCGAAGCGACGTTCGGCGAGGCGAGGAGCGCGAGAAAATCGTCCCGCAGCGCGCGCCGCGGATCGAGCGCCGGCTCCTCGAAACGCCGCCGGCGCGGCGTGCCCGTCCGGTCGTAGGCGATCCCCGTCGTGATCACCTCGACGGGGGCGCTGCAGACGAGCCCCCCGGCGGTTTCGATCGAGTAGTCCGGCTCGAGCGTGATCTCGCCGATGACGGAGGCCCCGGCGCCGTGATAGATGCGCGGCAGCTCGAAATCCTCGTTGTAGATCCGCAGCACCTCGGGGGCGAAATCCCGCGGCACGGCCATGGCGTAGCGCTCCTGCGTCTCGCTGCACGAGACGACGGCGGGCGGAAAATGCCCGAGCGCCGTTCTCACGGCGTCGAGGTCGAGCCTGACGCCGAAGCCGCCGGCGTGCGCCATCTCGGAGGTGGCGCAGGCGATGCCGCCGGCGCCGAGATCCTTGAAGCCGATCGCGACGCGGCGCATCCATGCCGCCTCCACGACCTTCTTCGTCGCCTCGGCGAGCACGCGTTTGAGGAAGGGATCGGGCACCTGTACGGCGCCCCGGTTCGCCGTCTCCTCGCCGGCGAGATCCTCCGAGGCGAACGCGGCGCCTCCGAATCCCGAGTCGTCCGTGGGCTTGCCGATGAGGATCATGACGTACGGTTCGCGGCGCGCCTCGGCGGGAACGCGGCTGCGGATGATGCGCGACTCGAGCACGATCCCGGCCGCGACGACGTTCACGAGGCAGTTGTCGTCGTAGCCGCGGTCGAAGACGACGTCGCCGCCGAGGTTCGGCACGCCGAGAGCGTTGCCGTACTGGGCGATCCCCTCGACGACGCCGCGCGCGATCGCTACCGACTGCCGCCCCTTCGGCCCGGAAGGATCGCCGAACCGAAGCGGATCGAGCACGCCAACGACGTCGGCGCCCATGCAATAGACGTCGCGCACGATCCCGCCGATGCCGGTCGAGGCCCCCTCGACGGGAACCACCTGCGAAGGGTGGTTGTGGCTCTCGTGCCCGATGACGAGGCACCACCAGTCGCCCTCGCCCGCCGGGGCGAAGCGCACGATCCCGGCGTCCTCTCCCGGTCCGAGGACGACGTTCGGGGCGTCCACGGGGAGATGCTCCTTGAGGATGCGGCGACTGCTCTTGTAGCTGCAGTGCTCGCTCCACATCGTGTTGAAGATCGTGAGCTCGACGACGGTCGGATCGCGGCCGAGGAGCTCCGCCACCCGCCGCGCCTCGCCCGCCGTGATGTTGAAGCCGTGCCGGGCGAGCGTCTCGGAGATCCGCCCGTCGGCGAGATCCCGTATCGCCACGACACCGGAGAGAGGAGCGCCCATTCGTTCCTTCCTGTCTCGTCTGAGTTCGGTCGCGGCCGCCGGCGCGCCGGCGGATGCGGGCCGGGCCTCCGGCTACCGCCCGAGCGTCCGCTTGAAAAGAAAATCGATCTTCTTGAAATGCGCCTCGAGGTCGAAGAGCCCTTCGATCTCCCCCGGTTCGAACCGGCGCCGCAGACGACGGTCCGCGGCGAGAAGCTCCCGGAAGCTTCGCCCCGTGCGCATGCTCTCCATCGCCGCGTCCTGCACGATCGCGTACGCGGCGTCGCGGGAGAATCCGCGGTCGACGAGGTGGAGCAGGACGTGCCCGGAAAACACGAGCCCGCCCGTGTTCTCGAGATTCGCTCGCATGCGCTTCGCGTTCACGCCGAGATCCGACACGATCCAGGTGAACTTCTCGATCATGTAGGCGAGCAGCATCGTCGAATCGGGCAGGATGATCCGCTCCACGGACGAGTGGCTGATGTCGCGCTCGTGCCAGAGAGCGACGTTCTCCTGCGCGGCGAGCGCGTTCGCCCTGATGATCCGCGCCATGCCGCAGATCCGCTCGCAGAGGATCGGGTTGCGCTTGTGCGGCATCGCGCTCGAGCCCTTCTGGCCGCGCGTGAACGGCTCCTCCGCCTCGCCGATGTCGGACCGCTGGAGCGATCGGATCTCGGTCGCCATTTTCTCGAGGGAGGCGGCGACGAGGGCGAGCGAGGCGAGGAACGCGGCGTGCCGATCGCGCTGGATGATCTGCGTCGTCACGTTCGCCGTCGCGAGGCCGAGGCGCCGCATGACGTACCGCTCGACGCGATGGTCGATGTGCGTTTGCGTTCCGACGGCGCCCGTCATCTTGCCGACCCGCACCTCCTCGATCGCCGCGTCGACGCGGTCGATGCCGCGGCCGATCTCCTCGTGCCAGACGAGCATCTTGAGACCGAAGGTGACGGGCTCCGCGTGCATGCCGTGCGTGCGCCCGATCATCGGCGTGCGCCGGTGCCGGAGCGCCTGCCGCCGGATCGCCGTTCGGAGCGACCGCAGACGCGCGGCGATGCCGCGGCCCGCGGCCGTCATCTGGCAGGCGAGCGCGGTATCGAGGAGGTCCGAGCTCGTCATGCCGAGGTGGAGATAGCGTCCCGACGGTCCGATCCGGCTCGACACGTCGGTGAGAAACGCGATCACGTCGTGCCGGACCCGCTCCTCGATCCTCTCGATCCGCTTGACGTTGAATCCCGCCCGCGCGCGGATCTCGCGCGCCGCGCGCTTCGGGATGAG
>DHHN01000056.1:0-1066 GCA_002403295.1 bacterium UBP1_UBA4771 | reverse complement strand
GCCCGCGCGGATTGCTGCTGCGTCCGGACCGCCATCCCGTTCACCCTGAGGATGACGTCGCCGCGCCTGATGCCGGCGCGCTCCCCCGGCTGCCCCGGATCGACCCGGTCCACGTAGAGACCGTGGTCGACGTCGAGCCCGCGGCGGCGAGCCTCCTCGGGAGTGAGCTCGATGACGGAGATGCCGGTCCAGGTGCCGCGCACCCGCCCGTAATGCGTGATCTCGTCGATCACCATCTTCGCCGTGTTGATCGGGATGGCGAAGCTCATTCCCGGGATCGAGCCCTCCTGCGTCGAGAATATGAACGTGTTGATGCCGACGACTTCCCCCGCGCCCGACACGAGCGGCCCGCCGCTGTTGCCCGGGTTGATCGCCGCGTCCGTCTGGATCATGTTGTTGAAAACGGTGCTCGGCGCCCGCACGTCGCGGTGAAGCGCGCTCACGACGCCGACCGTCACGCTCGGTTGCGGATCGTCGAGCAGGTAGCCGAACGGATTCCCGATGGCGATCACCCATTCGCCGATGGAGAGCCGGTCGGAGTCGCCGAACCGGGCGTAGGGGAGGTTTTTCCCATCGATCTTGAGAAGCGCGAGGTCGTAGGACGCGGCCGCCCCGATGAGCGACGCCTCGGTCTGCGTCCCGTCGTTCATCGTGACGTATATCCGCTCCGCGTCCCGGATGACGTGCTCGTTCGTGAGGACGTATCCCTGCGGCGCGAGCACGACGCCCGACCCGAAACTCGTGTATTCGATTACGGGACGGCCGTCCCGCAGGCGCGCCTGGAACGACGGATTGAAGTAATACTGCTGGAGGAACTGGTAATAGAGGTAGGGGTTCGACGTCACGTCCGTGGTGAGTATCGCCGTGACGGACACGACCGCCGGGCTCGCGAGCCGCGTCGCCTCGACGATCGCCTGCGACCGTTCCTCTCCGGCCGACGGGCTCCCGGCGCGGTCGCCGTCGAGCGACCGCGAGAGCCCGCGTTCCTCCGCCCGCCGGAACATGACGATCGAAACGGCGAGCATCGCCGCGCACAGCCCGAAGAGCGCCCCGATGACGAAGGGGG
>DHHN01000043.1 GCA_002403295.1 bacterium UBP1_UBA4771 | reverse complement strand
AGAACATACAGGCGATGAAGGTCGATATGGTCGTCATGCGCCACGGATCCTCCGGCGCGCACCGGTACCTCGCGAGGTTCCTCGACGCCTCGATCATCAACGCGGGCGACGGGCAGCACGAGCACCCGACCCAGGCGCTCCTCGACATGATGACGCTGCGGCGGCGCTGGAAAACCTTCGCCGGCAAGCGCGTGACGATCGTCGGCGACATCATGCACAGCCGCGTCGCGCGGTCGAATATCTGGGGGCTCACGAAGCTCGGAGCCTCGGTGACCGTCTGCGGTCCGGCGACGATGATGCCCGCGGACGTCGAGAAGCTCGGCGAGGGCGGCGTGACGGTCGAGCACGACATCCGCGCGGCGATCGCCGAGGCGGACGCCATCAACATCCTGCGCGTGCAGCTCGAGCGCCAGAAGGCGCGCCTTTTCCCGAGCATGCGGGAGTACTTCGACGTCTTCGGCGTCACCGCCGAGGTCCTCTCGCACGCCCCCGAGCACTGCATCGTCATGCATCCCGGACCGATGAACCGGGGGGTCGAGATCGGACAGGACGTCGCGGACGGCGACCGCGCCGTCATTCTCGAGCAGGTCACCAACGGCGTCGCGGTCAGAATGGCGGTTCTCTTTCTGCTCGCCGGGGGAAGTCTCGACGCGGGCGCGCTGCAATAGGACGGAGGAGTGGCGATGATCGACTGGAAGGACAAACGTGAATTCTGGATCATGGGCGCTCGGATCGCCGACCCCTCCGCGGAGCGGATGCGCGTGGGATCGGTGTGCGTGCAGCGGGGGGCGATCACCGAGATCGTCTGGCAGAAGAGCGTCGACACCGACCTCCCCGTGCTCGAGGCGGAGCGGTTCGTCCTCGCCCCGGGCTTCGTCGACGTGCACGCGCATCTGCGCGAGCCGGGATACGAGGAAAAGGAGACGATCGAAACGGGCACCGCGGCGGCCGCCGCCGGCGGCTATACGGCCGTTCTCTGCATGGCGAACACGAATCCCGCGATCGACGATCCGAGCGTCGTCGAGTACCTCGCGCGCCGCGCCTCGCTCGTCGGCAACTGCCGCCTCTACATAGCGGGAGCCCTCACGAAGGGGCTCGGCGGGGAGATCGTCAACGAGTACGGACTCCTGAAGCACGCGGGCGTCTCGGCGCTGAGCGACGACGGCCGCTGGGTGACGAACAGCCAGACGATGCGCACGGCGCTCGAGTACGCGGGCCAGCACGGCCTCCCCGTCATCTCGCACTGCGAGGACTCGTTTCTCGCGCAGTCGGCCCTCATGAACGAGGGGTACCACTCGACGCGTCTCGGGCTCCGCGGCGAACCCGCCGCCGCCGAGGAGATCGCCGTCTCGCGCGACATCATGCTCGCCGCCCTCACCGGCGCGCACCTCCACGTCGCGCACGTCTCGACCGCCGGCTCGGTCGATCTCATCCGGCGCGCGAAGAAGCGCGGCGTGCGCGTGACGGCCGAGGCGACGCCGCACCACCTCACGCTCGACGACTCGCTCCTCGAAAGCTACGATACGAACCTCAAGGTCCAGCCGCCGCTGCGCGGCCGGAAGGACATCGACGCGCTCCGCGCCGGTCTCCTCGACGGAACGATCGACTGCGTCGCGACCGATCACGCCCCGCACACCGAGATCGACAAGGACGTCGAGTTCGACGAGGCGCCCCCCGGCATGATCGGGCTCGAGACCGCGTTCGCCCAGCTCCACACGCGGCTCGTGAAGACGGGGGTCGTCGATCTGCTCGATCTCGTGCGGTTCCTCACCGTCCGCCCCGCCGAGGCGCTCGAGCTGCCCGGCGGCTGCATCAAGAAAGAGGCTCCGGCCGATCTCGTCCTCATCGACCCCGAGGAGGAGTGGACGTTCGACCGCGCGCTCATCCGCTCGCGCTCGAAGAACACGCCGCTCGTCGGGGCGGCCTTCACGGGGAGAGTGCAGGGCATTTTCCTTGAGGGCAAGTGGCGAAGCGCTATAATGGGTTGAGCGCGACGCCGGCCCGTGCCCGCCGCGGAACCGCCGCGGAGAGCGCGCCGGCCGGGCGCGCCGGACGGGGAGCCGCTCCATGAGAGTGCGAAAGAGATCGATCCTCGCCGCCGCGATCGCGCTCTGCGCGGCCGCGGGCCCGCTCTCGTGCGCCTATTACAACACCCTCTACAACGCCCGGAAGATCTACCGCGAGGCGGAAAAATCCACCGGCGCGTCCGCCTCGGGGCGCGATCGGCGCGAGAAGTACCAGAAGGTCGTCGAGAAGTGCGCGAAGGTGATCACGGAGTATCCGAAGAGCCGCTGGGTCGACGACGCGGTGTTTCTCATGGGCATGGCGCTGCTGCGGCAGGGCGAGCACGACAAGAGCGCGCGGAAGTTTCAGGAGATACTCACGAACTTCCCGAAGAGCGACTACGCGCCGCAGTCGCGGCACTGGCTCGCCGTCGCGCGCTACGGGAAACAGGAGTACGAGCCGGCGCTCGCCGACGTGGAGCGTTTCATCGCGGACCATCCGCGGCACGAGCTCATCTTCGAGACGTTCTTCCTCGGCGGCGACATCAAACGGGCGCTCGGCGAAGACGAGGACGCGATCGCCTACTACGAGCGCGTGGTCGAGGCCGGGGCGAAGGCCGAGCTCATCGACGAGGCCCGCGTGCGCAGCGCCGAGCTCTTCTACGAACGCGGCGACTACGAGCGGGCCGCCGCGAACTTCGAACGGGTGCTGCGGAAGGGGCTTCCCTGGGAGCGCCGTTACCGCATCTCGCTCCGGCTCGGTGAGTGCTACGCGCGGACGGGCAGATGCGGGGAGTCGCTCGCCATCACGACGGATCTTCTCGCGAAGGCGACGTCGGCGCAGGAGGCGCCGCCCGTGATGCTCGCGCGGGCGGCCGGGTACGAGTGCATGGATTCCCTCGGGGCCGCCCTCGCTGCGTACGACGACGTCATCTCCCGCTATCCGAAATCCCTCTTCTCGGCGGAGGCGTACTACCGCAAAGGGGTTCTCTACGACGAGCAGCTCGATTCGCTGCGGGCCGCGGAGGCGGCCTTCTCGAAGGTCGGCGGCGAGTTCGCGAACTCCGTTTTCGCGACGGAGGCGCTTGAGAAGAGCGCAAGCATGAAGCGCCTGATGGACCTGCGGCGCGCCTCCGCCGCCGGCGAGACGCCGGATCAGGCCGCGGAGAAGATCTTCATGTCCGCGGAGATAGAGCTCTTGAGGCTCGGAGACGCCGCGAAGGCGCTCGCCGGATACACGGCCGTGCTCGACAGCTTTCCCGCGGCCGCGGTCGCGCCGCGCGCGGCCTACGCGGCGGCATGGATAGAGCGGCACCGTCTCGATCGCCCCGACTCGGCGGTCGCGCGGTATCGCGCGCTCGTCGAGCGCTACCCCCGGTCTCCGCAGGTGCTGGGGGCGCTCCACGAGCTGCGGGCGCTCGACGAGGGGGAGCTCGCCGCGCGGCTTCGCGCCTTCGCCGATTCGGCCCTCGCGGACACGGCCGCGGCGAACGCCGAGCTCCGCGCGGCGGCCGCGGCGGCTTCGGCCGCAGCCGCGAGCGTCCGCGACACGCTCGGGACGACGCACCCTCCCGACACGGCGCGGGCCGCTCCGGTCGACACCGCGCGAACCGCGCCGGGAGGCGACCGATGAGCGCCGTTCGAAAAGGCCCGTGGAACGCCGTTCTCCGACGCACGACGCGGCTCTCTCCGTCGTGCTCGCTTCTCGTGTTCGAACGTCCCGAGGGGTTTCCCGGCGCGGCTCCCGGCCACTTCGTGTCGATCCGCGTTTCGGATTCGACGACGCCTCTTCTGCGGCGCCCGTACAGCATCATGGATCTCACGGGCTCGTCGCTCTCCCTGCTCGTCAAGGCCGTCGGCCGCGGCTCGGCGGCCCTGCGCGCGGCGAGGGCGGGGGACCGCTTCGATATGATCGGCCCCCTCGGCGGCGTTCCGTTCCCGGCGCCGGCCGGTCCCGAGGCCGTGCTCGTCGCGGGGGGCACGGGGCTCGCCCCGCTCCTCTTCGCTGCGCGTTCGTGGCGCCGCGCGAGGCTCGCCGTCCGGACGACGCTCATCTACGGCGCGGCGACCGGGAACGAGCTTCTTCGCGATCTCGTGAAGGCGGCGTTCGGGACGTACCGGTTCGCGACGATCGACGGCGGCGCGGGCTTCCACGGGGACGTCGTCGCGCTCTGCCGCGATCTCGTCTCGCGCGGGCGGATGCCCGCGGGCACGCTCTACTCGTGCGGGCCGCGCGGCATGGTGCGCGCCCTCGATGAGGCGGCGGGCTCCCATTTCAGCGCCCATTACACCTCGCTCGAAGAGATCATGGCCTGCGGCGTCGGCGCGTGCCGCGGATGCACGGTGCCGGTACGAAGCGGCGGCGAGCGGGTTCTCAAGGCGATCTGCAGCGACGGAACGGTATTCTCCGCCGGCGACATCCTCTGGGAGGAGTGGGAGGAATGAAGGCGCGAGACGCGGCGTTCTCCATCGGTCCCGCGAAGTTCCGGAACCCCGTGTTCCTCGCCTCCGGCCCCGCCGGGTACGGCACCGAGTACGAGGAGCTCATCGATCTTCGGCGGATCGGCGCCGTCGTGACGAAAACCGTCACCTTCCGTCCGCGCGCGGGCAACCCGGGGCGCCGCCTCTGGGAGACGAGCGCGGGGCTCCTCAACAGCATCGGGCTCGAGAACGTCGGAGCGGAGCGGTTCTTCGCGGAAAAGCTCCCGCGTCTCGTCGAGGCGGGCGCGCGGGCCGTCGTGAGCCTCGGGGCCGAGGGCTGGGACGAGTACCGCCCGCTTCTCGACGCCGCCGCGGCGGCGCATATCGTCGACGCCGTCGAGCTCAACCTGTCGTGCCCGAACGTCGACTGCGGCGGGATGAGCATCGGGGGCGATCCCGCTCTCGTCGAGCGGTACGTGCGCGCGGCGCGCGAGGCGCTTCCGGAGGCCGCGATCGTCGCGAAGCTCACGCCGAACACCGCCGACATCACGATCCTCGCGCGGGCCGCGGCCGAGGGCGGGGCCCACGCCGTCACCGCGATCAACACGGTCCTCGGCATGGATCTCCGCGGCCCGGGGCTCGAGCCGGTCTTCCGGCGCGAACGCGCCGGGCTCTCGGGCCCCGCGATATTCCCCGTAGCGCTCGATGCCGTGTGGCGGATCGCGCGAGCCGTGGATATCCCCGTCGTCGCCTCGGGCGGCATCTCGTCGGTCGAGGACGCGGAGAAGTTCTTCGCGGCGGGAGCAGCGGCCGTCGAGGTCGGGACGGCGATTTTCTACGATCCCGGTCTGCCCGAGCGCATCGTCGACGCGCTCGAGGCTCGCGGCGCCGCCGGACCGCCCGGGGCGAAGCCGCGGAAGAGGAGGAAGAGATGAACGTCCGCCGCGCGGCCCCCGCCGTCATCGCGGCTCTCGACGTCGAGGAGCGCGGACGCGCCCTCGCGCTCGTCCGGGAGCTCTCTCCCGCGGTCTCGTGGTTCAAGATCGGAAGCCGCCTCTTCACGGCCGAGGGCCCCTCGATCGTCGAGGGGGCGAAGGGGCTCGGCGCGTCGATATTTCTCGACCTCAAGTTTCACGACATACCCCAGACCGTCGCGGGGTCGGTGCGCGCCGCGTCGACGCTCGGCGTTTCGATGATGACCGTCCACACGTCGGGTGGCGTCGAGATGATGCGCGCGGCGGCGGGCGCCGCGGCGGAGGAGTCGGCGCGCCGCGGAACGGCGCGGCCCATCATCGTCGGAGTCACCGTATTGACAAGCCTTTCGGCGGGTGATCTCGAGCGGATTCTCGGCGTCCCGGGAGCCGTTCGCGACCACGTGCTTCGCCGGGCCGCGCTCGCCCGGGAAGCGGGGATCGACGGAGTCGTGGCCTCGGTCGAGGAGGCGCGCGAGATAAAGCGGGAGCTCGGGGATTCGTTCGCCGTCGTCACGCCGGGGATCCGTCCGGCCGGCGCGGGAGCGGGGGACCAGAAGAGGATCGCCACTCCCCGCGCGGCCCGGGAGGCGGGATCCGACTACCTCGTCGTCGGTCGCCCCATCATCGACGCTCCTTCGCCCGTCGAGGCCGCCCGCGCGATCCTCAGAGAGCTCGAGGAGGCCGGGGCCGCATGACGCGGGCCGTGATCATTTTTCTCGCGGTATACGCGGGGCTCGTGATCGTCCGCGGCCGCAGATCGATCGTCGCATGGGGCGGGATCGCCGCGGCCCTCGTCGCAGGGTCGCTCCGCTTCGGCGAGATCGTTCCGAGCGTGAACTGGAACGTGCTCGGCATCTTCGCCGGCACCCTCATCGTCGCAGAGCTTTTCATCATATCGCGGGTGCCGGAGGCGATCGCCGACACGCTGATCAACCGGAGCCCGAACCTCGGCGTCGCCTTCTTCTCGATCATCGCCTTCACATCCGTCCTCTCGATGTTCGTCGAGAACGTCGCGGCGACGCTCATCGTGGCGCCGGTGGCGCTCCAGCTCGCCCGGAAGGCCGGGATCTCGCCCGTGCCCGTCATCATCGGGCTCGCCATAAGCTCGAACCTGCAGGGCACGGCGACCCTCATCGGCGATCCGCCGAGCATGATACTCGCCGCGTCGATGAAGATGAACTTCATGGAGTTCATCTTCTATCCGATGCGCGACGGGACAGGAACGGTGAAGCCCGGCATCTTCTGGTTCGTCCAGCTCGGCGCCGTCGTGAGCCTCGTCGTGCTCCATTTCTTCTTCAGGAACATGAAGAACAAGCCCGACCGGATCCCCGTGACGCGTGTCGCGAGCCTCGTCCCCTCGATGCTCCTCGTGCTCCTCATCCTGCTTCTTTCCGTCGCCTCCTTCGTCGATCCCGGCTTTGTCTGGTTCGGCGGCGCCGTGTGCATGGCGGGTGGGATCGGGGGGCTCGCGTGGTACGGGGCGAGCGAGCGCGGCCGCGCGGGCCGCGTTCTGCGAGGATTCGACTGGGACACGGCCGCCTTTCTCGCGGGCGTGTTCGTGCTCGTCGGGATGCTCGAGTCGCGAGGCGTGATCGACGCCGTCGTCGAGAAGCTCGCGGGACTGCGGGGGACGGCCCCATTCGCCGTCTACTCGATTGTGGTGTGGGCGTCCGTGCTCTTCTCGGGGTTCATCGACAACGTCCCCTACGTGACGGCGATGCTGCCGGTCGTGATACGCCTTGCGCCGCAGCTCGGGATCTCGGTCGAGATCCTCGTCTTCGGTCTCCTCATCGGCTCCTGCCTCGGGGGGAACGTCACGCCGATCGGCGCCTCGGCGAACATCGTGGCGATGGGGCTCCTCAAGCGGGACGGGAACCCGGTGACCTTCGTCCAGTTCATGAAGATGGGCGTCCCCTTTACGATCGCCGCGACCGGCGTCTCGTACGTCGTACTCTGGTTCGTGTACCGCTGAGAACCGGCCCGATTCACGTTGACGGCGGCGGCGTACATTCATTACCATGATTCGATTAAACGGATCTCCGGAGCGGCCGGCGCGCGGGGCGCTCGTCCGCGCTCTCCGGCGGGCCCGAAACTCCCGCAAAGGGGCGAAGCGATGAAAGTCTTGATAACCGGCATCACCGGTTTCGCGGGGAGCCACCTCGCCGATCTGTGCCTCACGAAGAAGGACGTCGAGCTGTGCGGGATCATCCGCTGGCGGAGCAGAACGGAGAATATCGACCACATCTGGGAGCGGGTGAAGCTCGTCGAGTGCGATCTGCGGGACGCCACGTCGACGCGCGACGCGATCGAGGAGATCCGCCCCGACTGGATCTTCCACCTCGCCGCGCAGAGCTTCGTGCCGACCTCGTGGAACGCTCCCACGGAGTCGCTCGTGACGAACATCATCGGGCAGCTCAACGTCTTCGAGGCGGTGCGCAAGATCAAGCTCGACTGCCGCATCCAGATCGCCTGCTCGAGCGAGGAGTACGGGATGGTGCACCCGGACGAGGTGCCGATCCGCGAGACGAATCCGCTCCGGCCCTTGAGCCCCTACGCGGTGAGCAAGGTGGGGCAGGACATGCTCGCCTATCAGTACTACATGAGCTACCGGACCGACGTCGTCCGCACGCGCGGCTTCAACCACACGGGGCCGCGCCGCCCGCCGATATTCGTCTGCAGCGACTTCGCCAAGCAGCTCGTCGACATCGAGCGCGGCCTGCGGCCGCCCGTCATCAGAGTCGGCAACCTCGAGGCGAGGCGCGACTTCACGGACGTGCGGGATATCGCGCGCGGGTACTGGCTCGCGCTCGAGAAGGGGCGGAGCGGCGAGGTCTACAACCTCTGCTCGGGCAGCAGCCATCGCATCCGCGACGTGCTCGACATGCTCGTCGCGATGAGCGGCCTCACGGTCGAGATCGCGCAGGAGCCCTCCCGAATGCGGCCGAGCGACGTTCCGCACCTCGAGGGGGACAACGCGAAGTTCGCCGCGGACACGGGATGGAAGCCAGTTATCCCGTTCGAGCAGACCCTGCGGGATCTCCTCGACTTCTGGCGGGGGGTGCCCGCGCGGAAATGAGCGATCCGGTCGAACGCATGAAGGTGCTCGTCACGGGGGCGTCCGGATTCGTCGGTGCGCATCTCATGGCCGAGCTCGCGGATGCCGGGCACGAGGCGGTCGCGACCGACATCGCGGCCCCCGGCGGACGGGGGGAACCCGCGTTCCCCGCGGGCGTCGCGTTCCGGCGCTGCGATCTCGAAGACGCGTCGGCGGTGCGCGAGCTCGTCGCAGGCGTCCGTCCCGACGGCGTCGTTCATCTCGCCGCGCAGAGCTCGGCCGCGGCCTCCCTCGAGGCGCCCCGGGCGACGCTCGAGACGAACGTCTTCGGCACGCTGAACCTCCTCGAGGCGGTGCGAGCGGCGAGCCCCGCGTGCCCGGCGGCCCGGACCGCGTCGGGAAAGATGCGAGTCCTCTCGATCGGCTCCGCCGAGGAGTACGGCGCGCGACCCCGGAGCGAGATGCCGCTCGGAGAGCGGAGCCGCGTCGAGCCTGCGAGCCCGTACGCGGTGAGCAAGGCGGCGCAGACGATGCTCGCCGTCCAGTACGCGCGCTCCTACTCGCTCGACGTCGTCGCGACGAGGAGCTTCGGCCACACGGGATCCGGACAGCCCGAACGCTTCGTCCTGCCCTCGTTCGCGAAGCAGTGCGCCGAGATCGCGGCGGGGAAGAGGCCGCCCGTCGTACGCACGGGCAGGCTCGACGTCGTCCGCGATTACCTCGACGTGCGGGACGTCGTCCGCGCCTATCGCCTGCTTCTCGAGCGCGGAACGGAGGGCGAGATATACAACGTATGTTCCGGCGAGGGCGTGGCGCTCGGCGATGCCCTCTCGTTTTTCGTCCGCGCCTGCGGGGCGGAGGTCGCCGTGGAGGAGGATCCCCGGCTCCTGCGGCCGGCCGACATTCAGATGCTCGTCGGAGACAACGCGAAGCTCGTCCGCGACTGCGGATTCGAGCGCTCGATCGGCGTCGATACGATGCTCGGAGATCTCTTCGCCCACTGGGAACGCGTCGCAAGGGAGACGTAAATGTTCAAGATATGCATGGTCGGCACCGGCTACGTCGGGCTCGTGAGCGGCGCCTGTCTCGCCGACTTCGGCAACCGCGTCGTCTGCGTCGATATCGACGAGGCGCGCATCGAGTCGATCAAGGCGGGCGTGATGCCGATCTACGAGCCCGGGCTCAAGGACCTCGTCGACCGGAACAGCCGCGCCGGCCGTCTCCTCTTCACCTCGGATCTCGGGAGCGCCGTCAGGGAATCGGCCGTCGTATTCTCTGCCGTCGGGACACCCCAGCGCGAGGACGGCTCGTGCGACCTCTCGGCCGTGTTCCAGGCGGCCGCCGACATCGCCTCGAACATGGAGGGCTACACCGTCTTCGTGCAGAAGAGCACCGTTCCCGTGGGGACCTCGGAGCGGGTCGGCGAGATCATCCGGAAGAACCTCTCGCGCACCGTGGATTTCGACCGCGTCTCGAATCCGGAGTTTCTCCGGGAGGGGTCGGCGATCGAGGACTTCATGCGTCCGAACCGCGTCGTGATCGGCGTCGAGAGCGACCGCGCGCGGGAGATCATGGGGGAGATATACCGGCCGCTCTACCTCCTCGAGACGCCGGTCGTCTTCACGACGATTCGGACCGCCGAGCTCGTCAAGTACGCGAGCAACGCCTTCCTCGCGACGAAGATCTCCTTCATCAACGAGATCGCCGAGCTCTGCGAGAAGGTCGGCGCCGACGTCGACGTCGTGGCGCGCGCCATCGGGCTCGACCGCCGGATCGGCCCGAAATTCCTCCACGCCGGCGTCGGCTACGGCGGCTCGTGCCTGCCGAAGGACGTCGCCGCGATCATCCACACGGCCGCCGAGGCGGGATCGCCGCTCCGCATCATCCGAGCCGTCGACGAGGTCAACCGGGCGCTCGTCGACAAGCTCCTCGAGAAGGTGCGCGCCGAGATCCCCTCCCTCGCCGGCACGACGATCGCCGTCCTCGGACTTTCGTTCAAGCCGAATACGGACGACGTCCGCGAGGCGCCGGCGCTTCGCTTCATCGACCGGGTTCTCGATGCGGGCGCCCGGGTGCACGCGTACGATCCCGCCGCGATGGAGAACGTGCGGCGGCTCTACGGAGACCGCATCGCGTATTTCGACGATGCGTACGTGGCGGCGACCGGCGCCGATGCGCTCGTCATCATGACCGAGTGGAACGAGCTGCGCGTGCTCGATCTCGACAGGATCAAACAGGCGCTCAAAGCGCCCGTCTTCTTCGACTGCCGCAACATCTACAAGAGCGGCGACATGGCCGAGCGGGGCTTCCGGTACCATTCATTCGGACGGCCGGCCGCGTGAGGGCGGTGCGGCCGAAACGGTGGAGGATCCGTCGATGAAACACGTACTCGTCACGGGCGGCGCGGGATTCATCGGCTCCAATTTCGCGCGCTACCTGCTCCGCGCCGGCCGCGGGCCGCGGGTCACCGTCCTCGACAAGCTCACGTACGCGGGGAATCTCGAGAACCTCGCCTCGCTGCGGGGGCGGAGCGGATTCCGGTTCGTGCGCGGGGACATCTGCGACGCGCGTCTCCTCGACGAGCTCCTCCCCGGGATCGAC
>DHHN01000191.1:4249-7367 GCA_002403295.1 bacterium UBP1_UBA4771 | reverse complement strand
GTGGGGGCGCCTCGCCGCGATCGATTTCTGGGGAGAGCGCGCCGGCGTGATCGTCGGCAGCCAGCGGATATTCTACACGCGGGACGCAGGGGAGACCTGGACGCCCGTTTCCATTCCGGCCGAGCTCACCGCCGTCGCGATGGTCGACTCCCTGCGGGTCGTCGCGGCCGGGGGCGCCGGAGAGGCGTGGATCAGCGAGGACGGCGGAGCCTCGTGGGAGCGCTTCGGCGCCGAGTGCGGCGTCGTCGAGGACGTATGGAGCGTCGTCTCCGCGGGACGCGATACGCTCTGGCTCGCGGGCCGCGACGTCGTGCGCCGGATCGTCGACGACGGGGGCGCGAGAAGCTGCGAGGCATACGCGTTCGCCGACACCGTCTGGTCGAAGAACATCGTTTTCCGCCGCGAGGGGGTGAACGATCCCGCGCGGCGCGTCGTTCTCTGCGCGCACTACGACAGCTACTCCGGTTCGACCCCGCTCATCTGCGCTCCCGGCGCCGACGACAACGCAACGGGCACGGCCGCCGTGATCGAGTGCGCGCGGGTGCTCCGCTCCGAACGGCTCGAACGAACGGTGGAGTTCATCCTCTTCGACGCCGAGGAGCTCGGTCTCAAGGGGAGCCGCACCTTCGCCGCCGCGCTCGATCCGGGCGCGGTCTACGAGTGCGCCCTCAATCTCGACATGATCGGCTGGGAGCCGAACGCGGTGATGACGGCAGTCATATCGGGGCGTGCCGGCGAGCCGGGAGATTCCGCGATCGCATTCGCTCTCGCGGCGGCGATAGATTCGTTCGATATCCCGCTCGTCGTCGAGTATCTCACGGGCGAGCGGCTCTCGAGCGATCACGCCGCGTTCTGGGAGGTCGGCGTCCCGGCGGTGCTCCTCATCGAGGGGCGGCGCTCCGAGCTCACGCCGCATTACCATAGCTGCTCCGACGGGGCGACGACGATCAACTACGCCTTTCACGAGGTCTGCACGAAGGCGGCGCTCGGCGCGATCTCGTCGCTCGCGGGGCTCCTGCAGCCCGAGGTGCCGCCGCCCGCGGCGCTCGCCCTGCGCCAGAACTATCCCAACCCCTTCAACATGGGCACCATCATCCGCTACGAGCTTCCCGAGGCCTCCGCGGTCGAGATCGAGGTCTTCGACGCGGCCGGGAGGCGCGTCGCCGTCGTCGACCGGGGGCGGAAGGAAGCCGGGGAGAACGTCTGCCGCTGGGACGGCCGCGACCACGGCGGGCGCCTCGTCCAGAGCGGCGTCTATTTCCTGCGGCTGCGCGCGGCCTCGGGCGAGGCCGTGCGGAAGATGGTCGTCGTGCGGTAATTCCCTACGCGCGCGGAATGAGATCGAGAATGCGGTCGGCCTCGGCCTCGGTGTTGTAGAAGTGGGGTGAGAAACGGATCGCGCCCTGACGCAGACTGAGGACGATCCGCTTCGTCAGGAGCTTCTCGAACAGCTTCGCGCTCTCGACGCGCGGGTGAACGAAGCAGAGGATCCCCGATCGCTCGCCGCGCCGGCGGGGGCTCGTGATCCGGCAGCCGCGCTCGCTGAGCCCGCGATCGATGTAATCGGTGAGGGCGAGGATCCGCCGCTCGACGTTCGCCGTGCCGATCTCGAGGAAGCGCTCGATCGAGGCGCCGAGCCCCGAGATGCCGTAGAGGTTCCGCGTGCCCTCCTCGAAGCGGGCCGCGTCGGGACGAGGGCCCTGCCGGAAGTTCAAAAAATCCCACGCGTTCTCGACCCCGAGCCATCCGGGGTTCCACACGTCGAGCTCGTCGAGCAGATCGCCTCGACAGTAGAAAAACCCCGCGCCCGCCGGACCGAGAAGCCACTTGTGCCCGCCCGTCGAGAGGAAATCGATCTTCATGGCGCCGACGTCGCATCGGAGCGCCCCGAGCGACTGAATCGCGTCGGCGTGAAAGTAGATGCCCCGCTCGCGGCAGAAGCTCCCGAGCGCGGCCGCGTCGATCCGGTAGCCGTTCGAGAACTGGACGAGGCTCGCCGTCACGGCGCGCGTGCGCCGCGTGCAAGCGCGCATGAGCATCTCGGCCGTGACGCGGCCCTCGCGCGGCTCGACGAGCCGAACGCGCACGCCGCGTTTCTCGAGGGCGATCCACGGATAGGCGTTCGCGGGAAACTCGATGGAGGGCATGACGACGTTGTCCCCGCGGCGCCAGCGTATCCCGTTCGCCGCGATCAGCACGCCGTTCGTCGTGTTGCGGGTGAAGGCGATCTCCCCGGGCCGCGCCCCGACGAGACGCGCCGCCGCGCGGCGCGCCTCATCGACGCGCGGGAAGACCCAGTCCTCGCAGAGAACGCCCTTCTCGAGGAATCCGCGCTCGATCCGGTTCATCGCCTCGACGACGCGGGGCGAGAGGGGGCTCACGGCGGCGTGGTTCATGTAGACGTAGCGGCGCGCGATCGGAAACTCCGCGCGCCAGCGGGTCCAGTCGGAAGGTTTGGGCGAATGCCGCATCGCGATGAGCCGTTTCCGCGGCGGCCGGGGCGGCCGCCGCGCGAATCGCCGGCCGCCGGTCACCGCGCGAGGATGATCTTGCGCGTGCGGACGATGCCGTCGGCGTCGAGCCGGGCGAAGTATATGCCCGAGGCGAGCGGTTCGCCGCGGGCGTTCGTTGCGTTCCAGACGGCCTCGTGCACGCCCGCGCCGTAGCGGCGCTCCGCGAGCGTCGCGACGAGGGCGCCGCGGACGTCGTAGACGCGCAGCGAGACGTTCGAGGCCGAGGGAAGACCGAACCGGATCCTCGTCGTCGGGTTGAAGGGATTCGGAACGTTCTGATCGAGAAAGACCGCCGTCGCGGCGGGCGGCACGCCCGTCGCGATCTCGACCTTGTCGCAGAGCACCCAGTGATCGGGATCGAAGAGCACGTCGAGGACGGTCTCGCCGGCCGCGAACACGACGTGAAACGCTTCGTGACGGTCGTCGACCCAGAACGAGGTGTCGAGCGCGCCGCTCGAGGCGACGATCCGGAAATCGACCGGCATCGCATAGAGCGAATCCTGCATCTGATCGACCGCGATCGTGAGGTTGAGCGCGCCCTCGATCTCGTAGGCCTTGTACGACCACCGGTACGCGAGCCGGTCGGTCCGCGTGAGCCACGGGTT
>DHHN01000191.1:0-4167 GCA_002403295.1 bacterium UBP1_UBA4771 | reverse complement strand
CGCAGCATGTGGAGCACCCACGCGGCCTTGTCGTAGACGACGTTGTTGAAGTAGTAGCCGGGATTGGCGACGTCCGGATCGCGCAGTATCGGCCCGCTCCAGTTCGCGGGGCGATCCTGCGATTCCATGTAGGTCTTGAGCTTCGCCGCTCCCTCGAGGTGCTCGAACCAGAGCGCCTCGGCGTAGCTCGCGAACCCCTCGTTGAGCCAGATGTGGACCCAGTCCTTGCACGTGATGAGGTCGCCGAACCACATGTGCGCGAGCTCGTGGATGTAGAGCCAGTCGTAGTAGTGATCGCCCCGGATGAGCATGGAGCCGTAGCTCGTGAGCGTCTGGTGCTCCATCCCGCCGCCGATGGGACAGATCGCGACGCCGTATTTTTCCTCGATGAACGGGTAGAGACCGAAGGTCTCCGAGAAGTACGCGAGCGACGGCGCGGCGATGTCGAGATCGACGAGCGCCTTGGCCTCGAGCGCCGGATAGACGTAATGCGTTATCGGCATCGTGTCGCCCGTCGAAGCGTAGAACCAGTCGTCGAGCCGCACGTACACCGCCGCGGTGACGGAGGCGAGGTAGGTGCTCATCGGATAGCTCTCCCGCCAGTGCCAGCGCTTGTACGGAACGCTCCAGCGCGTCTCGTCCGTCGTTCCGACGAGAACGCCGTTCGACGTCGCGGTGAGGTTCGCCGGGACGGAAAAGGCGAGATCGAAGGTGGCCTTGTCGTCGGGGTAGTCCTTGCAGGGCCACCACGCGCGCGCGGACCACGGCTCGCTGAGCGAATAGATGACGGGCGCCCCGCTCGCCGAGCCGAAAAAGAGACCGGGATCCCATGTGGCCGCGGGATTGCCGTTATACAGAATATCGATCGTAAAGGTGTCGCCCATGGAGATGTCCTGAGCGGGGGTCACCGTCAAGACATGCGACGGATGCGTCCACGCGAGTGCAATCCCCGCTTCATCGCTGACGGCCGTGACGTTGAGGGCGAAATCGAGGTCTATGTCCACATGCATAAGGGCGTCATCGAGGGCCACCGACGTCATCCGCATGCGGCCCTCGATCCGCGGCAGGGAAGGATTGATGGCGACGTCCAGTTCGTAATGGACGACGTCGTAGAGGAGTTGGCTCGGCGTGGGCTGCGGGGCGAGGAGCGGTCCCGCGCCCGACGAGCGTTTCGCTCTCATGATCTCGCTCTTGCGAAGGACGTCGCGGTCCGGGCCGAGATCGGGCTGCTGAGCGAGAATCCGCAGGGGGAAGACGACGACCGCGACGGCGGCGGCGAGAACTCGAAGCATCATATCTCCTTACGGCAGCGCACCTTGCTTCAGTAATAATAACACATGAAGAGCGCCCGCGCTACGGCCTGTTGAGGTAATGCGCGTCGCGGCGCATGCGGCCGATGTTCCCGAGGTAGCGAGGGATGAACGCAGCGAGTCGGGCGACGTTTTCTGGGTACCGCAGATAGTTGCCGATGTCGAAGTAAAGCGGATGAAATACGGGAACGAACACACCTCCCTCGCGCTCAGCCCGTGCGAGCCGTTCAGCCAGCGCCGAGCATAGCTCTTCGACGAAACGCGGCGTCGGCTTGATGCTGAGATCGGCCCAGTGCTGACCTATTGTGAGGCAGCGCTTGACGCCGTTCCCATCCGGAAGATGGAGAGGGAGGTAATAGCCGTTTCGATACGTCGTATCATAGCGAAATCCGGCGGACTCGATTGCAGTATGGGTCTTTTCGGTATAATTGTACGTCAGCTCACCACCATGCATGCAGACACCCTCGACATCGCCGCCCATGTAGAATTCAAGACGTGCTTTTTCGCCGGCGGCTGCCTTCATCTCGTCGCCGAATCGCGCCCGTGCCGTCGTAACGAATTCGCCATGGAGCGCAATTTCATTTGGTCCGAGTTGAGCCTTGTAATCCCTGATCTCCCTGCCTCCGTAAAAGATTCCCATAGGCCGCAGATAGGCCGTGCTTCTGATGCCATACCGCGCTTCTATATCATGTATGAGCGGCATATTAACGATCGCCTTGTCTACGTCGAATCGGGGTGAGAGGGCGACCCGGTATGGACGTGTATCACGCTGGGGGAGCGTCCATATACGAAACTCGGGCATGCCGCGCCTATGATGCGCTTCCGCGATAGCGCCTCGAAGCGCCTGGCGATCGGACGGATCATATGCCCAATGCTTTAGCGCCGTTTCGCGGAGCTTACAGAGGATTGGATCGATGATATCCGCGCCGAGATCCGCGGTTTGCGAGTCATCCGCGGGGCGCAAGTGACCGAAGCCGAGGTGTCCCAGCATCTCACGTGCGAAGCCGCCGAGCGGCTCCGCGCAGCGATAGGTGATCGAGATTCTACCAATCGGTATGCTTCCCGCGATTGCTCTCGCGAAGGGCGCGGCGATGATTTCCGAACCGTCAATCTCTACCGCGGCCCGCGCGAGCGCACAGGAGATGGACAGCGTGCCCGGAGACGTGACCTCTAGCTCAAGCATTGCCGTCTGTCGGCTTTCCCACCAAGCGGCGATTTCACGTTGGGGGGCTTTCCACACATTCGCGTGCGCTGTGGCTTCGTTGAGGAAGCGCTCGTAGGCCGGCCGATCCTTCGTGTGTCTATGGCGTGCTATGGCGCGCCTAAGCATTCCAACATTCATGACATGTCTTCATTGTTTGTACGGCCGAAGTTTCTTGAGAAACTCCTTGTAAGGGACTTTTGCCATATGCAGCACGACCATTCTCGCAACCAATCCAGCGGGATTCCCCTGCACAAGTGTCATCGGCGTGGACTTCAGGCAATCAGAGTCAGCGGCAAAATCATTTATATACCTTATCCGACTAGGCGCTCCTTTGGCTTTTGTTATAGTCATGGCTGTTCTATCAGGACTTCATCCTTGGCATGTTCAAAGATGCAGTACTTGCATGCATCAAAATATTCTCATTTATCCAGTGGCCGCAAGCCATTCTTGAATGCCGCATACTGGTGTCTTTGAATAAGAGGAACAGTTACCCTTGCAATCGGTTTTGCGGGAACTCCGCCAACAAAAGTGTACGGTGGAACATCCTTGGTTACAACCGAACCTGCTCCAACGACAGCTCCTTCACCGATAGTGAGGGTTTCACCAGTGACTGCACTCACGACACTATTGGGACCAATCCATGCTTTCTTGCAGATTATCAATCTGCCGGGGCCCCTGACGTGAGCCATGATTATTGCTCTCAAAGCGATCTGCGCTTCATCCTGGATCTCAACGTAGTGAGGATATTCATTCTCCAGATAGACATCTTCTCCGATAAAGACGTTCTTACCGATCTTGACTCCGCGCAATCTGTGGAGAAAAGGCCGCACTGATTCTGCCCCAGGCAGAACTCGCGCCATGGAGTGAAGGCATCTGTTCAATATCCTCCTAGGCAAACATCTTCTCATTATCATTCCAACTCCTTCTAAGAAGAGGTTGTGCACTTCGACACGACCCCAATGGAAAGCCGGATTTTCTTCACAATCATTCTAGCACTGTTCTCGGCATAAGAGATGAAGTCGATCCCGAGTTCGCGGAATTCCTCGAGGGCCGTTATTACCTGCTTGGTAGAACGGGCAAACCGGTCGAATTTCCAGACCAGCACGACGTCGACCTTGCGCTTGCGGGCAAGATCCAACGAGCTCGGCAAGCTTCGGTCGGTCTACCTTGGAGCCGCTCTCGATGTCGATAATCTCGCGTTCTACGGCGAATCCCCGGCGCTTGGCGTAGGCCTTCAGCTCGCGGAGCTGGGTCTTTGGCTGTTGGGCCCGCGTTGATACCCGAGCATATATGGCGACGCTCTTTGATTTGTTCATAAATCTACTCTTTTATGTACAGTATGACGGATCCAGAAAAAACCGTCAATAACGGCTTCTTTAACGGCTTCTTTAGGGCTTCTAAAAGCCCCGATTTTGCCGGGGTTTAATGAACGGGCGAGAATAGGGGATTGGGGGTCGTTAAAAAGGACCATCGTAGACCTGCGAAGATCTGTGAGGGCTCAAATGAGACAGGAGTTCTTCATGCTCTTGAAGGGCTAGTGAAGGCCCATCAGCAAGGAACCAGCTGATACTCGTCGTTGCGCGTTCCGGCTCGGGTTTGCTAGAATAGATCCCGTTCTGCGAACAAAGGGAGGGTCGATGTCGGACAAGCCCG
>DHHN01000103.1:23849-25188 GCA_002403295.1 bacterium UBP1_UBA4771 | reverse complement strand
GATCCCGACCAGCGGGCGGAGCCGGCGAGAACGGCCGCGTCGAGGTCCGTCCACCAACGGGAGAGCTTGAGCACCTGCTCGCGCACGGAGACCTCGAGCGAACGCCGCCGGTAGGAGACGAGCGACGCGAATCCGGACCAACGCACGTCCTCCTGCGAGCCGACGATCGTCCCGACCGAGGTGTCCTCGTACCGGTGAAACCGGACGAGAAGGTTCTCGCCCGGATCCCGCTCGAAGAACAGCTCGGCGAGAATCGAGCGGGAGTCGTATTTCCCGACGATGCGCCCGGGCAGGCCCGGAATGCATTCAATCCCGTCCTGCAGGTATTCGTCGTAGGCGAGAGCGCCGCCGGCGTGCGCGCGCGGCGAGGCGAACCACGCGCGGCGCGCGCGGCGCTTCGCCCCCCCGTACGTAAAGTTGAGCTCGGACGTCGGAGCCTCGCGGCCTCCCTCCTCGATGACGAGGTTGACGGCGCCTCGCGACGAGAGATCGCCGGTGAACGCGGGGGATCCGCTGTAGACGACCTCGATACGCTCGAGACGCGAGAGGGGAAGGAACCTCATGATCGCCTCGAGACGGTACGGATCGACGACCGGATGCCCGTTCACGAAGAAGTTCACGCCCCGCGGGCTCCGTCCCTCCACCGAGAAGCCCTCGTACGCGCCCGCCGGGCCCTCGCGCCACCGGAACACCCCGGGAAGGAGCGCGATGATGTCGTCGATCGTGTGGATGTTGCGGTCCGCGAGATCGTCCCGCGTGAGAACGAACGCCTCGGTCGGCATGAGAAGCGAGTCGGCGGCGATCGATCCGGGGCGCGCGGCCGAGACGGCCGGAGTCGCGTGCGCCGCCGCAATCGCGGCGATCGCCGCGATCCGCGCGGCGGCGACGGCCGCCGGTATCGTCCCGCATCTCCTCATGCCGCCCCTCCCGCCCCGACCGCGCGCCCGGCGGCGACCACCGACGGGACGGCGGCGGCGAAGAGCGCCGTGTTCACGCCGACGTGGATCGCCGTGAACAGGAGCCCGGCGGCGGCGATCCCCCATATCCCCTGGGCGAACCCCCGCGCGCCGAGGACGACGAACGCCGTCGCGATCGTCGTCAGCGCGTCATAGACGAGCGTGACGGCGAATCCGGCCGCGGCGGCCGCGACGGCGCCTCGCGCGCCGGCGAGCCGCGAGCGCCGCCCGAGAAGCCCGCCGGCGAATCCGGCGAGGGCGAAACCGGCCATCTGGGCCGGGAGAAGCGGCGGCGGCGGCGGCCCGAGCGGATTGAGCAACGAATGAACGAGCATGACGAGCGCGCCGATCGCGGCGCCGGCGCGCATCCCGCAGAAGACGCC
>DHHN01000103.1:8164-23840 GCA_002403295.1 bacterium UBP1_UBA4771 | reverse complement strand
GCGACGCCGATCGCGGTGAAAAGCGCCGCGAGAACGATCTGTCGCTGCGGGCTGCGCTTCTCGACCATACGAGGGATTCGCTCCGGAAGAAGGGCTGTCCACGTCACCGCGCCGGCCGCGAAGGGCCGGCGACGCCGGAAACTGTACGGGAGCGCTCGAAGGAGGGTCAAGGCAAATATGGGCCGCGCGCCGCCGCGCGCCGCAAGGCGACGAGACTGTCCCGGGGGGCGGTGATCTCGCCGATGTCGGCCTGCATGATCTCGGCGAAATGGTAATCCGAGCCGCCGGTCATGACGAGGCCGCGATCGCGGGCCGCGGCCGACAGCGCCTCGACGATCCGTTCGGAATGATTCGGATGCCAGACCTCTATCCCGCGCACGCCCGCAGCGACGAAGCGGTCGAGGAGATCGTCCTTCTTCACGTTCCATCCGGGATGCGCCCAGACGGCCACGCCGCCCGCTCCCCGGACGAGACCCACGACCTCGTCGAGCGGAAGCGTTTTCTTGGGCACGTTGCACGGGGCGCCGTCCGCGATCCACCGCGAGAAAGCCTCCGGAACGCTCGAGACGTATCCGCGCTTGTAGAGAACGCTCGCGACATGCGGTCTGCCCACGCTCCCTTTGCCCGCCTCCGCGAGCACGTCCTCGAACGGGACGGCCATCCCCCGGTCCGAGAGCAGCCGGGCGATCTCCCGCGCGCGCTCGATCCGCTGCGCGGCGAGCGCGGCGACGGCCGTCGAAAGAGCGGCGTCCTCGTGATCGAAGCAGTATCCCAGAATGTGGTGGCTCGACCCGCCGTCATCGATGCTGAACTCGATCCCCGGCACGACCTCGATCCCGAATCGCGCGCCGGCTTCGAGCGCCTCGGCCTGGCCGTTGATCGTATCGTGATCGGTGATGGAGACCGCCGAGAGGCCGATCGACGCAGAGAAGCTCACGAGCTCTTCGGGCGACAGGGTTCCATCGGAGTAGTGCGAGTGGAGATGGAGATCGCAGGGGCCGTTCGGTGCGTCCATCGTGATCCGATCAGGATACCGCGCTCAGTTTCTTCATCTTCTCCGCCACGTCGCGGAAACTCATGTCGATGATGTAGACCTCTTCGAAGTGCTCGCGGGCGCGCGCCTGCTCGCCGACCATCTCGTACGCGAGCCCGAGGTTGTAGTGAATGCCCAGACTGTCGGCGCCCGTCGCGCTGGCGATGTCGAGCGCGCGCTGGAGTTGTTTCACGGCGAGCCGGGCCTGGCCGCTTTTGAGGAAACAGTAGCCGATCATCTCCATGGAGCTCAGCTGCAGGTCCTCGCAGCGCGACGCTATCTGGAAATCCCTGATCGATTCGGTGTAGAGGCCCATCTCGAGATACGCCATCCCGAGATCGTAGTGGCTGCGCAGGTCGTCCTTTTCGACGTCGCTCGTGATCTCCTCGACGAGCTCGCTCGATTCCGTCGGCTCGACCCGGGGCGGCGCGGGCGGCGGCTCCGTCCGCGGCGACTCGGGGGGCCGCTCCATCCGCGGCGGCGCGGGCGGCGGCTCGGTCCACGGCGGCGCGGGCGGCGGCTCGGCCCGCTCCATGCGAGGAGGGGCCACGGGCTCCTTGCGGCGCTCCACGCCGAGATCGAAGGCCCCGCGTCCCTGGCTCATCGCTGCCACCATCTCGGCTTCCTCGACCGCTTCTCTGACGTGCGCCGCATCCGCGGCTCGGGTCCCGGAAACGGCGCCGGTCCCGGCGTCGTTCGTCTCCTCGGGCTCCGCTTCCGTCTCCTCGCCGGACGCCGGGGCGGCGGCCTCGGGGGAGACGGCGTATTCCTGCGAAGCGTCTTCGCGACCAGCCTCCCCGGCCGCGGTCCGAGCGGCCGCGGCGCCGGGCACGTCGGCGGGCCGGGGCGGCGCGTCGGCTTCGGCGGCGNNCTTCGGCGGCGGGCGGCGCGTCGGCGCCGCCTGGCGAGGCCCCGATCTCCTCGATCTGGGAGGCCTCCTCGTCGCTGAGTCCGGTTTTGAGCTCCTCGATCTTTCGGCGGTACTTCGCGCTCTTGTTCGCGTCCCCCTCCCCATCGGCGATGCCGGCGAGCTTCGAGAAGAGCTCGGCCGTCCGAAGCTTCATGCCGAGCTGAACGAACACCTCCGCCGCCTTCGCGAGGATCGTCTCGCTCGCGGGCATGAGTTCGAGCATGCGCTCGACGTCCCTCTGCGAACGCTGGAGATGGGAGGACGGACCGGCGAGCACGCCCTCGACGTACTGCGCGAAGAACGATCCCGCCTCGCCTTCGAGTTTCTGCTTCGCCCGGAGCTCGGCGAGCTTCAGGATCGTCTCGATCCTCTCGGGGTTCACGCGGAGGATCTTCTTGCAGACCGCCACGGCGTTGTTGTAGAGAGCGACCCTCTCGTAGATGACGGCGGCCTTCTCGTAGCTCTGCACCGCCTGATCCCTGTCGCTCGCGCGAAGGTATATGTCGCCGAGCTCGTTGTAGAGATTCGGATTCTTCGATTCGATCGAGATGAGCCGGCGGTACTCCTGAACGGCCTTTTCCACCTGGCCCTTCTGGAGGAGCTCCTGAGCCTTCTGGCGTATCTGGCTCGCCTTGCTCACAAGCCCACCTCGCTCGCGGTCTCGAACGCGGGGCGCTCCCACGCGACGGCGCCCGCCTTGACGACGACGACGGCGTGGTTCGCGCCCGGGCGCGAGGGGATCTCGCGATAATCCTCGACGTCATAGACCACCACATCCGCCTGCTTGCCCTTCTCGAGCGAACCGATCCGCCCGCCGCGGCCGACGGCGAAGGCCGCGTTGATCGTCGCGGCGTTCACCGCCTCGGCCGGCGTCATCCTCATCTGCGAGCAGGCGACGGCGACGGCGAACGGCATCGAGCAGGACGGCGCGCTTCCCGGGTTGAAATCGGTCGCGAGCGCGACGGCGACCCCCCGGTCGATCATTTCCCGCGCCGGGGCGAAGTCGCGCGAGGCGAGGCCGAAGGTCGTGCCCGGAAGCAGGACGGCGATCGTATCGGACGAGGCGAGCGCGTCGACGCCCGCCGGGGAAATCTTCGTGAGGTGCTCGGCGGAACGGGCGCCGAGACGCGCGGCGAGCTCGGCGCCGCCCTGCGGCGTGATCTCGTCCGCGTGGATCTTGAGGCCGAGACCGTGCGCGCTCGCGGCGGCGAGAATCGCCTCGGTCTCCTCGAGGGTGAACACGCCCCGCTCGCAGAACACGTCGACGAATTCGGCGAGCCCCTCGCGAGCGACGGCGGGGATCATCTCGTCGATCACGAGACGCACGTAGCCGTCCGCGCCGGCGGATTCCTGCGGTTTCTGGTGGGCGCCCATGAAGCTCGCGACGACATCCAGCGGCAGCTCCTTCCCGAGACGGGCGATGACGCGAAGCATCTTGAGCTCGGTCTCGAGATCGAGCCCATACCCGCTCTTGATCTCGATCGTCGTCGTGCCGCCCTCGAGAATCTTCGCGAGCCGCCGCCGGCTCACTTCGAAGAGCCGCTCCTCGCTCATCGCGCGCACTTCGCGGACCGTCCGCTTGATCCCGCCGCCGCGCCGCTCGATATCGAGGTATCCCTCGCCGCGGATGCGCGCCTCGTATTCGTCCGCGCGGTACCGCGAGAAAACGGCGTGCGTGTGCGGATCGACCCAGCCGGGCATGACGACCCTCCCGCCCGCGTCGAACGTTCTGGCGACCGGCGTCGAGCCGACGGCCCGTTCGACCTCGCCGCGGGTGCCGATCTCGACGATCGTCCCCTCGGAGACGGCGATCGCCCCATCGTTCAGTATGCCTGCGTCGGATAGACTTTTGCCACGCTTCGGACCCTTTCCCGGGTTCGAGCAGGTAAGAAGCTGTCCGGCGCCGTACAGCAGGAAGTCGTACATACGGGGCAAGCGCCACTCCTTGCTATGTATAACAAGCCAGCTTGGAAGCTGCTCAAAATGCGCCTCTTGCGCCGCCGGCTCGAGTCGAAACGGCCTCAGAATCCCGCGTCGCGGTCCGTCCTATCTTCTGAGCATTGGGATATGAAGCCCTGCATCTTTCGCTTTTTCAACGGCTATCTCGTAGCCGGCGTCCGCGTGTCTTGCAATCCCTGTGCCAGGGTCGTTCGCGAGACAGCGGGCCGTTTTCTGGGCCGCCAGCGCGCTTCCGTCGGCCACGACGCCGAGCCCCGCGTGGATCGAAAGCCCCATCCCGACCCCCCCGCCGTGATGCACCGACACCCACGCCGCGCCCGATGACGTGTTGAGGAGAGCGTTCAGGATCGGCCAGTCGGCGATCGCGTCGCTGCCGTCGCGCATCGCCTCCGTCTCGCGGTAGGGCGAGGCGACCGAGCCCGAGTCGAGGTGATCGCGCCCGATCACGATGGGCGCCGATATCTCGCCGCGCGAGACGAGATCGTTCAGCGCGAGGCCGAACCGCTCCCGTTCGCCGTGCGCGAGCCAGCAGATGCGGGCCGGGAGCCCCTGAAATTGCACCTTCTCGCGCGCCATCCGGATCCAGCGGCAGAGCGATTCATTGTCGGGAAAGAGCTCGAGGGCGAGCTCGTCGGTCCGATGGATGTCCTTCGGATCCCCGGACAGGGCGATCCAGCGGAAGGGCCCCTTGCCGACGCAGAACATCGGACGGATGAACGCCGGCACGAAGCCGGGGAACGCGAAGGCGTTCGCGAGCCCGCCCTTCTCGGCCTGTCCGCGGATGTTGTTGCCGTAGTCGAACACGACCGCGCCGCGATCCTGCAGATCGATCATCGCCCGCACGTGCACGACGATCGACTCGATCGCCTCCTTCACGTACCGGTCGGGGTCTTTGCGGCGCAGCTCGGCCGCCGCCGCGAGGTCGTGCCCGCGGGGAACGTAGCCGTTCAGCGCGTCGTGCGCGGAGGTCTGATCGGTGACGACGTCGGGAACGATCCCGCGGCGGACGAGCTCGGGGTACACGTCGGCGGCGTTTGCGGCGAGTCCGATCGAATACGGCCGCTTCTCCGAGACGGCGCGCCGCGCCTTCTCGACGGCCCGGTCGATGTCGGTCTCCATCTCGTCGCAGTACCGCGTTTCGAGCCTCCGTTTGATCCGCTCGGGATCGACCTCGACCGCGAGGCAAACCCCGCCGTTCATCGTCACGGAGAGCGGCTGCGCGCCGCCCATGCCGCCGAGTCCCGCCGTGAGCACGAGCCTCCCGGCGAGCGTTCCGCCGAAATGCATGCGCGCGCACTCGGCGAAGGTCTCGAACGTCCCCTGCAGGATTCCCTGCGTTCCGATGTACATCCACGAGCCGGCGGTCATCTGCCCGTACATGGTGAGGCCCATTCGCTCGAGCTCCCAGAAGCACTCCCACGTCGCCCAGCGCGGCACGAGGAGCGAGTTGGCGATGAGGACGCGCGGCGCCCATTCATGGGTCCGGAACACCCCGACGGGCTTCCCCGACTGCACGAGGAGGGTCTCGTCGTCGCCGAGACCGCGGAGGGTCTCCACGATCCGGTCGAAGCACTCCCAGGTGCGGGCGGCCTTTCCACGGCCGCCGTACACGACGAGCTCGTCGGGGCGCTCCGCGACCTCGGGATCGAGATTGTTCATGAGCATGCGAAGCGGCGCCTCGGTGAACCAGCTCCCGCACGAGCGGGCCGATCCGCGCGGCGCCCGTATCACTCTCTGCGGCATTGGGGCATCACCTCCGGAAAGCTGTATTTATCATGAACCATAGAGCGTTCGGCGCGCCAGGGCAACTCAAAAGGGCGTTTCCCGCGCCGGCGTCATCGCTCCGAGAACCACCGGGCCGCGGTCTCGACGCACTCGGCGGCCGATACGTGCTCGATCCTCTGCGAGGGAAGGGCCGCGAGAATCGCCGAACCATACGGCCTCGTCTCGAGGCGCTCGTCGAGTATGACGATGATCCCCCGGTCGTCCATGCGCCGGATGAGGCGCCCCGCGCCCTGCCGCATCCGCAGAATCGCCTCGGGCAGGAAGAGCCGGTCGAACGGGTCCTCGCCGAGCGCCGAGAGACGAGCCGACCGCGCCTCGACGACCGGCTCGGACGGCACCGGGAACGGCACCTTTGGAATGACGAGCACCTCGAGCTCCTCCCCGGGAAAATCCACCCCTTCCCAGAAGCTCGCGACGCCGAGGAGAAGCGCGTTCCCGCCGCGCCGGAACCGGCCGGAGAGCGACGCCCTGCTCTCCCCCGTGCCCTGGACGAGAACGGAGCCGGCTCCCCCCCGGGCCCGTTCGAGATCGCGCGCCACGGCGTGGCAGAGCCGGTAGGAGGTGAACAGCACCATCGTGCTCCGCCGGACCTCCGCGGCGAGCGATCCGACGACCCCGCCCACCCGGGCGGCGAACGCGTCCTCGTTCGGGTCGCCGAGCCCCGTCACGATGAGCACGAGACAGCGCTCGTCATAGGGAAAGGGAGACGGGATGATCGTCTCGATCGGCTTTCCGGAAACGAGCCCGATGCCGAGACGCTCCTTCACGAACGCGAAGCTCCCGCCCTGCGAGAGTGTCGCGGATGTCAGCACCGCCGAGCCCATGAAGCTCTCGAGATAATCGGCGAAGGGCCGGTCGACTTCGAGCGGCGATCCGCAGAGCTCCCGGAGCGCTGCGTCCGAGCCCCATTCGAGCCAGAACACCGACTCCTCGACGCACCCCGCCGAGAGGAACCGAAGGCTCTCGGCGAGCGTCTCGAGCTCCTCCGAGACATACCCCATCTCCTGCCGGAAGGGCTCGAGATCCCTCGGAAGGTCTGTCTCATAAATCGATTTAAGTGTATCGTTCAACTTGCTAATATTTAATAAAATGTCATTCAATTCCCCGCGGGCGTCGGCAAAGGTCTCGCCGCCGTCCGTATAGCGGAGCTTTGTCCCCCGAAGGGCTTTCCCGGGATTGAGAAGCTCCTCGACGGCGCGAAAAAGCGCCGAATACGATCTCTCGATTCCGGATACATCTTCGGCGATCGCGGCCTTCAGACCCTTCGCGTCGCCCCATCCCCCCGCGTCGAGCTCGATGGCGAGAAGCTTCCATGCGTCCTCGTTCCGGAGCGAGAGCCGCACGGGCTCGAGTATGCGGCGGCAATCCTCGCGCGCGGCCCGGACGGAGAGATTCTCGACGACGCAGCGCTCGAGATGATGCGCCTCGTCGAGAACGACGCGCGCGTACGGTCCGATCACGCCTCCCCCCTGCCGGTAATCGGTGAGAAGCAACGCGTGGTTGACGAAGAGGATCTCGGCCTCGCGGGCCCGCCGCCGCGCGCGGATCAGGGGGCACCGGTCCGCGAAGGCGCAGGCGTTCATCGGGCAGCGCGCCGGCGCCGAGATGGAGGGCGCCCCGGCGCCTCCTTCCGCGCGCTCCCCGGTCTCCCCCGCGCCGTCGTTCGCGAGCGCGAGGTGAATCGCGAAGGCGAGGGCGGGCCCCGAACGATCTTCCATGAGGGATGCCGCGTGCGACAGGATGCCCCGCGTGCAGAGATAGTTCTCCCTGCCGAGGAGCCGCTCCGCGCGCACGCCGGGGACGATCGGCTCGAGGAGCGGCGTCTCCTTGCGGTAGAGCTGATCCTGGAGATTCTTCGTGTAGGTCGAGACGACGACCCGCTCGCCGGTTTCGCGCGCGAAGAGCGCCGCCGGCACGAGATAGCCGAGCGATTTCCCCGTGCCCGTGCCTGCCTCGACGAGCGCGAGGGCGCTCCCGCGAAGCGCCCGGTCGACTGCGCGGGCCATGTCGAGCTGCCCGCTTCGCTCCTCCCCGAGCGTCTTGAATATTTGCGCGAAGGCCTCTTCGAGGCCGGGCGGACCCCCCGCGCGCGGGCCGCTATCGCGGCGTTCGGCGGACTCGCCCGGCCCGCGGCGGGCGAGGTTCGAGGCTTCCTCGAGGATGGCGGCGAACGGCGCGCCGCAGCGCTCGGCGAGGGCGAGGAGATATCCGGGGGGCACGGGACCGTCGGCGACGCGGAGAGCGATCTCGCCGGCGTCCGGTCCTCCTCCGCGGGGCGACGGCGGATACCCGTGGGATTCGAGAAACGAGAGGAGCGCCCGCGCGCCCGCCTCGGAGACTGCGCCGTGCCGGGCGGATGTCCCGGCGCGCCTTCGCACGCCGCCCATCCCTACTCCCGCGCGGCGCGGCGCTCCCTGCTCTTCTTGGTGCCGCGTATCGCGCAATAGATGCCGCACATCGAGCAGAGCTTTCCGGAATCTCCGGCGATCGGATCGTACATGGCACGGGCCCGTTCCGGATCGATGCTCCGCGCGAGCGATTCCTCCCAGTCGAGCCCGGCCCGCGCCCGCGAGACCTCGAGATCCCAGTCGGCGGCGCCCGGGATCCCCTTCGCGATGTCGCCGGCGTGCGCCGCGATGCGTGCCGCGATGACGCCGACGCGCACATCCTCGACCGAGGGGAGCCGGAGATGCTCCGCGGGAGTAACGTAGCAGAGAAAATCGGCCCCGTGCCACGCGGCCACCGCGCCGCCGATGGCGCTCGTGATGTGATCGTATCCCGGGGCGACGTCGGTCACGAGCGGGCCGAGCACGTAGAACGGCGCGCCCTTGCAGATGCGCTTCTGAAGCTGCATCTGCGCGGGGACGTCCTGAAGCGGCACGTGGCCGGGTCCCTCGACGATGACGCTCACGCCGCGCGCGCGGGCGCGCTCGACGAGCTCGCCGATCACGAGCAGCTCTCCGATCTGGGCGCCGTCCGTCGCGTCCGCGACGGCGCCCGGCCGAAGTCCGTCGCCGAGACTCAGCGTCACGTCGAACATCGCGGCGATATCGAGCAGGCGATCGAAGTGCTCGTAGTACGGATTCTCCCGGTCGTTCGAAACCATCCACTGAAGCAGGAAACAGCCGCCCCGGCTCACGACGCCGGCCGTCCGCGAGGCCGCGACCCCGTCGGCGAGACGCTTCGTGAGGCCGCAATGGATCGTCATGAAATCGACGCCGTCGCGGGCGTGCCGCTCGACGACCTCGAAGAGCGCGTCGGTGGACGTGTCGGCGATCTCGCCCCCCGCGCGCGTCGTTTCGACGATCGCCTGATAGATCGGCACCGTCCCGACGGGGATCGTCGATCTCTCGCAGACCGCGCGCCGCACGGCGTCGAGATCGCCGCCCGTCGAGAGATCCATGACGGTGTCGGCGCCGGCGTCGATCGAGACCCGGAGCTTCTCGAGCTCGACGGCGGGCTCGGCGTGCGCCGGGCTCGTGCCGATGTTGGCGTTGACCTTCGTGCGGAGCCCCTCGCCGATGCCGATGATCCGGCTGTGCTTGCGCGCCGAACCGGTCACGATCGCCCGCCCCTCGGCGACGAGCGCCCGCAGGCGTTCGGGATCGATCCGCTCGTCGGCGGCGACGCGGCGCACGGCCGGCGTCACTTCTCCGTTTCTCGCCCGTTCGTATTCCGTCAAATCGTTCTCCCCCTCTCACCCTGGCAATCGATCCATTATACACGCGCCGGGGAACCGGCGTCAACAGCGGGAGCCGCGGGGCGCGGGGCCGNNGGAGCGGGGCGCCGCAGCGCGGGATCGGGCGGCGGAACGGCGCGGCGCCGCGCCGGCGCCTCAGAAGCGCTCGGAGAGCGAAACGTGCAGCCTCGTTTCGGACAGCGAGATCCGCTCGCCGACGCCGAAGCTCAGCGTGACGACGCCGACGGGCGACTCCGCCCTGAGACCGAACCCCGCGCCGTTCTTCACCGTCCATCCCTCGCCCCGCCTTTCATAGGCGCCGACGTCGTCGAAGAGGAAGAAGAGGCCGCCCGTCCCGAAGCGGTACTCGACGGAGCTCCAGACGATCTTCTCGCCGCGGAACTGCGCCTCGCGGTAGCCGCGGAGCGTGTTCGCGCCGCCGAGCGTGTAGGTTTCGGCGATGGGCACCTCCCCCTTCGCGACGACACCCTCCGAGGCGAGGCGCAGGAAAAGGCTCTGCCCGTCGAACGTGGCGATCGACGCGCTCGCATCGAAGCCGAAGAGGACTTCGCCGTCGCTCTTCGAGCGGCCGCCCGCGAAGTATCGTTTCCGGTGCGCTCCCTCGGCGTGCATCGTGATGTCCCAGCGCCCCGCGGCTTTCCGCATCATGCCGAGGCGGAAGCGCCGGCGGGAGCTTCGGAGAAGATCCCCGTATTCGGGGACGTTGCGGTCGGCGCCGATCCCGGCCGTCACCGTCGTCGACGGACCGGCGGGTATGCCGACCGAGAGCGCGCCCGCGCTGAACACGTACACCGAATCCTGAACGTTCTGCGTCACCTCGACGCCGAGGGAGAGCGGCGTCCCCACGATGAACGGCTCCCGATACCGCAGCGCGATGCGGGAGTACAACTGCCCGTCGTTCAGCCAGTCGAGGGCGGCGTCGCGCCCCGTTCCCGCGATGTTCCGGAGCGAAACGCTCGCGGCGCCGCTCGCGACGTACGTTCCGTCCCCCTTCTTCGAGAATCCGACGGCGCCCTGAAAGGAGCCGGAGCCCTTCGCCTCCTTCACGGGAAGAACGAGATCGACCGTCCCCGCGCCGCGCCGATCGAGCCTCGCCTCGCCCACCGATTCGAAAAGGCCGGATGAGGCGAGATACGCCCGGCCGCGCCCGACGTCCGTGCTCCGGTAGAGCGATCCCGGACGCAGACGCGACGTTCTGCGGGCGACGGACGAGTCCGTCTTCGCGAGACCCTCGAACACGATCCGTCCGATCGTCGTCCGCTCCGCCTCCGAGATCGATATGGCGAGATCGACCTCGTTCGAGTCCGCGCGATGGGTGAAGCCGATGAGCCAGACCTGCGCGTAGGGATAGCCCGATTCGTTGTAACGCGCGAGCAGCGCGCCGAGCGACCGCTCGAGGAGAAACGGGTCGAACGGCTCGCCCTCGCGAGGCCGGATCGCCGCTCGCGCCTCCTCGTCTCCGAGGAGCGCGGCGCCGCCGACGGTCACCCGCCCGACGCGAGCGACCTCGCCTTCATCGATATCGAGACGCAGCTCGATGCCGTCCTTCGCGCGGACCGTATCCGCCCGCATGCCGACGGAGAGGATCCCAATCGAGAAATAGAGTGAATCGATTCTTGCAACCTCTTGCAAAACAAGCGAATCGGAATACTGCGCTCCGGGCCGCAGCAGGCTTCCCCGCGCGATCGTGGAGGCGGAGATCGCCCTGTTCCCCGAGATTGCAACGGAGCGGATCGCGGGGGCGGCGGCGCAGACGGAAGCGAGAAACACCGCCGAGCTAGAAATAAGCGCGGCTCTCCATCTTGAGATCATGGACCGTCGACACCTCCCCCCGGTAGTTCTTCTCGCGGCGCCCCGTGTAGTTGAGACCGAAGCTGATGTTCTGCGATACCCGGTACTGCCCGACCGCGTTCCAGTCCTCGCGAAAGCCCTCCTCGAGGAAAAAGAGCGGCTTTCCCGCGGACGTCTCCGCGTTCGTGTAGGTGACGCGGACGAAGGCCGCCGCGTTGAACCGCGCGCCGATCGAGGAACTGAATGACGGAGTCGCGATATAGGATACCTGCCTCGCGGCCGAGACGGCGTCCGAGCGGCGCTCGGCGCCCGTCTCGAGCGAGATCTTCGTCGAGGGCCCGAACCGGTAGACGACGGTCTGCGAGAGCGCGACCGTCTCGATCTCGTATCGCTCGGCGGAGGCGACGGCGGTCTCGCGGCGCGAGAGCGCGCTCCTCGCTTCCCAGGTGAGCGCCACGGCGCTCCACGCCGCCGATTCCGCGCGCAGGCGCAGCTCGCGCGCGAAGGTCTCGGCCGGGGATCCCTCGGTGCGGTTGTCCTCCTCGTCCTCGCGGGAATAGGCGACGCGGAGCTTGAAAATCCTCGACGAATTGAAGATCGTGCACTCCTCGCGCAGCCTCGTGACGCCGTACACGGTCGCGTCGTCCCGCTGGAGAAGCGCGGGCCGCAACAGAAACAACCCGGTGAGATCGTCCGTGCGGGATCTCTCGATGACGGAGAAGAAATGATCGAGCGAGATCTCCCGCTTGAGCGTTCCCCAGAAGCCGTCTTTCCCTCCGTCTCCGCCGATGCCCCGAACGCCGGCACCGAAGCTCGCCTGCATGCCGAGCTCCACCGTGTTCACGCGCACGCGCTCCGCGCCCGGAATGTAGACGAGCATGTAATCGCCGCGTTTCTGCCCGACCTCCCGCCCGGCGGCGTCGTAATCCCCCTGCATGGCGCCCACGTAAATCACCGACTTCTGGAGGGTGCGCTCCTCGCCTCCTCCGAGCCGGTAGCTGACGTCGGCCGCCACGCCCGCGCGCTCCCACGTGTTCCTCGCGCGCAGCCGCGCGAGGTTGCCGACGGAAGCGCGCTCGTCGAGCGGCTCGCGGCTTCGCCGGTGCGTGGCGAGAAGCTCGACGATGCGCGCCCCCCTCGAAAAGGCGCCGTCGAAGCTCATCTCGTCGTTCTCGCGCCCGCGACGCCAGGCGCTCTCGAGCGTATCGAGAACGTCCGTGTTCCGCCTCGCGAGCGAAAGCATCCCCCGCCACGGCCCCGTATCGCGCGTCGCGAGCGAAACGGTTCCCTGCCGGTAAAAGCGCCCCGTATCGGGACTCGCGGACGACCGCACGGCGTACCGCTCAGATTCGAACGCGACGCGCGGCACGACATGCCAGAGCGAGAACGCGCCGGCGCTCCGCACGAATCGCCGTTCGCGGTCGTCCCCGGCGCTCGAGCTCATGACGCGCACGCCGACGCCCCGCGAATCGGGATCCCCGATGCCGCCCTCGAAATCGGCCTTGCGCGCGGAGACGTCCGCGCCCCTCGACAGACGCTGGTAGCCCGCCGCGGCGTTCCAGGCCCGCTCGCCGACGATCGCGACGCGTCCGCCCGCGATCGTCTCGGTGAGCGTGAGCGGCTCGTCCTCGAGCCCCCAGTCCCGGTAGAAATACGCCTCGCGGACCCTGTCAGGCGCGGCGTAGCTCGCGCCCACGCGCGACAGCCCGGCGGTGAGCGACAGCTTCGCCGAAGGGACGGCGTACTCCCTGAGGCCGCCGTCGAGACGCAGCGCGCGGGCGGCGTCGTCGCCGCCGTCGAGGCTCGAGAGGAGGTTTCGATCGTAATCGCTCACGGTTCCCTCCGCGTCGAGATACGCCGCGCCTTTCGAAGCCGAGGCGCCGACGGCGAAGAGGCGCTTTCGCTCGGGAAGCGGCAGCTTCCGCCCGATCCGGAAGTTCCCCCGCCCCGGACCGGCCCAGCGGTATTTCACGTACCCTTTCGCCGAGAAGCCGTCGGTGAGGTAATCGCCGTTTCCCGCGCCGACGTCGATGAACTCGAGGCGGTATTCCCCGCCCGTCTCGACGAACGCGAAGTACGCCGAATCGGATCCGGCGTTGATCGCCGTGTAATCCCCCGCCCCTTCCTCGACGAGCGCGACGCCGGAGGCGATCGCCTTTTCGGGATCGTCCCCCGCCGCGGCGAGAATCGCTCGATCCCCGGCCGAGAGCGCCCCCGCGAGCGCGCTCTCCTCGTCGTCCCCCTCCTGAAAAAGCGCGGTCCTGATGGAGAACGCGCCGCCCCATGTCGGCGACGTCCATCCGGCGAAGAGCGTCGAGCGGTCGAAGCCGAACTCGCTCACCTCGTAATCGACGACGATCTCCGAATCGTTCGTGACGGGAAGACGCTCGGTGAAGCTCACCGTGCCGCGGCCGTAATCGATCGTGTAGTCGTTCTCCGAGCCGCGCCGCAGCGGCCGGCCGTCGCAGTAGACGGCCTCGGTGCCCGCGAGGATCGTGACCGAGTTGAAGCGCTGGGCCGGCAGCAGCTCGTACGGACCCTGCACGCCCTCGCGGCCGGCGATGCGGGCCGTCCTGAAGCGCCCCCGCGCGATCCCGCCGCCCGAGATGAACGACTGCCCGGCCGCGCCCACCTCCGCCGACACGCCGCGCAGGTCGCGCTTCCACCGCGAGAACCGGAACCACGAGAGTTCGGACGAGAAATCGCCGAGCCGCACCAGGCTGTGCTTGCTCTTGACCTGGACGTACACGCGATCGAGCTGCTTGAGCTCCTCGGTGTTTCCCGCCGGCTGCACCGGCAGATCGTCGTCGGTGAGATAGGCGCTCACCTCGAGATCCTTCGCGACCGTCCCGACCATCGTGACCTTGAGACTCTGGTCGAGGCCGAGATTTCGGTTCGAGCCGACGGAGACGCCGATCGTCTTGCTCCCCGCGAGGCGGAGCCGGTAGGGTTCCGACGCCCGCCGGCGATCCGGAACGGCCCCGGCCCGCGCGGGCGCCGCGACGGGGATCTCGTCCCCGGCGCTCTCGGGCACGTTCGAAACGAAGACGGGAGAGAAGGGAAACGGATAGCGCTCGAACCGCACGACGAGGCGCTCGCCCCCCGCGGCGGGCCGCACGAGCACGATCGTGCCGCGAAGCGCATTGATCCGGTAATCGTCCCCCCTCCGGAGCGGCTCCCCGTCGAGGAGCACGGAATCGGATCCGGGAACGATGAACGAGCGGCCGAGCTCGACCCTGCCCTGCCCCGCCTCGAGCGAGAAGACGCGCGTTTCCACCCCCGCGCCGGCGAGCGGCAGCTCTCCGGCCGGAGGGGGCGCCTCGAGCGGGCGCGCGGCGGCGGGAAGCGCCGCGAGCATGGCGATGGCGAGAAGGATGCACCGCATCATTTGTCGTCCGGATAGACGAGCCGGTAGACGATGACCGAGCGCGAGGCGAGATCGGCCACGTACAGATCGCCGTCCCATCCGACCGCCGCGGCCGCCGGAGAGATCGGCTCGCCGCCGTACGTCTCGACGTCGGCGATGTGCTCGAGGGAGGACGAGAAGAGCGACAGGCGCCTTCCCTCGGGATCGCACACGACGACGACGCCGCGATCGTCGGCGGCGAGGTACCGCGGCGAGACGAAACCCCGCTCTCCGGGCGGCACGGCCGTGCGCAGATACCGTCCCGACGGCGAGAAGAGCTGCAGCCGCCTATTGCCCGATTCGACGACGACGATCTCCTGCCGGGGGAGAAAGACGGCTTTCCGCGGATCGCTGAAGCTGCCCGCGCCCCGCCCGAATCCCCCGATCGAGAGCTCGAGCTCGAGGAGCGGGGTCCACAGCGCCACCGTGTCGCCGACCGGATCGGTCGTGATCATCCTCCCGCCCGCGCCGGCCGTGATCGAGACGGGACGGCCGCCGGAGGCGCCGAACGAGATGAACACGTCGAGATACGATCCCTTGGCGTCGTACCGGAGCAGCCGGTTGCCCGCGTAGTCGAGGACGAAGACGAAGGATTCCTGCGCCGCGACGTCTATCGGGTAGAACCCCGCCTGCTCCGGCGGCCGGGAGAGCTCGAGCGACCCTCCCGCCGCGTCGAAACGAAACACCTTTCCCGCCATCGCGTCGGCGACGTACACGAATCCGAGCGCGTCGACGGCGATGCCGATCGGCTCCCGGAGCTCTCCGGCGCCGAGCCGCGCGCCCGTTTCCTCGACTCGCGGCGCGCCGGCGGAAAGGATGGAACGCGGGAAGAGGACGAGAGCGATGAGAACTGCGGAAACGGTGCGTGCCATGGCGAACCGCCGCCCGTGGAGGGAAAGCGCGTTAAAACGATCTCACGAGATAGAGCGCCGGCCCCCGCGGCGAGGGCGCGAGATCGAGCGACGTGCGCGCCCGGGCCGGTTCCGCGCCGGAATCGCCCGTTCGCACGAGGCGAACGGCGTCCGCCGCGCTCACGATCCGGAGCGCCGCGGCGGCGAAGACCGAGTACAACGCGTAACGGTACGCGAACCG
>DHHN01000103.1:2781-8139 GCA_002403295.1 bacterium UBP1_UBA4771 | reverse complement strand
TAGGCGCTCATCGCCTCGACGTCGGGGTAGTACAGATCGCGCGCGTCGCGCCGGATCATTTCATTGTATCCGCCCAGTCCGTCGCTCGACTGATACTTACCGATCGATTCCCAGTACCCGTCGGGGCGATCCGTTCCCGAGACCCCGGCGAATACGACCGCGTAGTCTTTGTACGCCGCCTCGCGCACGACGCCCGCGTATAGAAAGCTCCCCGCCGCGACCCAGGTCATCGTTTCGAGACCGTAGTAGATCCGCGCGCGCACGGGGTGCCCGAGCTTCCGCTGCGCGAGCCCCGGAACGAGAAGGCTCCACGCCGCCGTGCCGAGCGTCGTCTCGTCCCCGTCCCCGCCGCCCGCGAGCCCGGAGGCGATCGCTTCGGCGCCGAACGCGCCCGCCCGCCCCGCGAGCTCGAGACGCGGCGGCGCGGCGAGGCCCCGGTCGAACACCGACTCGGCGCGGACCGCCCCCGCGGCGGCGAGCAGCAGCGCGAGCGATAGAGCCGTCCGTTTCATCGTACGCCCTCCGTCAGAATCCGCGGCTGATGATGAGACAGGGAGCGGTGTCCCGCGTCCGCAGGCGGAGCGACCAGCCGTCCTCCGGATTGCCGCCCCGCGACATCCGGTAGGCGAGCCAGCCCGTATCCACCACCGACACCACCCGGTTCACGATCAGCGCCATGATGAACTGATCGGATCGCAGCAGGTACTTGTCGCTCTCGCCCCGCAGGGACCAGTAGTAGCGCCGGTGCGGAGTCCAGAAATCGCTCTGCCCGGCCCAATCGTCCCAGCCGTACACGAAGGCGTTGTACTTGCCCATGTTCTCGTAATATTCCTCCCGGTCCTCCTCTTTCGGGGTGAACAGGAAGTAATTGAAGGCTCCCTGGCAGTACTGGTTGTATTCCTGCCAGTTTTCGCAACCCCCGATGCCGTCGCAGCAGGGATGCTGCAGCAGGAACCGGTCGAGATCCCAGTGCGCGTCGCCGTACTCCTCGTACCGGCGCTTGTAGTCTTTGCCCGTCTTGTAGTTGTCACGATAGCCGTACCAGAAATACCCTTCAAGCGCAAAGAAGACGGGCACGCGGGCGAGCGTCCACGGGTCGCGCGATTCGGCGTACAGGACGAGTTCCCCGAGGCCGGGCAGTATCGCCGACGACACGACGGCGAGAGCCGCCTTCGCGCCGGTGATCCGCGAGCCGCCCGCGCCCGGCGTCATGCCCCGCCCTCCGCCGGCCGCGAAGCCGGCGGGCGTCTCGACGCGCTCGCCCGCGAGCCGGAGCGTCTCGAGCGGCCGGAGCGTCAATGCGGCGGTTCCGGACGCCGGCGACGCGAAGACGGAGGCGGGACCGAACGCCCGCCGGGGAAGCGATCCCCGCGGCTCGTCGGAGAGCGCCGCCGCGCCCGGCACGGCCGATGCAGCGATGAACGTGAGTGCCATTCCCGCGATCAAGAAGCGCATACATTCCTCCCCGCTCAGCGCACGACGGCGAACTTTCGAACCGCCTCGACGCGGCGCGCGCCGGACGCGACGACAAGGCGCGAGATATACACGCCCGAGGCCCGGCCGGTCATGGAAACGACGAACTCGTCCTCCCCTCCCCGCACCCGCTTCGTCCGCGCGAGCACGAGCTCGCCCGTGAGCGTCAGTATCTCGAGCCGCGCCTCGCCCTCGGCCGGCGCGGTGAAATGAAACCCGACCCGCTCCCCGTTCGAGGGGTTCGGGTACACGACGAGACCGGCGGCGAGGGCGGTCCAATCGCCGCCGCTCCCTCCCGCCGCGCCTCGCGCCCACGCCGTTCGGCCGGCGTTTCCCCACGGCGTGTACCACGACTGCGGGTACGACGGATCGATCTCCGGCGCCCGGAACCGGACGGCGCCTCCATCGACGTACGCCATCGCCGTCCCGGCGCCCGGCGGAGCGATCTCGATCGCGCGATCGAACGACGCCGCCGCCTTCCGGGGAAATCCTCGCTCGAGAGATCCGTCCCCGCCGAGGACGTAGAGAAGGCCCGCGTCGCTTCCCGCGACGACCGCCCGCCCGGCGCCCGAGCCCGCGATCGTGACGGGAGTGGAGAACCGCGATTCCCACGGGAGCTCCCCGAGCGACCATATGCGCCGCGGCCACCCCGTGAGATTCGCGAGGGACGGATTCATCGCATATATCGAATATCCGTCGGAATATACGAGATCGATCCAGGAATCTCCATTCAAATCACCGAGCGCCGGAGCGTGCGCGACCGGACCCTCTCCGGCGCGTTCGGCGAGGAGCCCCCGATCGCCGTACACGAGAATCCGGCCCGTCGCGCGGCAGACGACGAAGACCTCGTCCCCCGGCTCCGAAGGCACGAGATCCCCTCCCGCGAGCCAGAAACCTCCGTTCCAATCCTCGGACACGATGGGAAGCCGTCGCGGGTAGCCGGGCGCGAGACCGAAGGCCTCGGCGCCGCCGGCCGGATAGAAATTCCATTTGAAGAGCAGGGCGCTCTGGGAAGCGGGCATCGGGATATCGACCGGCGAGGTGGCGAAAAAAACGGCCGTGCCGTGGCCCTCGTCGTTCTCCGCGACGACGAGATTGCTCGTGATCTCCCGCTCGAAGATGGAGATGGGACTTCCGGCCGCCTCTTCGCCGTCCCCCTCCACGAGGTGGATGCTCCGCCGCCCCGCGGCCGCGATCCTGCATCCATCGGCGCGGCGCACGACCACCGGATGCGTCGCGAGCGTCGTCCGGATATACGCCGGCCATCCCTCGTACCCGGTCCACGAATCGCGCTTGAAGGCGTGAATATATCCCAGCCGGTCCCCGACGACGACCCCCGGCTCGTCCGCGCCGTGGAACCCTTCGATCCAGGCGGGCGGCCCGATCGCCTGCCTCCCGATCGATACGACCGTGTCGCCGCTCGCGAGCAGCACCCCGTCGCCCGCCGAATGGAGCAGAAAAAGATCGCCGCTTTCCGGCAGGCGCAGGATGCCGCTTTCGAGAAGGTTCTCGTATCCGGAAATCTCCGCGGCGGCCGTCACCCCGCCGACGCCGCCGGCGCATCGCATGAGGGTGTCGCGCGCCGAGACGTCAGCGACGAAGGCGCCGCTCGGCACCCCCCAGGCGCTCCGCGATGAGGGATGCGTCTCCTCGCCGAGCGCCGCGTTCCCGCCCGCGAAATAGGCGTCGGCGTACCAGCCGTAAGAGTACGGCGACGACGGATCGCCGATGTCGGCGACGCCGTCCGCCTCGAGCAGCATGACGGCGAGGGGGCGCTCGGCGTTGATCGCGTTCGCCGCGAACCGTTCGGCGACGAGGCGCTCGTTCACGCGCCAGACGAGAACCCCCGGACCGCTCGAGGGCGAAATCGGCGGATGCTCCGTCGGCAGGAGCAGATCGTAGCCGTTCACGAGCTCCCAGACGGGATCCTCTGGGACGCCGCTCCCGCAGTTGAGGCAGTTGCCCGTTCCGATCACGACTCCGTTCGTCTCGCGCACGAAGCCGGTCGGGACGCCGTCGAGCTCCGCCGCGCGGTTCTCGACGACAAAGTATTCGTCCCCCGCGTGCTCGACGCGCGCGGCGCGGGCCGGGCATTTCCCGGTGGCGGGGAGGGCGAGGGAGCGGGGTCCCGCGGCGGCCGTGTCGAAATCCGTCCATCCGAGGACCGAGCGCGTCCACGACGAGAGACCGCCGGGAATGAACCCCATCGCATAGCGAAGGCCGCCGGTTCCGTCGTCGAGGCATGCGCCGACCCAGATTCCGCTGTCCATGAGATCGAAGTATCCGGCGGTCGTCCGCCCCGCGCGCGTGTCGTAGAGATCGGGCAGCCCGAGCTGATGGCCGAACTCGTGCGCGAGGAGGCCCGCGATGCCGGCAATGATGCCGTCCTGACTCGCCGTTTCGGGCACGATGCAGCCGTCGCTGACCTTGGCGGCGCCGCCGTCGACGGAAATCTCCTCGTCGGGGCCGAGCGCCACGAAGCACGACGGGACGTCGTTCGGCGTGTCGCCGGCGGCGTCCGTCTGGAGGCACGAGCCCGCGTGCGCCACGATCACGGCGTCGTAATCGCCGAACCGCACCGGATACCCCTCGGCCGCGAGGCCGCGATCGGCGGCGAGGACGCAGTCCCGGAAAAAGCGCACGATGTCCGCCCTCGTCCACGACCCCGAGCGCCCGGGCCCGTAATCGGCGAGGTCGGAGACGCGATAGCTCTCGTTCGCCGACGCGGGAACGACGACCCCGGCGATCTCGAGGCGGCCGCACGACTGGAAACGCCAGTAGTTCGAGAGGCCGCGCAGATGGGATTCGAAGTAGCCGCGGTCGTGCGGCGCCGGATCGACGAGAGCGGTCCCCGCAGGGGCGAGTTCGAAATCCCCTCCCGTCGAAAGGCTCGAGAGGGCGTCGAGCCGGTCCGTTTCGAAGGAAACCCTGATGAGAAGCACTCGCACGGTGTCGACGCCCGCGGCGTCGCCGAGCGCCGCGCGCCGCCCGCGCGAGGCGCCGAGCACGTCCCGCGTCGCGGGCGCGTCGTACGGGAGTATCCGCGGCGCCCGGCGGGCCGCGGAGCCGTCCGCGGCGCGAGGCGCCCCGGGCGCCGCATGCGCGGCGGAACGCTCGATGAAGAATCCGGCGGGAGTCACGCGAAAGGCGCGATCCGCCCCGCTCGCGGACGGGGCGCGCGAAAAAAGGAGGATTGCGCAGACGAATGCGAAACGGCTGCAGGATCGGATCGCTGCCAACGGGCTTCGAGCCTTTCCCAGGGGGTTCAGAAGGTGACCCCGATCGACCAGCGCTGCACCCTGCCGAGCTCCTTCGCCTGCGGGACGCTCGCCCAGTCGAGCCGCACGCGCTTGAGAGCGAATCCCAGGCCGTACGTGGGATCCATGATGTTTCCGTCCTTGTCGTGCATGTAGCCCGCGCGGATGGCGATCAGGTCGATGTAGCTGAATTCCGAGCCGAAGTGATACGTCGGAGACCGGTCGAATTCGACGAGGGGGCGGTTGACCTCGGCCGCGACGGTGAGGGCGCCGACCTCGCTCACGTAGGGGCTCCAGGCGAATCCGAGCCGCGCGTTCCGCGGCAGGCTCGCCGCCTGATCCGTGTTGATGAACGTGATCGAGGGCCCGAGATTCGAAAAGCACAACCCGAGATTGAGATGCGAAACGGCGAAGCCGCCGATGGAGAACTCCGGCACCTTGTAGAGCGCGCCGGCGTCGACGGCGACCGAATGCCCTCGGCCGGCCTGTTTTTCGACCGTCGCCTCGGCCGGGGCGAGATCGATGTAGACGAATTTCACGTTCACGCCGACGCCGAGGCTCTTCAGGACCTGGACCGCGCCGCTCAGGGTCGGCGCCGCCTCCCAGGACGAATACTGCCCGAGGTAGT
>DHHN01000103.1:797-2716 GCA_002403295.1 bacterium UBP1_UBA4771 | reverse complement strand
ACGAGCTGGGAATACATGATATCGACCGTCTTGCTGACGAAGGCGAGGCCGCCCGGATTCCACCAGATGCCGGTGGCGTCGTCGGAGATCGCCACGAACGTCTGGCCCATGCCGTTTGCCCTCGCGCTCGGCGGTATGATGAGGCACGAGGCTCCGGATTCGCCCTGGGCCAGAAGGGGCCGAGCGGCGGCGAGCACGAGGAGCAGGGCGGCGAAACCTATCATTCGCGCTGAAAAACGCATCGTGAATCCTCCGTTCTTTCTTCTCTATTAATAATAATACGGACCGTGCCGGGTCAAGCGGTTTGACCGCCCGGCGTCCGGGCCTGCTATCGCAGCAGAACGGCCTTGCCCTCGACCGTCTCCTTCCGGTGATAGGAGCCGCTGAAATCCATCTCGAGGACGTAGAGGTACGTGCCGTTCGCGAGCCTATCGCCGGCGAGGTCCCTCCCGTCCCAGTACACGCTGTTGAACCCCTCCGTCGCCGCGACGCGGCGCTCCCATACCATGACGCCCGAAACGGTATAGACCCTGATCGACGCCGCCCCGGGACTGGTCGTCTGGAAAACGAAATTCGTGCCGTTCGAAAAGGGGTTCGGCAGGTTGAACACGTCGCTCAGCGCGTAGAGCCCCTCCTCGACGATCTCGAAGGAGAGGGTGTCGGACGAGGCGGCGCCGAGGTTGTCGAACACCTTGAGAAGCACCGTATGCCGCCCCGGTTCGAAACCCGCGGCGAGGGGATATTCGACCGTGCCCGAGGTATAGGATCCGTGATCGTACGTGAAGTAGTCCGTCACGTAGATCGGGTAGCCGCTTCCGTCGAACTCGAGGAAGATCGAGCTCTGGGGGTCGCTCCCGAGGATCGCGATCCCGTCGTCGTCGGAGATATCCGCGATGAGCTTCGCCCCCGCCTTGACCTTCGTCGCCTGTCCGGCGAAGTAGAGGTTGACCCGGGGCGGCTCCTCGTTCTTCCGCAGGGTATCGGACGGAACGATGAGGAGCGTGTCGCACGCGCCGGCTCCGTCCGCGAAGCCGGAGCTCGCGTACACGCGGATGCGCGCGTGCGGCCCCGTGCGGCAGCGGCGCGGGACGACGAAAGAGGCGGCGAACCGGCCGGCCGTCACGTCGACGGTGCCGCGGAAGAACTCCGCTCCCGGCAGCACGTAGAGCAGGCGGACGTTCTGCTCGGCTTCCTGCACGACGACGTCGGCGGTGCCGTTCCACGAGCTGTAGACGGTTCCGCCCGATCGGATCGAGCCCTCGACGCGGTACCGTTCCCCCGTGAGGAGCGTGTCGATCGATGCCGTCTCGATCTCGACCCGGTGCGCGGGCAGCGCGAGCTTCAGGGCGGGATCGCCGAGACAGAGGTATTTGACGTTGTTTCTCTCGTACCCCGACCCCATGAGGCTCGTGACGACCGCGTATTTGGCGAGCTGCAGCGCGAGCCCGACCGGCCGCGTGCCGGTGCTGTCCTTCGACGTGAAGAGCGCTCGATAGATCGCCGCGTTGAGCAGCGAATTCGGATAGTGGTAGGTCGGCGCCGCTGCGGATATCGTGCCGATGGCCCCTCCGCCGTCGTAGGTGACCATGTTTTGCGCCATGCTCCGCTGGTAGGGCGAATCGAGATCCCCCACCGAGCAGGAGAAGGAGAGCATGAGCGGGCGCCTCGTCGCGTTCGTGAGCGAATAGATGTCGGAGTTCACCATGACGCGCTCGTCGGCCATCTGCTGCGGCGAGCCGTGCCCCATGTAGTTCACGATGAGCGCCCCGTCGCTCCATTCGCGCAGAAGATCCCGACGCGCCGCGGGCTTCACGTCGCCGAAGAACGGGTAGGCGTGGAGATAGATCTTGCGCAGATCGGCCACGGTCGGGAACGGACCGTTGCGCCTCGCGAGCTCCTCCGTCGAGAGGAGAAAATCG
>DHHN01000103.1:0-621 GCA_002403295.1 bacterium UBP1_UBA4771 | reverse complement strand
GTAGCGGTTCATGTAGAAGGGCAGAAAATCGTTGGAGCGGCCGAGCACGTTCCGCGGATCATACGTGCCGTTCCCGATGAGCAATACGTACGAGAGCGCCGGATCGCCGCCTCCCGCGCAATCGGGCCGGTCGTAGAGAAACTTGAGATAGTTGCGTACGGCGATCGGGTCCTTGTGTCCGCCCGAGAAATTGTTATACACGTCCCGGATGTCGACCGCGCGGACGACCGGAGCGGCGATCCCATCGATCCCGCGCCGGCGGTGCTCCGCGAGCATGAGGGCCGCGTTGCGGAAGGCCTCGTGATAGACGATGATCATGTGGGGGCACGCGCTCTCGTCCCGGAGCGACGGAACGGCGGCGAACGAGAGGGTGGGCTTGCGGAGCGCGGAGCGCGAGACCGCGAGATAGCGGCGCCGCGCCGGCCCGATCGAATCCTGAAACGCGATGCCGTTCCCGGCCGCGGACCACCCCGTGCAGAGGACCGGCGCTTCGTTCCGGCTCACGTCGAAAAGAAGCCGCTCCCCGGCGGGAAATCCGGAGAGGGCGAAACGGGCGCGGAGCGGCCTCGCGGGCGCGGCGAAGTCGAGCGAGCCCCCGAGCGCCCGCAGCAGGCGCCGGTA
>DHHN01000221.1:1837-4369 GCA_002403295.1 bacterium UBP1_UBA4771 | reverse complement strand
GTGTTCCTCGATGACGCCGACGATCCGGTTGCGCAGCCGCCTGATGGTCGGGAAACGCACCGTGTCGATGCTCGCGAGCCTCTCGCCGAGCTCCTCGTCCCCGAGCTCGTACGTCACCCAGTGGGCGAAATCGTTCGGCGGCTCCGGCGACAGATACTGGTGCTGCTGGAGATACCGGTGCGTGTGATAGTAGATGCACGAGCCCGGCACCGAGCGCAGGTGTTCGAGGAACTGCGCGAGCGTGGCCGCCTTGATCCCCGTGAGCTCCGAGAGATGGAGCCGGGTGTGAAAGCGGAAGGGATTCCGGGCACGCGGCGGCGCGTTCATCGATTCAGCGGTTCCCCGCAGCGCTCGGCGAGCGCCCGGAGCATCCGCGCCACCTCCTCCGTATCCTTGACGTAGTGCGTCGCGTGCGACTTCCGCGGCTCGCCGACGAGCACGGCGATCCCCCGGCCCTCGAGTGCCCGGAAGGCGTCCTCGTCGGTGGCGTCGTCGCCGACGTAGATCGGAAATACCGCGCCGGCGCGGAGCCGCTCCTCGGCACGGACGAGGTGCGCGACCGCCGTGCCCTTGTTCCAGTCGAGACGCGGCCGGAGATCGAGCACCATCTTGCCGGCGGCGATCTCGAGAAAGCCGCCGACGTCGAGGGCCTCGACGGCGCGGCGCACGTCCGTCTCGACGCGGGCCGCGTCGCGCGGGGCGACGAGCCGGTAGTGAACGGCGAGCGAGGCGTTCTTGTCCTCGAAGAAAACGCCCGGCACTTCCGCGAGACGCGCGGCGAGCTCGCGGTGCATCCACGTGAGCAGCTCCCGCGCGAGCCGCGGGGGCTCGTAGCTCGGCAGCGCTTCCGTGCCGTCGGCCTCGAGGCCGTGGTTGCCGACGTAGACGATGCCGGGGATGCCGACTTTGCCGCGCAGATCCTCGATGCCGCGGCCGCTCACCACGGCGAGCGTGCACCGCGGATTCTCCGCGAGCCGCTCGAGCAGGGAGCGCGTTTCCCGCGGGAGCGCGGCATCGTCGGGCGTCGGCGCGATGGGCGCGAGCGTGCCGTCGAAATCGAGAAGCAAGACGAAATGACTATCGGCGGCCCGGGCCAGCACGGATTCCCAATCGTCGAAGAGACGTCGCATGTCGATTCCTCCGGTCGCCGCGGCGCCCGAACGTTCCACGCGCTCACTCTTTCTTGAGCGCCGTGAGCTCCGTGATGATGTTCGCGGCCCAGCGGTACACGTTGTTGTCGGCGACTGTCGCCCTCATATTCTCGAGCCGCTTTCGCTTCTCCTCATCCGGCATCTCGATCGCGGCGCGGATCGCGCCGGCGAACTCCTCGATCGAGTAGGGATTGACGAGCACGGCGTCCGCGAGCTCGCGCGCCGCTCCCGTGAACCGGCTCAGGATGAGGGCGGCCGGCCGGTCTCCCGCGGCCGCGACGAACTCCTTGGCGACGAGATTCATGCCGTCGTGAAGCGAGCTGACGACGCAGAGATCGGCGAGCGCGTAGTACGGACGTATCTCCTCCGGCGTAAAATGGCGCCGCTGGTAGATGATGGGAGACCAGGAATCCTCGGAATGCTTCCAGTTTATCTTGTGCACGAGCTCGTCGATCTCGGCCGAGAGGTCGTGGTAACTCTTGATGTGGGTCCGGCTCGGCGCGCCGAGCTGCATGAACACGAACCGGCCCCGGTATTCCGGGCATTTCTCGAGGAACCGGTCGATGGCGAGAAAACGCTCCTTGATGCCCTTCGTGTAGTCGATCCGGTCGACGCCGATGGCCACGATCTTTCCCTCGAGCGCGAACTCGCGCCGGATCCGTTCGATCTCGGAGCCGGCCTCCGGGGGGAGGCCGCCGAGAAGGTCCGCGTCCACGCTGATCGGAAAGGCGCGCACGAAGGTCTCCTTCTGCGCCTGCACGACGCTGAACCGCTCCGTATCGACGCGGCATTCGATCAGCCGGTTCGCCGTGTCGAGAAAATTATTGCAGTGGTACTGCACGTGAAACCCGACGAGATCGCAGCCGAGCATGCCGTCGAGGATCTCGTGCTGGTAGGGGCAGATCGCGAACACTTCCGGATTCGGCCACGGGATGTGCCAGAAGAGCGCCACCGTGGCATCGGGGCGCCGCTCCTTGATGAGCCGCGGCAGGAGCGTGAAATGGTAATCCTGGATGAACACGAACGGCGCCCGCGCCGGCAGCTCTTCGACCACCGCGTCGGCGAACTTCTCGTTCGCCCGCCGGTACATCCGCCAATCGCTCTCGCGGAAGGCCGGCCGCGTGTGGGTCACGTGGCAGAGCGGCCAGAGCCCCTCGTTCGAAAAGCCGTAGTAGTATCCGGCCTCTTCCTCCTTCGTGAGCCACACGCGCTTGAGAATGTACCGTTCGTCGCCGGGAGGGACGCCGAGCTTGCTCCGCGAGTTGACGAATTTCCGGTCGGCGTTCGCCCCGCCGTGCGCGATCCACATGCCGCCGCACGCCCGCAGGATCGGGTCGATCGCCGCGACGACGCCGCTCGCGGGCCGCACGCACCGCACGCC
>DHHN01000221.1:0-1684 GCA_002403295.1 bacterium UBP1_UBA4771 | reverse complement strand
TTGCCGAGCTCCCCGCGCGCCCGGAACGGCGTCAGGCGGTCGAGCTCCCCGCGCTGAAAGTGGCCGAACCACGTCGTGAGCCGCCGGAGCGGCAGGACGTATGTCTGCCGTTCGACGACGAGCGAGGTGAGCACGATGACTGACAGGAGCGAGATGAGCACGATGCTGATGCGGCGCCAGAGAACGGCAAGCGTGTCGAAGAGATACGCCGTGTCGTAGACGACCTCGACGGCGCCGATGATCGCGCCGCCGTCGTCCGCGACGGGGAGCACGTAACTGTAGAGCGAGAGGGTGCCGTAGCGCTCGAGCCCACCGCGGGGAACTCCGGTGTCGAGGGCGGTGCGGATATAGGGCTTGTTCTTGTCGCCCCACGCCGATACGCGCTCCGTGATCGCGAAGATGCGCCCCCACCGGTCGAAGAGCACGCATCCCTGGAGCTGCTCGCGTCGCTGAAAGCTCTCCACGAGGCGGTTCGCGGCGGCGGAATCGCCGCGGGCCATGAGGTCGGAAGCCGCGAACGCCGTGCTTTCGGCGACGGTGCGGGCCTTGCGCGCGAGGTCGTCCATGAGCCGTTCGCGCACCGAGCGCACCTGCAGCACGCCGAGCACGGTCAATCCCGCCGTCACGATCACGAGCACCGGCAGCATGTAGAGCAGAACGCGTCTCATCCGCTCTTCTCCTGATCGTAATTAATCGCGCGGATCGGATACGGTATCACGATGCCTTCCTTCGCGAAGCGGGCGTGCAGACGCTTGATGAACTCGTGCTTCACGAGATACTGATCCACGAACTCGCGCGCGCGGAGAATCACGTTGAAGTTGACGCTGCTATCGCCGAACGCGTTGAACCTGACGAAGGGCTCGAACTCCGGCACGCCCCCCTTCACCTCCCGCATCACCTCGCGCGCCACCTCGACGGCGACCTCCTCCGCGCGGCCGAGATCGGTCTTGTAGTGAACGCCGACGGCGACGAGCACGGCGAGATCCTGGCTCGGGTAGTAGAAGTTCGTCACGATCGTTTTCGCGAGCTTGTCGTTCGGGATGAGCACGACGTTGTTCGCGAGCATCCGGATCCTCGTCAGCCGCCAGCCGACGTCCACGACGTAACCCTCCTCGCCCGTAGCGAGACGCACGTAATCGCCGACGCGGATCTGGCGCGCGAGGTTGATGTGGATCCCCGCGAAGAGGTTCGCGAGCGTGTCCTGAAGCGCGAGCGCGACGGCGAGGCCGCCGATGCCGAGCGTGGCGAGGATCGGCGTGATCGATATGCCGAGGCCGTTGAGAATGAAGAGAACGCCGACGATGACGACGACGATCCGCACGACGTTCTGCGTGAGCGAGGTGACGGGATGGGAGCGGTCGTCCCGCGTGCCGAGCGACCCGATGATCCGGCCGACGAGATTGGCGAGCGCGAGGGTGATGGAGAGGACGACGAGGACGAAGAGCGCCTTCTCGACGGCGTCGACGATATGCTCCGGAACGGTCGACGCCTCGAGCGCGGCGTAGGCCCCGAGAATGACGAACCAGATGATGATCGGTCCGCGCACGGAGGAGATAACGATGTCGTCGATCCTCGACGTCGTGCGCTTCGACCACGCGGCGAGTCTCCGGAAAATGACGCTCCGGATCACGTAGCCGCAGACGACGACCGCGGCGAACACGCCGAGCGGCAGGGCGTACGCGGC
>DHHN01000213.1:9533-11553 GCA_002403295.1 bacterium UBP1_UBA4771 | reverse complement strand
GACGACGCCGCGCTCAAGAGCGCGTTATTCTATGGCGGCAAGCTCGGCTTCGGATTCGGCGAGTATATCGAGCTCGGCGGCCTCTACCTTTTCGGACCGAACGCGAAAACAGCCTTTGGGAACCTGACGGGGTTCGATGATGCGACGACGTCGCTCCTTCGCGCGCTGCCCGCCCGCTCGCTCGACATTCACCGGTTCGGGGGCGAGCTCAAGTTCAACATAGGCCGCGGCTCCGTCTTCCCGTTCGTCACGCTCGGCACCGGCGCGCTGCGGTTCGATCCCGAGGGGCTAAACGAAAGCAAGACGATCTATTTGAACGGCGGGCTCGGACTTCAATTCAGCCGCGGCGACCGCTACACGATCGTCCTTCAGGCGACTGGCCTCGCGTACCGGTACAATCCGGAGGCGGCCTTTATGTCCGAGGATGATCTCGCGGCCGTCGGGCTCGGAGTCGATGATTTCGATCTTGTCGACGTGCGCAGCTTCGGGGCCAGCATCGGCGCGAAGTTCTACCTCGGCGGGCGCAGGCCGGGCAAGCTCAGCGAGATGGATCGCGCGTTCCAGAGTCAATTCAGCCGCGGGTGGCGGGGGATAGATTTCCGCATCGAGCCCGCGAGCGGCGAAATCGATTTCGACGAAGCGCTCGGCTATCGCCGCAATCACCGTTTCGCGAACCTCTCGGCGGGCATCGATCTCGGCTCGCACGCGGGGCTCCGCGCCTTCTACTGGCGCGGCGTCAAGGACGACGCATGGACGTTCGACGACGTGCAGGCGTACGGCGGCGAGCTCAAGCTCACCTTCGCCGACGGCTCCGGCGGTCTCGCGCCGTACTTCACGGTCGGCGGCGGTTATATGGACGTGCTCGAAGGCTACGCGGGCAACGGCTTCGCGCCCCCCGAGAGCCGTCCCTTCGCTTTCGGCGGCGTCGGCCTCATCCTGCCGCTCGGCAGCGCTCTCTCGCTCGACGCGGCGCTTCGCTCAATCCTCATGAGCACCGCCGGCGTCGACAACGTGAGCGCGCCGGGTTCGATCGAAACGAGCACGATGTTCACGGTAGGCCTGAGCTTCGGCCTCGGCGGCGGACGGAGCAGGAACGTCTTCGGAAGAGAGATGGCGGCCTCGAGGGTCGAGCGGAAACGGCTCGCGTCGGAGCTGTCCGGTCTCGAGCTCGAGCTCGAATCGCTTCGGAGCCGGATGGATTCGATGGAGGCGGTCGCCGAGGGACGCCTCGTCCCCCGCGCGGATACCGCCGCGCTTCGCGCCGTCGCGAAAGACGCCGCGCGCGGCCCCCGCTGGGTCACGCTTCCCGTGCCCGAGGAGGGAGAGCTCTACATGCGATACGGGTCTCCGGGCGGCGTGAGCATCGAGACGATCGAGGGAGAGCCCGTGACGTACTACATCGATCCGTCGACCGGCGCCCTCACGCTCGTCTCGCCGAGCGCAGTCGCAAAACCGGCGGCCCCAGGGGTCGCGGCCTCGCCGGCATCGCCCACACCCGCGGCGATTCCTCGAGAGACGGCGGCTCCGGCCGCGCAGGCGGTTCCCGCCGCGGCGGTCGCCGGAACGGAATCGCTCGAGAGCATCGTCCGCCGCGTGCTCCGCGAGGAACGCTCCGCCGAGGCGGCGGCGGCGCCGAAGCCGACCGCTCCGGTGCAAGAGGCGCCGCCCGCGGTCATCGAGGCGCCGAAGGAGAAAACGATCCCGGTAAAAGAGACGGCGGCTCTCATCGACGAGACCTCCATCGAGGAGGCGGAGCCGGCTGAGCCCTCGATCCGCTTCGCCGCCATCTCGCCGCTCGCGGGCTTTAGCTTCAACGATCCTACTCAGGGACTCCTCGGTCTGCGGGCGGATTTCGTCCATCGAACGCGGCCCTATCGGCTCGCCCCGGAAATCATCATGGGTTTCGGCGACGACGAAACGACGGTCAACGTCAATCTCAACGGCCTCGTCGATTTCGGCTTCGGCGCGTTCGACCGGCTCTATCCATACGGCGGCGTCGGCATCGGTCTTCTCAACGGGG
>DHHN01000213.1:8209-9443 GCA_002403295.1 bacterium UBP1_UBA4771 | reverse complement strand
ATGAAAAGGGCGCTGTCATGAAACGATTCGTTATCTCTCTCGCCGCGCTCGCTGCGGCGTCGGCGCTCGGAGGCCGGCCGATCGCCGCCCGGGCCACCGACACGACGAAGGCGGCCGCCGCCCGGAACGCGGGCGCCGTCTCCGACGGCGGCGTAACCCGCATGGGCGCCGCGGATTCAACCGCCCGCCTTGTGCCCGTGAGGCTTCTCTCGCCCGGCGGAGTGCGGATACGCTCCGTGCGCGATAACCGGCGCATCGTTATCATCGCCCCGCCGACGCGGGTCATGAGCCCCGACGCCTCACCCGAAACCGCCGCCCGCGCCGCCGCTGCTTCCCGCTCCGAAACCGCATCCCAGCCCGAAAGCTTGACACGCGAGGATATCGATCGCCTCGAGGCGCGGCTCCGCACGTACTTCGACGAGCGTATCCGCGGCCTCGAAATCGCAGAGCGCGAATATCTCCTCTCCCTCTATCCGCGAGAGGCCGATTCTACGAGGCTCGCCGGTCTCGTTGGGCCGGCCGGCCCCGCGGGACCACCCGGCCCTTCCGGCCCCCCCGGCGGCACCGGCCCGACCGGAGCGACGAGAGTCGTCGTTCCGGTCGTCGCGCCGACAGCCGTGGCGCCCGAAGGACTCGCGGCCGATTCGACGCGATGGGAGGCCGCGGCGGCGCCGGCGGATACCGCCGCGCGCGATACGCGCGGCGCGGCGTTTCTCGAATTCAACCTGCCTCCCCCGGTCACGCTTCTCGTCCCCGGCGTGGACGTCATCGAAATCGAGCGCGCAATGCTCGCGGGAGAGCTCATCCGCGCCGTGAACGTCATCTTCGAGTTCGACAGCGCAGAGCTCCTTCCGGCCTCGCTGCCCTCGCTCAGCGCGCTCGGAGCCGTTCTCGTGAAGCACCCGGAGATCCGCATCGAAATCGGGGGGCATACCGACAGCAGGGGTCCCGAGGAGTACAACCTGCGGCTCTCGCAGGCGCGGGCCGAAGCGGTGCGCCGGCATCTCATCGCTGCGTTCTCGATCCCCGGGGAGAAGCTCGTGGCGCGCGGCTACGGCGAGGCCGCCCCCATCGCCGACGAAGGCACCCCAACCGGGCGAATGCTGAATCGGCGCGTCGAGTTCCGCGTGCTCCGCGAGGGCGAGCGTCGCGACGCGGCGCCGACGCCCGGCGAATAGGGCCCATTTCGAAGGAAGCCGCAACTTGTCATTTCACTGCCTGTTCCGCCGCTCCG
>DHHN01000213.1:0-8053 GCA_002403295.1 bacterium UBP1_UBA4771 | reverse complement strand
GGCACGCCGAGCACCGAGATCCTCCAGACGATCGCGCGCTTCTTCAAGGCCGACGTCTACGCGGAATGGTCGACCAACGAGAAGGTCGCGCTCGAAGTGGCGGTCGGAGCGAGCTACGGCGGCGCGCGCTCGCTCGCCGCGATGAAGCACGTGGGCGTGAACGTCGCGGCCGACCCGCTCATGACGCTCTCGTACACGGGCGTGGGCGCGGGGCTCATCCTCGTGAGCGCCGACGATCCGAGCCTCCACAGCTCGCAGAACGAGCAGGACAACCGCTACTACGGCAAGTTCGCCTCGATCCCCGTGCTCGAGCCCGCCGACAGCCAGGAATCCCTCGACATGATGAAGGACGCCTTCGAGATGAGCGAGAAGTTCGACACGCCGGTCCTCTTCCGGATGACGACCCGCATCTCGCACTCGAAGGGGCTCGTCAAGATCGGCGAGCGGCGCACGAACAAGCACGCGGGGTTCGAAAAGAACATCGCGAAATACGTCATGGTCCCCTCGAACGCGGCGGTGCGCCACAAGATCGTGATCGAGCGCCTCGAAGCGCTCAAGGCGTTCGCCGAGACTTCTCCCCTCAACAAGGTCGAGATGGGCGACAAGAAGGTCGGCATCGTCACGGGGAGCGCGGCCTACCAGTACGCGAAGGAGGTCATGCCGGGAGCGAGCTTCCTCAAGCTCGGCGTCGGATACCCCCTCCCGATGAAGAAGATCGCGGACTTCGCGCGGCAGGTCGAGCGGCTCTTCGTCGTCGAGGAGCTCGAGCCCTTCTACGAGGAGCAGATACTCGCGGCGGGGATCCCGTGCGAGGGGAAGAAGTGGTTCTCGAACTTCATGGAGCTCAACGTCGAGCGCGTGCGCGACGGGTTCATCGCGGCGGGCGTGCTCCCGAAGAGCGCCGCCCCGCCGAAGCAGACCGAGGAAACGGTCCTCCCGCGGCCGCCCGTGCTGTGCCCCGGATGCCCGCATCGCGGCGTCTCGATGGCGCTCCGCAAGGTCGGCGTCGTCGTTACGGGGGATATCGGGTGCTACACCCTTTCGGCCCTCCCGCCCCTCGAGACGGTGGACACCTGCCTCTGCATGGGGGCCTCGATCAGCCACGCCTTCGGCATCGAGAAAGCGAAGAAGACGAAGAAAAAGGCCGTCGCCATGATCGGCGACTCGACCTTCCTCCACAGCGGAATCACGGCGCTCGCGAACGTCGTTTACAACCGCGGAGAGACGACGACGATCATCGTCGACAACCGCATCACCGCCATGACGGGCGGGCAGGATCACCCGGGGACGTCGAAAACGCTCATGGGCGAGAAGACGAACGCGGTCGATCTCGAAGAGATCTGCCGGGCGGTCGGCGTCGAGCACGTTCGGAAGATCGACCCCTACGATCAGGAAGAGACGATCAAGATCCTCAAGGAAGAGATCGACCGGCCGGCGGCCTCGGTGATCATCACGACGCGGCCGTGCATGCTCTTCCCGAGCAAGATCAAGACGGAGCGGATATTCCGCGTCGCGCTCGAGAAATGCACCGCCTGCGGCGCGTGCTTCCGGATCGGCTGCCCGGCGATATCGGCGGCCGAGGAAAAGAATGAGAAGGGCCGGCCGAAGGCGCAGATCGACCCCGAGCTCTGCACGGGCTGCTCGCTCTGCTTCCAGGTGTGCTCGAGCGAGGCGATCGTCGAGGTGGAGAAATAGCGGGTCCGCGCCCCGGCGCGGCGGCGCCGGGCGGGCCGTTTCGACGCGCGCCGCGGCGCGCCATTACAAGGAGAACGTCGCAATGAAAAACGGCACAACGAACGTGTTGATCGTCGGCGTCGGCGGGCAGGGCGTGCTGCTCGCGAGCGAGATGCTCTGCGAAGTGGCGAAGGTGCTCGGCCTCGACACGAAGAAGAGCGAGGTCCACGGGATGTCGCAGCGCGGCGGGGTCGTGACGAGCCACGTGCGCTTCGGGAAAAAGGTCTACTCGCCGCTCATCGCCGAGGGCGAGGCCGACGTCATCCTCGGCTTCGAGATCGCCGAGGCGCTGCGGTGGGTGCATTACCTGCGGCCCGGCGGCACGATCATCGTGAACGAGCAGAAGATAATCCCGCCGATCACGACGACGGGCAAGTTCTCCTACCCCGAGAAGGTCGAGGAGACGATCCAGAAGCGCGTGCCGAAGACCACGATCATCGACGCCTACTCGATCGCCCTCAAGCTCGGCAACGCGCGCCTCGTGAACACCATACTTCTCGGCGTCCTCAGCAACGCCATCGACCTCGAGGAAGAGAAGTGGCTTCAGGTGATCGAGCGCATGGCCCCGAAGGGCACGGGCGAGATCAACAAGAAGGCCTTCATCGAGGGACGGGCGATCAAGTAGCCGCGCGGCCGAGGCTTGCTGCCGGCGGCGCCGCTTTTGAGACGGCGGGGCATCGAGGCGCGGCGGGGGAGCATCGAGGCGCGGCCTCACGACATCACGGCCAGAGGAAGTTTATCGCCGCGCCCGTCGCCGTCACCGCGGCGAGCATGATGGCGGTGGCCTTGACCGTATCCTTCCAGCCGAGCTCCTTGAGAAGCACGACGAAGGTGGCGACGCACGGGAAGAACATCGACAGGATCACGCACCCCGAAATCAGCTGCTTCGTGGTGAGGGCGAGAGAGGCGAACATCCCCGCGCCCATCTCCTTGCGCAGGATCCCGAGGAGGAGCGGCACGATCGCGTCCTTCGGCAACCCCCACAGCGAGCTCACGACCCCCTCGGTCGCGTCCGCGACGTAGTGAAACACGTTCAGCGAGTAGAGCACGTTCACGACGAGTATCGCCGCGAGCACGATCGGGAGCGCCTCCACGAGGAACCCACCGACGCGCATCCACATCTTCGAGGCGAGCGCCGACAGCGACGGGGCGCGGTACGGCGGTATCTCGATGAGGAGCTCGGGCAGAAACCCTCTCGTCGCGACCCTCAGGATGGCGCCGATCGCGAGCCACACCACGAAGAGAATGCCGTACACGAGCGCCACCACCCACAGCCCGCGATTCCCCGCGAGCCCGACGATCATCGCCTGAAGCGCCGCGCACGGCACGGCGATCGAGATGAGGGTGGCCGCGATGAACCGCTGGCGCTTGTTCTCGAGAATGCGCGTCGCGAGAATGCCGGGGACGTTGCATCCGAGGCCGAGGAGCGTCGGCACGATCGCATAGCCGTGGAGCCCGATGCGGTGCATGCCGTTGTCGAGAAACACGGCAAGCCGCGGCAGGTAGCCGGTGTCCTCGAGCAGGGAGAGGACGAGATAAAAGCTGAAGATATAGGGAAGCACGATCCCGAGGGGCACGAAGAGCCCCGTGGTGAGGACGCCGAAGGACTGATGGAAATCGATCCGGCCGTCTATGAGATTTCCGATGAGGAGATGATGAGCGAAGCCCTCCCCGCCGAGCCACGCGGAGAGCTTCGTCACGAGCGGTCTCCACGCCGCGTCGAAGAGGGGCTCCATGCCGAAGGGAACGCGGAACCACGGCTCGCCGACGATCCCGACGCCGCCGCTCACGAGGAACTCGCCCACGATGCGCACGACGGCGAAGGAAGACGCCAGCACGAGGAGCGCGAAGATCCCGCCCGACACCGGGTGCACGCTCGCGTCCTCGATCCGCTGGGCGAAGCTATGGTGGTGGTGGCGCAGCACCTGCACCTCGTCCACGATCGCGCCCACCCTGCTCCAGATCTTCTCCTCGGCGATATGCTCGTGCCCCTTCGCCGGATCGCCGGCGGGGTGGCGCGGCACGTGCGGATGGTGCGCGGGATGACCGTTCTCGCTCCGGGCGGTTTTGCCGGCGATCGATTGGGAGAGCGCGGTCGTGACGAGCCGCACGACCCCTTCGCCCGTTCGCGCCACGGTGGGAACGACCGGCACGCCGAGGAGCTCCGAGAGCCGCTCCGTGCGGATCTCGATCCCGAGATGCCGCGCCTCGTCGCTCATGTTGAGGGCGACGACCACGGGTTTTCCCTGGGCGATGAGCTCGAGCGTCAGGGGCAGGTGCCGCTCGAGATGGGTGGCGTCCACCACGTTGATTATCAGGCCGGCCTCGTCGATGAGATCGATCGCGACGCGCGCGGCCTCGTCGAGCGGCTCGAGCGAGTACGTGCCCGGCGCGTCCACCACGCGGTAGAAACGGCCGCCGAACCGCATCCTCCCCGCCATGAAACCGACCGTCGTGCCGGGATAGTTGGACGCCATGGTGCGCAGGCCGGTGAGCCGGGAAAAGAGCACGCTTTTCCCGACGTTCGGCTGGCCGACGAGGAGCAGCTCGGCTTCCTCGGCGTTTTCCCGCGTATTTCGAGAGCCTGCGTCGTGGAGATTCTCAGTCATCGTCGTCGATTCGAACCAGTATCTTTCGCGCCATCCCTCTTCCGACGGCCACCTGCGCGCGGTTGACGATCAGAATGATCGGCCCCCCCCAGCGTATGCGCGACAGCTTGCGGACACGCTGTCCCTCGACGAGCCCCATGGCGCGAAGCCGCGCCTGAAATCCATGCCCCCCGCCGAGGGATACGATTTCCCCTTCCTCCCCCGGGGCGAGATCCGCGAGATCCTTCTCAGTCATCTCCGAGAGCTTTCTCGAGCTCCGCCGCGAACGCATCGCTCGTTTCGGTCTTTCGTTCGAGAAATTCGAGGAGCCGCATGAGCGTGCGCACCGCGCCGGCGTCGAGATGGTGCTCCATGGCGCAGGCGCTCGTCTCCGAGATCCTCGCGGGCAATCCCAACGTCCTCGCGAAGAACCGGTAGAGCGTCCTGTGGCGCGAATAGACGAGCTGCGCCCGTTTTCGGCCCTTCGGGGTGAGCTCGATATGGCCGTAGGATTCGTGGTTCACGAGGCCGATGCTCGCGAGCTCCTTCACGGCCGCGCTCACGCTCGGGCTCGTGACCCCGAGCCGTTTCGCGAGATCCTTGGTGCGCACGAAACGATGGACCTTCTCCTCGAGAAGGACGGCCTCGAGATAGTCTTCCAACCCTTCGGTCAAACCGCCCAATCTTAGGCTCCCTTAATAATGTTAGGCTGATATAAGTATCGGGGGAGGCGGGCGCCCTGTCAAGCGGCAAAGAGGAGCCATCCGGAGGCGGGGCGCTCCGAGGACGCCGCCGGCTCGCCCGGGCGAACCGTCAGCCCGGGCCCCGGCCGGCCGGGACGTAATAGGTGCGGCCGCCCGCGACGTGCGTGCCCGCCGTGCCCGCGGCGACCAGTTTCTCGAGGAGCTTGAGCGCTTCGGTGGGGTGAATGCCGAGACCGGCCGCGACGTCTTCGAAGGTGCACGGACGCCTGTCGAGCAACGCGAGGATATCCGCTTCCTCCCCTTCGTTCGGCGCCGCGCCGTCGCGGCCCTCCCGCCCGCGCTCGCAGATGATGTCCACGCGGCCCGGGAACAGCTTCGCGAAGCGGGGCATCCGGTCCGCGGGAATCCCAAACGCAAAATCCTCCGCCGGCGGGCGGAACACCGTGTTGAGCTGAACCCGCGCGGGACCGATACGCCGCACGAGAGCCGCGATCTTCTCGATCTCGGACGGGACGCCCGTGACGCCGGCGAGCAGGAACACCTCCAGCCAGACCTCCCGAGGAAAGCTCTTCGTGAACGCCTCGACGCCCTCGACCATTTTTCGGAATGAAATTTCTTTGTGCGGCCGGTTGACGTATCGAAACAGGAGATCGTCTCCGGCGTCCAGCGATGGGATCACGAGATCGGCCGGCATCAACGCGTCCCGGATCTCCGGCATCCACAGAAGCGATCCGTTGGTGAGAACGGCCACCGGGACGTCCGTCAGCGTCTTGATCCCTGAGATCAGCCGGCCGATGCTCTCGTTCAACGTCGGCTCTCCCGAACCCGCGAGGCTCACGTAGTCGGGAGTGTCGTCGGCGGCCAATTTCCGCTCCAGTTCGCCGAGGACCTCGTCGACGGAAACGTATTCCTTTCGCTCGACGGTCTTGTTCGTGGTGCGCCCGAGCTGGCAATACACGCAATCGTAGGTGCAGGTCTTGAGCGGCACGAGGTCGACCCCGAGCGACCGGCCGAGCCGGCGCGAGGGAACGGGCCCGTAGACGTGCCGAAAACCCTTTGTCTCGCTCATGCGCGACAACCCTCCACCTCGGCATTTCGAACCGGCGTCGTCCCGCCCACGACTCAGGCTCCCTCGAGGGCGCGGCGGAGATCCTCGATGAGGTCGCCGACATCCTCGATGCCGACGGAGTAGCGGACGAGGCCGTCGGTGATGCCGGCCGCCTCCCGCTCTTTCCGGGGCACTCCGGCGTGCGTCATTGAGGCGGGATGCTCGATCAGGGTCTCGACGCCGCCGAGGGAGACGGCGAGCATGGCGAGCTTCACGCTGTCCATGAGCTGTCTGCCGGCCTCCATTCCGCCCTTCATCTCGAAGCTGATCATCGAGCCGAATCCGGCCATCTGTTTGCGCGCGAGCTCGTGCTGCGGATGCGACGGCAGCCCGATGTATCGAACCCAGGCCACCTCGGGACGCGATTCGAGCCAGCTCGCTATCTCGAGCGCGCTCCGCTGCGCCCGCTCGATGCGGAGCGCGAGCGTCTTGAGGCCGCGGTGAACGAGGTAGGCCTGATGGGGATCCATGTTGCAGCCCATGGTGACCATCATTTCGCGCAGGCGGCGGTAGACGTCCGTGTCACGCGCCGCGATGATGCCGCCGACGACGTCGGCGTGCCCGTTTATGAACTTTGTCACGGAGTGGAGCACCACGTCGGCGCCGAGCGCGAGGGGTTTCTGGAGAAAGGGAGAGGCGAAGGTGCTGTCGACGACGAGGAGCGCCCCCCGCTCGCGGGCGAGCCCGGCGACGGCCCGAAGGTCCGTCACCTGCATCAGCGGATTCGAGGGGGTCTCGACATAGATCATCTTCGTTTCGGAGCGGAGGGCGCCGCGCACTTCCTCGAGATTCGACGTGTCGACGTAAGTCGCGGCGACGCCGAAGCGCGAGAGGTGCTTCTCCATGAGTATCCTCGTCGGCCCGTACACCGAGGCCGTGCTCACCACGTGATCGCCCTGCCGCAGCAGCGCGAGGTACGCCGTGGCGATCGCGCCCATGCCCGAGCTCGTGGCGACGGCGCCGACGCTTTCCTCGAGCCCGGCCACGCACTGCTCCAGTGCCGAGATCGTCGGATTGCCGATTCGGGTGTAGATGTACCCGCTCGCGCTTCCCGCGAATCGATCCGCGCCGTCCTTCGCGCTCTCGAACCCGAACGTGGAGGTCTGATAGATGGGGGTCACGGCGCTGCCGAACACGTCCTTCAGCGCTCCCCCGTGAACGAGCTTCGAACAGAATCCGAGATCCTTCGCATCCATGCGGTAATGCTCCTTTCCCTCGCCGCGGCTTCTCGGCTTTCGCAAGGGCAATAGATGTGCCAGAGCGAGGCGGCTCGCGCCAGGGCGTCAACACGATGACAGACAAAGAGTTGCGGCCGCGAAGGCGCGGCCGCATGAGGGGCCATAGTAGCGTTAGCGCTACTATATATCGAGCTTTTGGTTGCTCCTATGCTACTTTTTTTCGCCGTCCTGTGGCGCCTATCTGCTCTTGTCCGGATAGGGCGGCGGCGGCGGGATGACCGCCGGCTGCTTCTTCATGAGCTCGCGGATCTCGGCGATCGCCCGGTCGAGCTGATCGTCGACGCCGGCGAACTCGCGCGCCGGGTCGTTGTCGACCTTGATGTCGGGCTCGACGCCGACACCCTCCATGACCCATTCCTTCCCTGCGACGTCGTAACGCGAGAACTCGGGGCGGTTGAGAAAGCCGCCGTCGAGGAGCGGGAGCGAGCCGCGGATCCCCACGACGCCGCCCCACGTGCGCTTGCCGATCACGGGGCCGAGCTTGTACTGCTTGAAGCGGTAGGCGACGATGTCGCCGTCCGAGGCGGAGAACTCGTCCACGAGGAGGACCTTGGGCCCGAGGACCATGCCGCCCGGATCGGGCGTCGGGGCGGCGTTTCTCGAGATGCCGATCATGACGAGCTCGCGGCGGAGCCTTTCTATGATCTGCGGAGAGACGTTTCCGCCGCCGTTCCCGCGGCA
>DHHN01000150.1 GCA_002403295.1 bacterium UBP1_UBA4771 | reverse complement strand
AGCCGGAGCTTCCCCTTCGGCCGGTTCTTCTCGGGCTTCGGGTGGTTCACGATAGCCGGATACATGAACATCCCGCCGTTCGAGAGCAGGCGATGAAAATCCGCGGCGAGCGATCCCATGTAGCGGAACGCGTATTTCGGCTCGTGCTCCTCTATCCAGCTCTGCACGGGGCGGGAGAAGGTCGTTCGATTTGAGGCGTTGTAGGAGAGCTCCCAGCTTTTCGAGTCCTCGGGCATGACGAGCGGCGTCGGATTCTCGTGTATGACGTAGGTCATCGTCTCGTCGAGATGGAAGCGGAAAACGCCGGCCTCCGCGAGAGCGAGGGTGAAGACGCCGTTCGGGATGAGGAAGATCCCCGCAGCGCGAAGCTCCGCGCCCGTGCGCAGACGGCCGTCCTCGGGCCCCTCGAGATTCCTTTTCGCGATCGCGAACATGAAGCCGACGGGCAGGTTGTGCTTGATGTTGCTCGAGCCGTCGAGCGGGTCGTAGTAGATGAAGTAGCGCCCCCCCTCCTCGTTGAGACGGATCGGCTCGGGCTCCTCCTCCGTGATCGCGTAGATCACCTGATTCGAGCACCGCAAATAGTGCAGCACGATCGAATCGGCGATGTCGTCCATCTTCATCACGCATTCGTCCTGGCAATTCGTGATGCCCGCCTCGCCCATGACGTTCCTGAGCGAGCCGGTCTGGTAGAAGTACTGGATGTACTTGGCGGCTGTCTGGACCGCCTCGAGGAGCACGAGGAAGTTGTAGCTCCGCCCGTGGCGCTCCTGATGGTGGAGCATGAAATCCATGAAGCTTTGCTCGAGTTTCATCCTTCGCCCCCCGGGAAGATCGTATAGCAGGTTTCGTTGGGCGTGGCAAGGGCGAGTTCAAGACGCAAAACTGAGTATTGTCGAATGCGCCCGGGAAGTGGTACAACGTGCGGAAAAGCGGGGCCGGCGCGGCGCCGGAATCCGCGCGGGCGCGCCCGCCCGGGAGGGCGGAAGGCGCGCGGCGGCTTCGATGCACGCGGCGAACCGAATGGAGGAATGGCATGGAGATTATCATCGCGCCGAATTATGAAGCCATGAGCAAGACCTCGGCGGCGATCATCGCGCGGGAGATCCGGCGCAAGCACGATCTCGTTCTCGGCCTCGCGACCGGGGACACGCCGATCGGGACGTACCGCGAGCTCGCGAAACTGCACAAGGACGAGGGGCTCGACTTCTCGAAGATCACGACCTTCAACCTCGACGAATATCTCGGCCTCGCCCCCCTGCACCGGAACAGCTACAACTACTTCATGTGGGAGAACCTTTTCGAGCACATCAACACGAGCCAGCACCGGGCGTTCGTCCCGCAGGGCAACACGGTCGATCCGGAGGAGTTCTGCGCGTGGTACGAGGAGCAGATACGGAAGGCGGGCGGCATCGATCTGCAGGTGCTCGGGATCGGGCGCGACGGGCATATCGGCTTCAACGAACCGGGTTCCTCCTTCGCGAGCCGGACGAGGGTCAAGGGGCTCTACGAGCAGACGATCAAGGACAACGCGCGTTTCTTCGAAAAGGAAGAGGACGTGCCGCGGTTCGCGATCACCATGGGGGTCGGCACGATCATGGAAGCCAAGAAGATACTGCTCATCGCGAACGGCGAGGGCAAGGCGGAGGTGTGCCAGCAGTTCATCGAGGGGCCCGTGACGAGCCAGATCACCGCCACGGCGCTCCAGCTCCACAGCTACGCGATCGTGGTGCTCGACGAGGAGGCCGCCTCGAAGCTCAAGCGCAGGGAATACTACAATTGGATCCGGGACAACAAGCATATCGTCCAGAAGCAGATCGGCCGGTGACGGCGGCGTCCGAAACGGTCCGCGCGCGGGGCGCGGAAAAAAGGAACATTCGCGTATGAACGATACCGTGCGATCCCTCGTCGGCGACCTGCTCGAGACGTCGAGCCTCGCGGCCTCCCTGCGCGATCTGAAACGGGCGAAGGGGAAAAGCCGCCTCTTCGGAGACCGCGTGCGGTCCCTCTCCGTCTCCGAGATCGCCGAGCTCGAATCCCGCGGCAACCGCTCCTCCGATTGGGGGAGGATTCTCGTGGTCGAGGATTTCACGCCGGCCTTCATCGCCGGCAGCGTCTTCGGCGGCGACTGCGTCCTCGGCGCGCTGCGGGGCGAGGCGGTTCCGCTCGGGGCGGAGCTTTCGCTCCCGTGCGGCGTCTACGACAGCACGATCGTCGACTCCGAGGTCGGACACGGCTGTCTCGTGTCGGGTGCCGCCCTCGTCTCGAACTACGTCCTCCGGGAACGCTCCGTCGTATTCGACGTCGGCGCGCTCGCCGCCTCCCGGCGGTGCGCATTCGGCAACGGCAGGGAGATCGCGATCGGCATCGAGACGGGCGGGAGAGAGGTGCTCTCCTACGCCGAGATCACGATCCCCGTCGCGGCCGCCGTCGCGACGAGACGGGGAGACCGGGCGTTTCAGGAGGCGTACCGGGAGTTCGTGAAATCCTACGTCGAAGCGTGCGGCGCCCCCTTCGGGGTGGTCGAGCGGGACGGCGTCGTTCGCCACGCCCCGAGGGTGGAGGACGCGTACGTCGGGGAGGGCGCCGTGATCGACGGGGCGATCCTCGTGCGGAACTGCACGCTTCTGTCCGCGGGCGACGAGCGGACCATCGTGAGCCACGGCGCGTACGTGCGCAACTCCTGCGTCCAGTACGGCTGCGAGGTCACGTCCATGGCGATCGTGGACGAATCGGTGCTCACCGAGCATTCTCACGTGGAGCGGCACGGCAAGGTGACGCAGAGCATCGTCGGTCCCAACACCGGCGTCGCGGAGGGAGAGGTGACGGCTTCGCTCGTCGGGCCGTTCGTCGGTTTCCACCACCAGGCCATGCTCATCGCCGCCGTGTGGCCGGAGGGCAAGGGGAACGTGGCCTACGGAGCGAACATCGGATCGAACCACACCTCGAAGGCGCCGGATCAGGAGATCCGGTGCGGGGAGGGCATGTTCTTCGGGCTCGGCGTCAACGTCAAGTTTCCGTCCGATTTCACGGATTCCCCGTACAG
>DHHN01000197.1:732-3265 GCA_002403295.1 bacterium UBP1_UBA4771 | reverse complement strand
CTCTACGACAAGCTCGGCAACGAGGATCGGAAGATCGAGTACCTGAGGCGCGCCTCGGAGGCCGCGCCGGACGTGCACAGGTACAAGACGCAGCTCGGCGCGGCGTACATGAAGCGCCGCGATTTCGCGAACGCGCTTCCCGTGTTCGAGGATCTCACGCAGACCTTTCCCGATCAGGCCGCCTACTGGCAGAACCTCGGTCTCGTGCTCTCGCAGATCCCGGAGCGCAAGAAGGAGGCCCCCGCGGCGCTCGAGAAGGCGCTCGAGCTCAAGGGGGACGACGCCTACATCTGCGGCATCCTCGCGCAGGTGCACAACGATCTCGGCGACCATCAGAAGGCGATCTCCCTCGTGAAGCGCGGCCTCGACGCGAAGGCCGGGCAGGAGCCGCTCCTCTACTACCAGTGGGGCGCGGCGCTCTCGAAGCTCGGCGCCTACGACGAGTCGATCTCGATGTTCGAGCGGGTCGTCGCGACGAGGGATCCGCAATGGTCGGATTCGGCGTCCAAGCAGATCGAGCGGCAGATCACGCTCAAGAAGCGCGAAGAGCTGAAGAAGCAACGGTAGTGGCCCGTCGAACGTATTTCGACCACAACGCGACGACCGCCGCGCGGCGCGAGGTCGTCGAAGCGATGCTCCCCTTCTTCCGGGAGCGGTTCGGCAACGCCTCGAGCATCCATTTATTCGGGCAGGAGAACCGCGAGGCGGTCGACGCCGCGCGCGCCCACGTCGCCTCGCTCGTCGGCGGCGAACCCGAGGAGATCATCTTCACCTCGGGCGGCACCGAATCGGACAACCTCGCGATCCGGGGAGCGGCGCGCGCGAGACGCCGCGCGTCGAAGGCGGATCGCATCGTCACCTCCGCGATCGAGCATCCGGCGGTGCTCAAAACGTGCGAGGACCTCGGGCGGGACGAGGGCTTCCGCGTCACGTACGTGCCGTGCGACCGCGACGGCGTCGTCCGGCTCGACGAGCTCGAGCGGGCCCTCTCGCCCGCGACCGCGCTCGTGACGGTCATGCTCGCCAACAACGAAACGGGCGTGATCCAGCCGATCCGCGAGATCGCCGCGCTCGCGCGCCGGCACGGGATTCCGGTTCATACCGACGCCGTGCAGGGGGCGGGGAAGATCCCGGTCGACGCGGGCGATCTCGGCGTCGATCTGCTCTCGATCGCGGGGCACAAATTCTACGGCCCGAAGGGTATCGGCGCCCTGTACGTGCGGCGCGGCACGCCGATCGAGGCGATCTCCACCGGCGGAAGCCACGAGTGCGGGCTTCGGCCCGGCACCGAGAACATACCGGGCATCGTGGGGCTCGGCGAGGCGGCGCGGATATCGAAGCGCGAGCTGCCGCGCGAGATGGAGCACATCCGGGCGCTCCGCGACCGGCTCGAGCGGAGCGTGCTCGAGCGCGTTCCGGACGTCTCGATCGCGGGGGCGGGGGCGCTCCGCGTGCCGAACACGAGCAACATGCTCGTCGGACGCGTCGAGGGAGAGGCGGTCACGCTCAACCTCAGCATGAGCGGATTCGCGGTCTCGAGCGGGAGCGCCTGCGCGAGCGGCGCGAGCGAGCCGAGCTACGTCCTTCTCGCGCTCGGGTTCGACGGCGCCGCGTCGCAGGGGGGCATCCGCATCAGCCTCGGCTTCGCGAACACCGGCGAGGAGGTCGACGCGTTCCTCGAGATCTTCCCCCGGGTCGTCGAGCGGCTGCGGTCGCTCTCGCCGATCCGATAGCGCGCCCGCGATCGTCCCGACGGAAAGACACTCCCGAAAGAGGTGCCCCGGTGCCTTCACCGAACGTGAACGAACGCGTCGTCGTCGGCATGAGCGGCGGCGTTGACAGCACGGCGGCGGCCTGGCTGCTCCGCGAGCGCGGGTTCGAGGTCGTCGGCGTGACGCTCAGGCTCTACTGCTACGCGCGATCCGCGGGGGGGGCTCGCCCCTGCTGCTCGGACGCGCTTCTGCGCCGCGCGCGGCGGTTCTGCGCGCGGGCGGGAGTCCCGCATCGCGTGATCGACGTCGAGGCGGCGTTCGCGCGGCGGGTCGTGAGCCCTTTCGTCGCGGAATACCGGCGGGGCCGGACGCCCAATCCCTGCGTCGCCTGCAACGAGCTCGTCAAGTTCCCCGCGCTCGCGCGCGCCGCCGACGAGCTCGGCTGCGGCGCAATCGCGACGGGACACTACGCCCGGCTCGTCGCCGGCGCGCGGGGCGCGCCGTTCATCGCCGCGGCCGCCGACGCCGCGAAGGACCAGTCGTATTTCCTGTATCGGATCCCCGTGCGCATTCTCCGCAGGACGATCTTCCCGCTCGGCGATCTGTCGAAGGAAGCGGCGCGGACGATCGCCGCGCGGCTCGGGAGCGACGCGGCCGGATCGCGCGAGAGCCAGGACGTCTGCTTCGTTCCGGACGGCGATCTGCGGCGCTTTCTCGCGGAGCGGATCGGGGATCGCCCCGGCGACGCCGTCGACGGGGCGGGTCGATTCCTCGGCCGCCACCGGGGGATTCACACGGTCACGATCGGCCAGCGCAAGGGG
>DHHN01000197.1:0-601 GCA_002403295.1 bacterium UBP1_UBA4771 | reverse complement strand
GTCCTCGCGGGGCGTTTCCTCGAGGTGCGGTTCGCCGAGCCGCAATGGGCCGTCGCTCCGGGCCAATCGCTCGTTCTCTATCGAAACGGCGTCGTCGTCGGCGGCGGCGTCATCGAGGAAGGGATCGCCGCGCGATGAGGACACGCGCGCTGCCCGCCGCGCTTCTCGCGATCGCCGCGATCCTCCTCGCGGGCGAGGCCGCCGGCGCCGAGGGATACCGCATCCGCCCTTCGGCGGGCGGGACGTTCGTCATGCGGTACCCGCCGCGGCTCGAGCCGATGGCGCGCGAGATCGAATCCCTTCTCGAGCGCGCCGCGGCGGATATCGCCGGCGAGCTCGGTCTCGAAACGATCGCCCCCATCACCGTGTATCTCGCGGGCGACGACGGAACGTACCGGGACGCCCACGAGGGGCACGTTCCCGAGTGGAGCGCCGCGTTCGGCGACGTTCGCGAGCAGGTGATCGGCATACACGCCCCGACCGCGGCCGCCGGACCGCGGAGATTGCACGCCGTGGTCCGGCACGAGCTCTCGCACCTGCTGTTCGCGCAGCGCGTCGGCGGGACGGCCGCGCCGTCGTGGTTCATGGAGGGGCTCGCCAT
>DHHN01000018.1:5574-7148 GCA_002403295.1 bacterium UBP1_UBA4771 | reverse complement strand
GAGCGGGGTTCCGAGATACGTAGGATAGCTCAGAGCGTACTTGCCGGTGGCGGTCTTCTCAAGGCAGTCGAACTCGTTGACGATGGGGCAGCCGCCGTACGCGTAGAACTTGTCAGGCACGCCCCCATGGACGAAGATGCCCGCGTCAATGTGGCCGGTCACGAGCGGGCTCACGACGCCTCCGCTCGTACTGCCGCCGGTCGCATCGAAGTAGCTCGTCGCGACGAAGTCCCCGCCGCAGCACCACGTGCTGAGAAGCGCGAGGGCCGAGGAGGCCGTCGACCTGTCGAGCTCGTAGGCGATGTCGTCGCCGCAGATCCAGAGCCCGCAACCGTGATCGGAGGCGCTCATCCAATCGACGAGCGCGCGGCAGTCATTGCTCTTATCGGAGCTGCTCGTGCCGTCGCTGATCGTGCAAGTCGAGAGATCGCCGCTATCCCAGACGATGATGTTGTACGCGCTCGTGAGCTGGAAGTTCTTCGCGCGGCTTCCCGGGCCGTTCGAGACGCCCGAGCTCGGCGCGTTCACGTCGTACTTGTCGACTTTGTCGTCCGGTGGAAGGAGCACGCGGTCGAAAGTCGGCATCCAGTACTGCTCCGCCGCCCCCCGAAAGCATCCGATGCCGTCGTAATCGTCGACGAAGAGAATATCGCTCCCGAGCGTCGGCAGGCACGTGAACTCGAAGTAGGGGCCGTACGACCGAGCCCAGCGCGGCAGGGACGACTCGAGGCCCGCTGCGTCCCGCGCCGTGAAGTAGTACTCGACAAGATGCCCTCGCTGGAAGAGCGAGTCGTTGAGATCGAACATGTAGGCGCTTGGCGATATCCCGGCCGAGGTCCGCGCGCTGTCCCCTTGTATGATCGTCCAAACGCCGTCGTCGCTCTTGTAGGAGCCGTAGGTTCCGGCGAGCGCCGGTCCGGCGAGATCGGGCGGGATCGGGGCGCCGCCCGTGCCGGTGCACTTCACGTGCAGGTAGACCGCGGGGCCGCCCGCGGGATCGAGCCCGAGGGGGCCGCCTCGCGCAGGCCGGCATTCGACGACGATCGAATCCCCGGGGCGTATCGCGGGGTTGCCCGGCGGATTGATATCGACCGCGGCGTCTGCGCGCACGAAGCTCGCGAGATAGTTGTACTCGTTTTCAGGAAAGTTGTCTTGAAAGAGGTTTCCCGCCCAGTATGACCACTGCGGGCCGGGCGAAACGGCGCGCCGTATCTCCACGTTGTCGAACCACGGCGCGGGGGTGTGCTCGGCGCAGGGCGCTCCGCCGTACCACACGTCGCACATGTCGACGACGCCGAGCGCCACCTGTATCGAATTGCAATAATCGCTGAAGGCGCCGACGTCGAAGGTCAGCCGCTGGTAACCGGGCCGCTCTCCGGGCTCGCGTCCTCCCATGAACGCGCTCCATAGCCTCGGGCACCCCGAGGCGTCGACTCCGCGCACGCGCCACGTGTAGAAGACGAGGTTCTCCGGCGGGAGATCCTTGTAGACCGTGAAGCTGAGGTGCGCGGGGCCGAGGTTCGCGAGGTCGCCCGCGGGAATCGTCGCGTCCTGAACGTTGTTTTTTGCCGTGG
>DHHN01000018.1:2034-5395 GCA_002403295.1 bacterium UBP1_UBA4771 | reverse complement strand
CCCCAGCTGTTGCAGCGCTGCGCGCCGTCCGTCCCCGTCTCGAAATCCTCGTAATCGACGACCTCGCCCCAGTTCCTTATCGTGAGCTCGTCCAGATGCACGGCGCCGTTCGAATCGAAGAGGCCGTCCTCGTCGCTTCCAACGGCGTCGGACGTGAACCGGAAGCGGAATTTCGTCCCGAGGGTCGAGTTGACGGCATGGCTCGCCGCGACGTCCGTCTCGCCCGAGTAGGAGGCGATCTCGATCCAGTCCTCGTTGTACGACTTGTAATAGTACACACGGACAAAGTCGCGGTCGGGCTCGAGATCGGTGCGGATCCGGTAGGAGAAAGTCACCTCGCCGTAGATGTTGAACGCCCGGCAGCCGTAACACTGATCCCAGAGGTTTCCGTAGCCGGGGGCGTTCCGCCACGCGCACATATAGCTCGCAGGCCCGGGAGGCGCGCCGCACCAGAGAGATTTCGTTCCCTCGATGGGTCCCGGCAAACCGGCGAGCTCGGGCTCGAGGTAATCCTCGATGTGCCAAAACGTGTCCGGCTGCGCGGTGTTATCGACACGCGTCCACCCCTGCCAGCTGTTCGGCTCGAAGGAATAATAGACGATCGTGTAGGTATCGACGGCGGCGGCCGAGGCAATGTCCGGATCCGCGCTCTCCCGAAGGGCGAGCTGCTCCTCGATGGTCGGCCTCGTGCNNAAGAGCCGCGGCCCGGCCCTTAGACGGCGGATCTGCCGCCAAAACCGAAACGGCCAGCGAGGAGAGAAGGAGACCCCCCATCCCAATCCTTCTCATAGCGCCTCCAGTTGCCAGCAAGCCAGCTTTATATCAGACGGACATCCTCCCGATTTTCCCGCGGGCCACTCGGATATCGCCCTTAGAAAGCGAAAAACCGCGGACAATGGGCACTACACCCGCTTGCCGCGGCCTTACCGGACATTACGCACCCCTATCCCGCGTGACTTTTTCTGCGCTCGTGGGGGAGTGGGCTCCCGTGGTCACCCACCACCATATTTGTACCATAAATCCGCTTTTTTTTCAAGCACATTCAGTCCTATCGCATTTGAAGCCTTGAAATTCGATTCCATGTGCCGTATGTTGGAGCACAGTGGCAAAAACCAAGGAGCGATCGATATGACCCCCCAGGAATTGAGCAAGCTCTCGAAGCTCGAGCTCCTCGAGCTCGCGCGATCGAATAATCTCAGAGCCACGAGCCTCATGACAAAGGCGGAGCTCGTCGATCTCATCACCGCCGCCGAAAGACGAAAGAAGCTCATTTCGGCCTCCGTAAAAAAGCGCCTCGACGCCGGCACGCGCGCGGGCAAGAAGTCCGCGGCCCGCTCATCCGCGAAGGATCGCGCCGCGAAACGGGTCGAAGCGGCCAAAAAGGCCGCGAAGAATATAATCGCCGGCACGCGGATGAAGAAATCCCGCGTCCGGACCGCGGCGCCGGCCGGGCCGGCCGCCCCCACGACGCGTAAGCGCCCCGCTCCGGCTCCGCGCGCGAAGGCCGCCGACGGCAAGGGCGCCCCCGCCCCCGCCGCTCAAAAGCCCGACGCCCGGACGAAACGGGGGGTGGAAGAGGAGATCCGCCGGATGGCCGAGGAGGGCAAATACTATCTCGGCGCCGAACAGCGCATCATGCCCCCCGTCGAGGCGATCGAGATCCCCCCGGGCTACAACGTCGACCGCATCGCCGTGCTCGTACGAGACCCGTACTGGCTCTTCACCTACTGGGAGGTCACCGACCACAAGTACCGCGAGCTCGAGCGGGCTTTCGGGGACACGTGGCCCCAGTGCCGCATGGTGCTCCGCATCTACGATCTGTCGGAGGCGAGACGCAAGCACTTCGACATCACCGTGACGCACGAGGCGCGCAACTGGTACGTCAGCGTCTCCGCCGAACGGCGCTATCAGATCGCGATCGGCGCCCTCTCGCCCGACGGCCGGTTCGAGCAGGTGGCCGTCTCCAACGTCGTCGAGACGCCGAGCGGCCGCGTGAGCGACCGCGTCGACGAGCACTGGATGGTGCCCGACGAGGTGTTCAACAGGATCTTCGCCGCCTCGGGCGGGCTCGACATGCACGCCGCCTCGGCGGAGCTCCGCGAGCTCATCGAGCGGCACTTGCTCGAGCAGGTCACCTCCGGTTCCGGCGCCGTCTCGAGCTTCGGGAGCGGCGTATGGCCGAAAGGAGAGAAAGGGCGCGCCTTCCGGCTCTGGGTCGCGACCGAGCTCATCCTCTACGGAGGCACCGAGCCCGACGCGCGCGTCACGGTGCAGGGGAAGGAAGTGAAGCTCCGTTCCGACGGCACCTTCTCGCTCCGTTTCGCCCTGCCCGACGGCAAGCTCGACCTTCCCGTCGCCGCCGAGTCGGCGGACGGCGTCGAGGAGCGCACGATCGAGACCGGCGTCACGAAGAAATCCCGCGCAAAGGAACCCGTTAAAAAATGAGCCAAGAAAAAGGCTACCTGGCGCTCGTACTCCACGCCCACCTTCCGTACGTCAGACACCCGGAGTACGAGGCGTTTCTCGAGGAGGACTGGTTCTTCGAGGCCCTCACGGAGACCTACATCCCCCTCGTCGAGATCTACGACCGGCTCATCGAGGACGGCGTCGATTTCCGCGTGACGATGTCGCTCACGCCGACGCTTCTCTCGATGATGACCGATCCGCTCCTTCAGTACCGGTATCTGCGGCACCTCAACAAGCTCATCGATCTCGCGGGGCGCGAGATCGAGCGCACGCGATGGATGCCGGAGTTCCACGAGCTCGCCCTCATGTACTTCTGGCGCCTCACGCGCGCGCGGCAGATCTTCAGCGAACGGTACTACAACAACCTCGTCACGGCGTTCCGCCGTTTCCAGGATCTCGGGAAGCTCGAGATCATCACCTGCGGCGCCACCCATGGCTATCTGCCCCTCATGCTGAACCGCGCCGCCCAGCGCGCCCAGATCGAGATCGCCTGCGCCCATTACGAGAAACTCTTCGGGCGGCGTCCGCGCGGCATCTGGCTTCCCGAGTGCGGCTACGCGCAGGGCGTCGACGAGATTCTCAAGGAAGCCGGCATCCGGTTCTTCTTCGTCGACACGCACGGCATTCTCTTCGGAACGCCTCGCCCGCGCTACGGCGTCTTCGCGCCGGTCTACACGCCGTCGGCCGTCGCGGCCTTCGCGCGCGACATGGAATCGTCGAAGCAGGTCTGGAGCGCCAAGCAGGGATACCCGGGGGACTACGATTATCGCGAGTTCTACCGCGACGTCGGCTTCGACCTCGACTACGACTACGTCCGCCCCTACCTCCACGCCGACGGCAACCGCGTGAACCTCGGCATCAAGTACTACCGCATCACGGGGCCGGGCGAGCACAA
>DHHN01000018.1:450-1973 GCA_002403295.1 bacterium UBP1_UBA4771 | reverse complement strand
TACGACGCCGAGCTCTTCGGGCACTGGTGGTACGAGGGCCCCGAATGGATCGAGTTTCTCATCCGCAAGACCTTCTTCGATCAGAAAACGATCTCGATGATCACCCCGTGGGAGTACCTCGAGCGGCACCCGAAGCTGCAAGTCGTCGCGCCCTCGATGTCCTCGTGGGGCTGGAAGGGCTACAGCGAGCACTGGCTCGCCGGCGAGAACGACTGGATCTATTCGCACCTCCACATGATGGCGGACCGGATGGCAACGCTCGCCGCGCGCTACCCCGACGCCGACGGGCTCATGAGGCGCGCCCTGAATCAGGCCGCCCGCGAGCTCATCCTCGCGCAGGGGAGCGACTGGGCCTTCATCATGAAGACCGGCACGATGGTCGAGTACGCCGTCAAGCGCACGAAGGACCACATCGCCCGCTTCGACCGCCTCTACCACGACATCGAGAACCACCGCGTGAACGACCAGTGGCTCAAGGAGGTCGAGCACCGGGACAACATCTTCCCCGACCTCGACTACCGGGTGTACGCGCGCTGACCGTCGACCCGCCCCCTTTTTCCGCCGAATTCGAGAATTTCCTCGAAACTGAATAATGGACTTGATGTTATGTATCTTTGATGGTACTATTAAACGTACTTGCAAAGGGGGTTTTATGACCACATTGCCCGATATCATGCCGATCAGCGATTTGCGCAAGGATACGGCTGCCGCAATGAAAAGAATCAAGGCCGCAAAGCGTCCTTTGATAATCACCCAGCGAGGCAGAGCCGCCGCCGTAATTATCAGCGTGACCGCGTACGAGCGATCGGAGCGGGAACGAGAGCTCTTGCGGCGGATTGCGCAGGGAGAACGTGAAATTGCCGCCGGCAAGGGATACGATCTCGAGTCGATACTGGCCGAGGCCGAAACATTCTTGGCCGCGGAGAGCGATTGAGAACTTTATTCACCCCCTCCGCGCGCCGCCAGTATCTCGCGGCGATCGCGTATATCGCCGAAGACAATCCTCGGGCCGCAACTCGTCTGAATGCGAGAGTCGCGTCGGCGCTCAAACGTTTGCAGAAATTTCCTTCGTCGGGACGTTTCGTCCCGGAGTTTCCAGAGTTGCCGCACCGCGAGATCCTCGTGCCTCCCTATCGTTTTTTTTATCGAATAGAAAGAGACTCCATCTGGATAATCGCGGTATGGCACGGCGCTCAATCACCCCGGTCGGGGCATAAATAGAATGCGGGATGGCCGCGAATAGGCTAGAATGCCCCGCGATGGATTCCACTCCGCGCAAGAAGCACCTCGTTATCCACGGGCACTTCTACCAGCCGCCGCGCGAGAACCCATGGACCGAGGAGATCGACCGGCAGGCCGGCGCCGCGCCCTACCACGACTGGAACGACAAGATCACGAACGAATGCTACCTCCCGAACGCCCTCTCGCGGCGGCTCGACGCCCACGGCCGCATCACGGAGCTCGTCAACAACTACGAGTGGCTGAGCTTCAATTTCGGACCGACGCTCGCTTCGTATCTCGAA
>DHHN01000018.1:0-408 GCA_002403295.1 bacterium UBP1_UBA4771 | reverse complement strand
CCTCACCCCGCGACCGGGAGACGCAGATCCGCTGGGGCGTCCGCGATTTCGAGCGGCGGTTCGGACGCGCGCCCGAGGGCATCTGGCTCCCCGAGACGGCGGTGAACGACGCCGTTCTCGCCGCGCTCATCGAGCACGGATTCCGTTTCACCGTGCTGAGCCCGTATCAGGCGCAGCGCACGAGACCGCTCCCGGGGGCGGCGGGAGCGAAGAAAGGCGCCGCCGGACGCGACTTGAAAGCCGGCGACGATGAATGGCGGGACGTCTCGAAAGGAACCGTCCCCGCTGGATTCCCCTACCGCTGTTTCGCGCCGGGCGCGAAGGGCAAGCGGGACCGCGGGCGATTCATCGACGTCTTCTTCTACGACGCGCCGCTCTCGACCGACGTGAGCTTCAATCACCTTCTGC
>DHHN01000172.1:1603-10179 GCA_002403295.1 bacterium UBP1_UBA4771 | reverse complement strand
ACGTCTCGATCGAGCCCGCCGTTTCGATGGCTTCCTTCACCGCGTCGGGACCCTGCCCGGCCCGCAACAGCCCCGAGTGGATGACGGCGGCGATGGGCCCGCGCGTCGATTCGCATACCTTGAGCGCGGCGTCGATGCCCTCCGCGCGGAGCGCCTGCGTGACCTGCGTCATGAGCATCTTCACGTTGACGCGCGCGCGCGACAGCGTGAACAGGCGCTCGATGATGAAGACGAGCGCGATGACGGAGCAGGCGAGCAGCGGCCACATGAAAGCGCCGCCGCGGATGAAGAAATCGCCGAGTCCGCTGTGGCGGATGTTGTAGAACCACCCGAGGCGCTTGTGCTCGGCCATGTTCGCGATCCGTCTCGCGATCGCGAGCGAGTCGGCCCTGGACATCGCGAGCTCGTCCTGGCCGCCTTGCGCCGCGACCTCGGCCGCCGGCGCCGATCCCGTTTCCTGGGAATACGCGGCCGCGAGGTAGATCCCGCCGAGCGCGACCAGGGCGACGGCGAAGAATACTGCGAGCTTCGAAAGGTTCTTTGCTACCATACCACGCGCTCCTCCTGCTTCTCCCGTGTGTGGCGGTTTGATAATTGAATCCGCGTGAGGGGATCACCCGCATGCGACAAAACGGAACACCCGAAAACCGGAGCGGGTATGATCCTCAATGCTCCCAACCCACGTTCTTCCAAGTCGATATTGTGTGCAAAATAATCGATGTCCCCCCCCTTGTCAATGGAAAATTCCTCGCCCCGGGAGCGGCCCTCCGGTCCCGCCGGAGGAACGTTCAGTACGCCGTATACATATCCTCCGACGTTCCCACGAGACGGTAATCGCCGTAGCCGTCGCTGTCGAGGAACAGGAAACGCAATCCCGATTTGAGGGTCATCCCCGTGTCCCCGGGGAAGATCGGATCGCCCTTTATGTTGTAGGACCAGATCTCGAAGGATCCGGCGTCTCCCCCCACGTTGCCCCGCGTGGCCCGCTGCCGCTCGGGAGAGACGATCCGCGGCCGCGTGTCCCTGATCATGGCGTCCTGATCGCTCCGGGAACCCTCGAGAACGATCTCGTACTCGTCGCCGACCTTTTCCATCCCCGAGAGGAGGTCGGCCCGGTCCTTGGGGATAGGACGAACGATGATCTCGTCGGGCGGACCGAAACGGACGTACACGAGACCGCGGTCGGAGGTGGCGCCCCGCTGAAACACGCCGAAGTGGCGATCGGCGTGACGCACCCGCGCGAGAAAGGCGGCGTACGCCTCGTTGACGGCGGTCTGCGGCGTCGGGTCGACCCTCTTCCACGCGCTCTTGAGATGCGCCTCCTGCTCGCCGAGCGTCATCCGTTTGAACCTCTCGTATTCGTCATCGTCGAAGAGAAAACCGGCCTCGACGAGAATATCGCGCACCGGCCGCTGCCAGTTGAGGAGCTCCCACGCGACGGTAAAATCCTTACCGGCCGCGGCGAAGAGCCCCTCCCCCGCCTCGGCCTCGACGAGAACGCGATAGTCTCCCGCGGCATAGGCGGCGAGATCGAACGATTCGACGAAAACCCCCCGTCCGCCGCGAAGCGGCACCGTGAGGCGTTTCTCGTCGATTGAGTCGCCGGCGGCCTTCGTGACTGCGATGCGCACCCGCAGGGAGTCGGCGCTGGCCCCCGGCGGAAGGGCGGCGCTCGCGAACAGGGTCAGCGTGTCCTTGCGCAGCCCGTAGATCTGCATGGGATTCGGTATGAACCCGCCGTTCGGATCGATCGACCATACGAGTATGGGATCTCCCATGGCGAGGGCGCCGGCCTCGGGGACGGCCACCTCGATGGCCGCATCCTTCACGACCGAGGCGGCGTACGATTTGCGGATCCACCCGAGCAGGGTCTGCTTTCGCCGCTGGAGATCTTCCACCGTCACGGTGAGCGTGTAGCGGCCCGGAGCGACCGAGCACGAATCGATGTGGCAGAGAAACGACGAGAGGTCCTTCACCGACGGCGGGGCCGAGCGCGAGTCGCGCAGTTGCACCGCCTTGCGGAAGATGCTCTCGTCGCCGGCGCGGAGATCGAAGGTGACGCGCACGTCGGCGCGATGGACACCGTCGCGCTCGGCGTACAGAAGCTCCTTGGTCGGCACGGCGACCTGCAGGAGCTGCGTCGCCTCTCCGTTTCCCGCGGGGAGGGAGGCGACGTCGAGATAGAAGTCGAAATCGCCGCGGCCGACGAGCGAGGCGCCGCGCAGACCGCCGCCGGTCGCAAGCACGACGAGCACCGGGAGGAAGGCTCCGAGGAGGTGGATTCGCAAATCCTTGCGGCGCCCGTCGCGCATATGCGGCGACCTCACGTCAGTAGCTGAAGTTCAGACTGAACCGGTGGGTCGTTCCGAGATACCCGAGGTCCTCCCACGCGTAATCGAACCCGATATCCGAGGTCTGGCTCGTGTCGAGTCGGAAGCCCGCGCCGCCCGCCACGCCCTGGGTATCGTAGCCGATGTTGTATCCCCCGCGCAGCATGAAGAACTGGTTGAAAACGTACTCCATGCCGACGTTCATGCGCTCCTTGTTGTCCGCGGGATGCTGGAATTCGCCAGAGGCGAGCAGCGCGTGCGCACCGCTGCGGTACGCGTCGACGCTGAGCCCCACCTTGAACAGGGTCGGGAGCTTCGACGAACGGTCGTCGAAATCGACTTCGCCGCCGAGGCTCTGCACGATCATGCCGAGGCGCATTCCCTGGATGCCGATCCGGTAGAGAAGGCCGAAATCGAACGCAAGCGACTCGACGCTCTTGTCCGCGAGACCCATGTGGAGGAAATGGGCCGTGAAACCGGCGGAGAAGCGGTCGGTGAAGAACGTGGCGTACGTGAGCCCGAAGGACATGTCGCCGGCGTCGAAAAACCGCCGCGTGCCCTGCGGCATATATATGGTCCGCTCTTCTTGAGGATCCATCGTGAGGGCGCGCGCGCTGATGCCGAAGGTCCCGGGCAGGTAGGGGGTGTTGAATATCGCCGCCGCGAAATAGACGTCGATATCGGCCGGATAGACGACGTTGTTGAGCGTCACCTGCGTGCGCGTCTGCTCGACGATGCCGGCGGGGTTCCAGTAGATCGACGTGGCGTCGTTCGCGACCGCGGTGAACGCGCCTCCCATACCCACGGCCCGGGCCGAGGGGCCGATCTTGAGGAACTGGGCCGCGTAGGTCCCGACCTTCTCGAACGGCTTCGTCGCCGCCGCCGCGATCGCCGGGATCGTCGCGATCACCAGCACCGCCGCGAATAGCCTGCGTTTCATGCCTGCAACCTCCTCGGAATGAATTCTCATTCTTTTGCGCCCCGCTGTTACCTGATCACGACGAACTTCCCGATCGCCCGGGGGAACGAGCCGTCCTCGGGCTCCACGGCGAAGAGGTACACCCCGCTCGTGACGTCCTGCCCGTTGCGCGACACGAGATCCCACGGCGCCGTCCCGCTGCCGCCCGAGCCGTCGTGGTAGATCACCTCGACGAGATCGCCCGCGACCGTGAAGACGCGGATCGTCGATCGGCAGCGCGGCAGGTTCCGGAACTCGACCTTGATGCCGGTCGGATCGTCCTGGTTCGGGAAGAGCTGCCACGGCTCCATCGTCCGGGTGGTCGCCGGGTTCGGAACCACGTACACCTCTTTTTCCTCGAACGCGGCGGACTTCTGCGCGTCCGAGAACGGCGTGATGTATTGGAAGTTCGACGACGGATCGCCGAAGATGCCGACGCGCGTCGGTTTCCCATCCGCGAGGACGTGGTCGTACGCCGTCACGCCGTAGAAATAGTGCATGCCGTTGTGCACGGATGTGTCGATATATTTGTAATACTGGAGCCCGCCCTCGAATCCGAGGTTGTAACGCGCGAGCGCTTCGAGAGTGTCGCATTCGAGGTCGGTCAGACCCGGCGGACAGGGAACGTCGTCCATGGGGTAGTAGTAGACGCTCTCCTCGAAATAGGCGAGGATCCGCTCCTTCTCCGCCCCGAGATTGAGGAGCGGCTCGTACTCCCAGCCGCCTTCCGAGAATGGCTTCTTGAACTCGATGTTGGGCGGCACGTTGTTGATGAGATCGCGCTCCTCGAGGAGCTGCCAGAGATCGCGCGGCGGCCCCGTGAGAACGGAGGTTCCGTACGGCCGGTCCCAACCGTCGGCGCGCCAGATCCGGTATCCCTCGAAGTCGTACTCGAGCGTGCTCACGTCGGGCGTGACCTCGCTGAAGTTGTCCCAGAGGATCGTCACCTTGCGATCCCCGGTGATGAGCCGCATGATCGGGGGCGGCGGCGCGGAGCCGACGAGCCAGAAGACCTGGGTTTCCTTGCCGTTCACGCCCGTCTGGAAATCGGTGAAGACCGCGTTGCCTTTCGGGCACGTTACGTCGTTCCACAGCTCGAGCTCCCTGCGACAATCGGCGTTGATCCAGATGATCTCGCCCCTCGCCGCCGAGACCACCTCGACGTCCGCCACGCAGGAATCGGGCACGATGCTGCTGACCGGTCCGTACACCGGGGTCTCCCGCCCGTTCACGCCCGTGAGCGCATTCCCGTCGATATCGAACCAGTTGCCCGCAAAGGTGAGGGCGGCGCTCGCCGCGGCGGTCTTCATCCCCTCGAGGCCGATGCCGCAGCAGAAGGCGACCTGCAGCACGAGCTGGCTGTCCGGCGGGAGCTCCCGGAAGGGCCCCGTCGCGAGAAGCATCCGGTAATCGCGGGGGATCTCCTGGTTGCGGTCGCGCGTGGTTTTGCTCATGAGCTCGTATCGCTGGGCGTCGTTGTTCGGATCGCCGCCGTTCTCATACGGCTGATCGCCCGAGAAATTCTGGTACGAAGTGATTCCGACCTGCTTCGGCGCCATTTCCCCGAGCGGATCGGTGTCGTGACCGAGGAAGAGGATGCCGAAATAGCCGAGCGTGGCTCCCTCGTCCCCGTCGATGTCGTAGAAATAGGCGGCGCTGATTTGGATCGGCACCACGTTGTCGCCGCGCTGGGCGCAGACGATGCCTTCGTAGAGGCCGGTGCCGTCGTCGAGCCAGTACTGCTCGCGCGTCCGCGGACCGGCGTCGCCGTCGGCGAAGAACCCGATGTACACATCCTCGATGGCCTCGTTCCCGACGTTCTTGATCTTGTATTCGAGCCCGACGAAGTCGTAGAACTTCGGCTCCTCCCACTGGTAGCTCTCCTGGCGGACGTGGAGATTGAGCGGCGTATGTTCCGGGTTCGCCTGAATGGAAGTCGGATCGAAGTCGGTGAACCAGCACGAGAACATCTGCTTGCCGATCGCGGCGAAATCCTCATCGATCTTGCCGTCGCCGTCGTCGTCCACCCCATTCAACCAGTCCTCGTCGATGAGGCCGTCCTTGTCGTCGTCGGGCGGGCTCGGGTAGCGGTTTCCGCCCGGCGCCCCTTCGAAGGAGCGGTAGATTCTCGCGAGGGGATCGATGGGATCGGGCCGGAACTCGATCTCGTAGGCCGACGTGGAGACGACGGGGATCCCGTTCTTTTTCGCGCCGACCCAGAGCCCCGCGATGTACAGGTACTCGACGCCCGAATTCGCCGGCCACTGCGCCGACGGCGCCTCGGCGGTGGGAAATCGCGATGACGGATACGAGCCGATCGCTCCCCAGTTCGTCACGTGCATCTGAAGATTTCCGACGTTGTGCACGGGCGAGCCGTCGAGCACCCAAATGCGCTTGCCGATGTCCTTCGACTTCTCGACCCGCGCGCTGTTGTCCCTCGCGTGCGCGGCGGCCGCCGTCGACAGCATGAGAACGAACGCCGCCGCCCGCACCAACGCTTTGCGATTCATTCGCACATCCTCCTCACGTCGCGCGCCTTAGAATTCGAATCCGAACCCGATGCGCCACGCCTTGCGGTCGCCCCAAACGGTGGGATCGTTCACCGGCGTGAAATCGTCTATTCCGTCCTCGTTGATATCCTGAAGGTAGGCGCCGCCGAACCGGCCGGTCTCGGTCAGATAGGAGCCGCCGTCCATCGACGCGTTGATCATGCCGGGGAATGCGCCCGGCGCCGTCGAGAGGATGACGTCCTCGTTGAGGAGGTTGCGCCCCTCGAAGAAGAGGGTCAGGTTCTGGCCGTAGATGTTGAACATCTTGCGCCCCTGCAGGTTGACGATGTGGTTCGCCGGCAGGCGATTGGAGTTCTCCCACAGCGGATCCTGCCGCCGCGCCCAGCGGTCGACCGGCGTCCACGGGAGCCCGCTGCCGAAGCTGTAGACGATCGTCGCGCCCCACTTGTTCTGGTCCTGCAGGCTGAACGTGACGTTCAGCGTGTGCCGCTGATCCCAGTCGAGCGGCATCTCCTGCGTCGGCAGATGGGTGAGGCCCTCGGCGGATACGCCGAAAAACGCGTCGGAGGCGACGCCGTCGGCGTACGAGTAGGTGTATGAAATCTCGCCGCCAACGTAGTGGCTGCGCTGCTTCACGATGCTCACTTCGAAGCCGCGCGAGCTCGCGTACGTGCGGTTGATGAACCGGAACGACTGCTGCCCGAGCGTTTCGTCGAGCACGCGCGTCGTCGAAATGAGGCCGAAGATGTCCTTCGTGAACACCACGAAGTGCGTGGCGATGGTCTCGGTGTACTGGTGCGACACGCCGGCCTGATACGAAACGGTGAGCTCCTCGTCGAGATCGGGGTTGCCGATGACGCCGACGCCGTTCAAAACGTCCTGCGACTGGAACAGGAAGTTGCGGTTCGGCCACTGGGTGAACCGCCCGTAGTGGAAATGGAACTTGTCGCGGTCGGTGATCGGGAACGCGAACCCGAGCCGCGGACTGATCTGGAACTTGTACTTGTCGACGTTCGGATCGATTTGGGAGCTGTTGATGAGGATCTCGGTGTTGTTGCCCGGCGAGAAGAAGTCGACGCGCACGCCGCCGTTCACGACCATCCCCTGGTACTGCCACTTGTCCTGGACGTAGTAGGAGGCCTCGGGGTTGAAGTTGTGAAAAACGTTCTCGCTGAGGCCCTGCATGTAGCTGCCGTCGCCGCGCGGACGCTTCCGGCCGGGGAAGTTCCGGAACTCCTCGTCGAGATCGTTATAGATGAACTGAACACCCGTCTTGAACTGGTGGTTCTGCCACTTCTTCGAGGTCAAATCCGCCTTGAGGTTGTACGTCTTGCTGAGCCGGTTCGTGTACTGCGGATAATCGTATGCGGTGACGAAATACGGATAGCTCGTGTCCGTGTAGAAGTTCTGGTCGCTCACGCCGCTGTATCGCCACGAGCCGCTCGGGAGGATCGCCGGAAGACCGGACGTGCTGAACTGGTTCGGAAGCTTGCCGTCCACGGTCGAGAGGTATCTGAACTGGAGACGCGTCAGGCTCACCGTGTACAGCATGTCGTCCGAGACGTTGTGGTTCATGGCGACCTTGAGGTTGAGGTCGTTCGACTCGTTCGTCGCGACGCGCTCGGCCGAGTTGAAGTAGACGTAGCTCGAATCGTCGCGGAAGTAGCTGAACTTGCTCTCCGGATTCTGGAATCCCTCGAAGAGCTGCTTGCTCTGGTAGCCGGTGCGAACGCCGTTCCCGTCGATGACCGCCTCGTCCCAGATGATCTCGGTCTCCTGCCCGTACACGTCGGTCATGACGCGCGCGTAGAAATTGTCGTACCGCACGATGAACGCGGGGCGGCTCGAATCGTTCGGATCGCGCACCTTCGCGTACACGATGATCGGGTAGATGACGCGGCGGCGCTCGTCGGCCGAGCCCGGATAGTACTCGACGCGGGGAGCGTCCCGGTCGATCCATGGACCATGGTACACGCTCGTGTACGAGCCGAAGGAGCGCGCGTTATCGGCCTGGTAATCGCGGCTCGCGCGCAGCGTGAGGAAGCGGTAGACCTTCTGGACGTACCCATCGATGTTCCAGTTGTTGATGTAGCGGTTCCTCACGCCGTGGGAGTAGATCGCCTCGCCGATGAGCTTGAGCCGCGGATTGACCTGCCAGGCGACCTTTCCCTGGAGGTTGTAGTCGAGATACTGCCGGTCCGAATACTTGACGAGCCCGCCGAGGAGCTCGGTCCGGTTCCTGCTCGCGATCGTCCAGTTCTCGCCGTCCGAGAAGGTCGCCTCGCCGGACATGTAGTAGGTGAGGTTGCGGACGGGAGTCGGGCCGCCGAAGCCGACGCCGATGCGGTCGTAGTTCGTGTAGGTCTTGTCCCGGCGGCCGAAGTCGTCCGTCATGTAGCGGACCTGGCCCTCGAAATTCTTGCCCCCCTCGCGGGTGCTCACGTTGATGATGGCCGACTGGGCGTTGCCGTACTCGGCGTCCATGCCGCCCGTGATGACCTCGCTGTCGCTCGTGCCGAGAAGCCCGACGGAGATCTGACCGCCGCCGAGCGGGTCGTCCACCGGCACGCCGTCGATCTGGAACTGCACCTCGCCCGAACGGCCGCCGCGGACGTGGAGATCGTCGCCCGTCTTCACGATGCCGCTCTTGAGCGCGATCGCCTCGGCGACGCCGTCGACGGGGAGCTCCTTGAGCTGGTCGCTCGATACGCGCTGGCGCACGTCGCTCGATTTCACGTCGATCTGCGGGATCTCGGCCTCGACGACGATCTCCTGCGT
>DHHN01000172.1:0-1581 GCA_002403295.1 bacterium UBP1_UBA4771 | reverse complement strand
TACCTTGTACCCCATCATCATCGCCCTCACGATGTACGTGCCGACGGGAACGCCGGTGACCGAGAAGGTGCCGTCGTTCAACGTCATCGCGCCCATTTTCGTCGAGGTGCGATCAGCGGTCAAAATGATGACGTTCGCGAACGGAAGCGGCTCGCCCGATTTCGCGTCGGTGACCTTGCCCACGATCCGCCCCGTCTGGGCGAACGCGTTGCCGAAAGCGACGAGAATCACGAGCGACGCCGTCAGCACGAACGCCCCCGCTGACATGCCAGTGCGACGCTTCATCGTTCCACTCCTTGCCAAAAAGCCCACCGATGCCTTGGATACTATTCCCCCCTGCAACCGGAGAGCGGAACGGGAAGAATAGATAAGGTGTGGTCTCTATAAATCGTTTCCGGAGCTATTTTCAATCTCCTCGAAAAATATAAAATGCGGGTCCCGCAAAGTCAATATAATTGGCTTGCGGGAAAACGGGTTGGCCGGGAGCGGGGAGGCGAAGTCAGACCGCCCGGCTCCGCTCCTTCACCATGTCCTTTATCTTCATGAGCCGTATCTGGTTGGACCGCTCCTGCTCCCCGAGCTTGTCCTCGATGCTCCGGATGGCCGTTTCGAGATCGGGAAGGAGCACGTATTCGAGGGCGTTCACCCTGCGGCGCGTCTTCTCGAGCTCCTCGGCCATGCGAAAGAGCGCGTTCTCCTTGCCGACGAGATCGAGAAGGCCGGGGAACGATTCGACGAGCATCCGGTAGGTGGTGTCGAGCTCGGCCGAGGTGGCCACGAGCCGGTAGGCGGGATCTCCGGCGGGCACGGCGAGTGAGAACTCCGGGCTCGCGACGTTCATCTCGTGGCGGATCTCGACCGAGAGATCCCCGGCCCTGGAGGTGAGCTCGAGAGCGTCCTCGAGCTCCTGGCGGCCCGTCGCGGCCCGCGCGTCGAGGTAGTGAAGACTCGTCTCCATGACGAGACCCTCGACGCGGGCTCGCAGCTCCGTCGTCTCCCGGACGAGGGCGAAGAAGTTCTGCATGAGCTTTTCCTGCTTGTTCTTGAGAAGGCGGTGGCCGCGGCGGGCGAGCTCGAGCCGCCGCCGCAGGCGAAGCAGCATCATGCGGTTCGGATTGACCTTGATCCTCACCGCCCGTCCTCCCGGCCGGGCGCCGCGGGAGCGCCCGCTTTCGGCAGGTACTCGTCGATGAGCTCGTCCTTGATGCGCTTGATCTCGGCGCGCGGGATATTCGCGAGAAGCTCCCACCCGGTCGAGAGCGTCCGCTCGATCGAGCGGTTCTCGTGGATATCCTGGCGGACGAACCGGCGCTCGAACTGCTCGCCGAACGCCATGAACGCCTTGTCGGCGTCGGTGAGCGCCGCCTCGCCGAGAACGACGGCGAGCTCCTCGACCTCCTTGCTTCGGGCGTAGGAGCTGAAGAGCTGGTTCGCGAGCTGCGCGTGATCCTCCCGGGTTCGGCCCGCGCCGATGCCCTTGTCACGGAGGCGGGAAAGGCTCGGAAGCACGTTGATCGGCGGATAGATCCCCTTGCGGTGAAGCGAGCGGTCGAGGATGATCTGCCCCTCGGTGATGTAGCC
>DHHN01000067.1:712-6003 GCA_002403295.1 bacterium UBP1_UBA4771 | reverse complement strand
AGCGGGGTGAGTCTGAAGAAGCCGCGTTGGTGGCTCACGGCGGGGATGTCGCATCGAGCCGCCGCGACGATGGCGCCCACGTTGGCCGGCACCGCGTTGTTCGCGTGGACGAGCGAGAACCCGGCGCGGCGCATCCATCGCGCGAGCAGCGCGGCGTCGGACCGCTGCTCCACGGCGTAGATCTTCGCGCTCCGGAGCAGCCGGTACGGCGCGGTGAGCTTGAACCGCGGGATATGGGCGGGCGTGGGCGGCGGGGGGACAGGGTGCGCCGCGGCGCCGATGGCCGTCCAGGTCGCCGTCCCCACGCCGAGCGCCGCGAACGCGTCCCGCACCGGCAGCTCGTGGCGGAAAAGCACGAACGGCTCGAATCGCGAGCGGTCGAGCTTCTTGACGATGTGCAGGAGCGTATGCGTCGAGCCGCCGACGGCGGCTCCTTCCTCGACGTACAGGATGCGGTGCAAATGGATATTCTCCCCCTCGGGTCCCCTTTGCTATACTCCGGCCCGTCGCGGCCGGATCGAATATAGGCGAATGCCGCGGACGGGTCAACCGCGGATACGCGGCGCCCCGGCGCGGCGCGGATCCTGAAAGGCCGGTGAATTGCGGATGACGGAACCATGGAAGGCGAAGTTCGAAGACGAGCGCGCGCGGCTGAACGACGTCGTGCTCGAAAGCGGACATCTCGGCATCAAGCGATTCTTCGCTCTCGACGAGCAGGCGTACCGTTCGGGCGCTCTCCCCGCGAAGGTGAAGGAGCTTCTCGGTCTCGTGGCGTCGCTCGTCATGCGCTGCGACGCCTGCGTTTCGTACCATCTCATACGGTGCCGGGAGGAAGGCGTGACCCGGGAGGAATTCGACGAGGCCGCGAACGTCGCGCTCGTCGTCGGCGGCTCGATCGTCATCCCGCACCTGCGGAGCGCCGCGGAGCGTTTCGAGGATCTCGCCGCCTCGTGAGCGGCGGGCCGTGATTCGGCGCGCGTTCGGCGCGCGCCGCGCGGCGATTTTTCTTGTCTTCGCCTCGCCCGGCGGATACACTCCGCCCGTTGCGCTCGCGAAACCGCGCACGGGAGCCATGCATGTTCATTCGCATTCTCAACGCGCTCATGAGGCGGCGCCGCTTCGTCGGCTGGGCCACGCTCGTCTTTCTCGCCGCGGCGATCGTCTTCGTGCTCGTGCGCGGCAACGTGTACGAGTCGAAGGCGCTTCTCTTCCCGCCGGCTGAAGAGGGCGGGCAGGGCATCCTTTCGGCGTGGATGGCGAGGCTCAACCTGCCCTCCATCATGACGCCGGTCAGCGCGGGCGTGACCTCGGCCGCGATCCTCGGCGACATCATCGCGAGCCGCCACCTCTGCGAGATGATCGTCGATTCGCTCGCGCTGCGGGAGCACTACGGGACGAATAGCCTCGAAAGCGCCATCCGCAAGCTTCGTTCGAGCACGAAGACGGCCGTCACCGAAACCGGCCTCATCCGTCTCTCCGTCCGGGATCGCGACCCGGAATATGCCCGAGGAATCGCCGAGGCGTACATCGCCGGTCTCGATTCGCTCAACCGTTTCCTCCAGCGCTCCCGCGCGGACGAGACCCGGCGCTTCGTCGCCGCTCAGATCGACGTGTTCCGCGAGCGGCTCCGCGTCCTCCGGGGCGAGATCGCCGCGTTTCAGGGGAGCAACAACATCATCGATCTCGACGAGCAGGTGCGCGGCTCGATTCAGGTGGCCGCCGACCTCAAGGTGCGCTCGATCCTCGCCGGGATCGAACGCGATCTCATGAGCGAGTTCACGCATCGCGACGCGACCGAGCTTCGGCGCAAGACGGCGGAGCACGCGAATCTCGTCCGGCAGCTGAAAACGATCATGAACGGCGACAGCGCCGGCGCGGTGTTCGTGCCCCTGCGGCGCCTTCCCGCTCTCGCCCAGCAATACGCCGCGATGCAGCGGGATCTCGAGATCAACGAGCGCATCTACTCCTATCTTCTCGAGCGGTACGAGGAGGCGGGCATCGAAAAGACCCGCATGACGTCGGTCGTGCAGGTCGTCGATGCGCCCTCGTTGCCGGAGGAGCCGGCCGGCATTCCGCTTCTCCTCGTCGTCGCGATCGTGGCGGCCGCGGGGTTCGTGTGGAGCACGCTGATGGCGGCCTGGTGGGAGTGGTCGGTCATGCGCCCGAAGTCCTCCGGCGAGGAGCGCGCCTTCGCCGAGCTGCGGGGGGCGCTCGACGCCGACGCCGCCCGCCTCCGCCGCGCGCTGCGGCTCTAGCGCGTCGGCCGTTCATTCCCGGCAAGCGCCTCCGAATATCCCCGTTTATGGAATACCCCTTGCTTGAATCAGGGCGGGAAGGAGTGTCCAAATACGGGATATCGTGCGGAAATCTATTGCAAATAAAACAGTTGCCGGTATTCTTGCCGCCGCGGCGCCGCTCGCGCTCTTTGCCGCCATGAGCTTCTTCGTCGACGGCTGCACGGTCCTTCCGCTGATTCGGCCGGTCGCGGAGCCGTTCATTGCATACCGGGTGGCGCTCGCCGACCATCGCCTCAGCGTCGTGCGCGTCGAGGCGTTCGTGTACGGGCTTGGGGCGGGCCGGCTCGTTCTCCGCGCGCCCGAAAACGAAACCGGATCGTCCCTCGTTCCCATCAACCTCTCCGCCGCCGCCGCCGGCGTCGCGCTCGATATCCGCGAGAGGGACGGCGCCTGGCACATCAAGACCCGGAGCCCCGATTTCGTTTTCTCGTACGACGTCGTTCTCACGATCGAGGACCGCTATTCTCCGGATGTCCGGTCGATGCTCACGTTCATGGGGGAGGATCGTTGCCGGATTCTCGGGCGCGACGTGTTTCTCGTGCCGGAGGCGCCGTTCGCGAGCGGCGTGATCGTGGACATGGATCTCTTCCCCGGCCGCGGCCTTTCGTCCTCCGCGCCGGCGGTCCGCGAGCGCGTCATCGTGCCCGATACCGGCGAGCTGTCCCGGACGATGGCCGCCGCCGGCGCCTACCGGTTCTTCGAGCGGGAGATCGGCGGCACGGCGCTTTCGCTCGCCATCGGCGACACGTGGTCGTTCGGTGACGAGGAATTTTTCGGAGTCCTCTGCCGGATCGTGGCCGAGGAGCTCGCGCTTCTCGGGCCGCCGCCGCAATCGAGGTATCTCTTCATCTGCGAACGGAATCCCGTCCGGGGCGCGGCCCGCTTCGACTACTACGGCATCCATTACGGCGGAAGCATGCTGCTGCTGCTCGATTCGCGCATCGACCGCGGCGCGCTCATGGACGCGCCGATGGCCGTCGTCGCCCACGAGTTCTTTCACAACTGGAACGGCGAGACGCTCGCGGGCGGGGACGACGCGTTCCTCTGGTTCACCGAGGGCGCCACGGTGTATTGCTCCTACCGGATTCTCGTCCGGGCGAACGTGCTGTCGCCGGAGCAGCACGCCGCGCACCGCCGGACGGTCATCGCCCGGTACCGCGCGAACCCCCATCGCGAGCGCGTCGCCGTCGGAGAGGCCGGAAACAGCGACATGTGGGACAAGGACATGGTGAACCTGCTCTACGACGGCGGGTATCTGGCCGCCGAGGCGCTCGACGAGCGGATACGGGCCGAAACGGACGGAGCGAGCGGGCTCATCGACGTGATCAGATACCTCCACGAACGATCGAGCCGTCCGAATGCCGGCGGCGAGGCGGCTCTCGTGGCCGCGGTGGCCGATCTCGGCGGCGCCGATATCTCGCGTTTCCTCGGCGAGCTCATCCACACGCCGAACCCGCGCGAGCTCGCGGACCGCTTCTCAATCCTTGAATGCGCGGACGAGCGGTGATAGAGTCCTTACGCCCGGAACGAACGTTTCGATCAGCGGGCAGGAAAGGGATTCGCCATGGGATCGCGCCGCCGCACGAAAACGATCGCCGCCGCGACGCGGCTGCTTTGCGCCGGACTCCTCACGGCAGCCTGCGTCTGCGCCTCGCGGGCCGAGCCGGGAGCGGCTCCGTCCTGGAATCGATCGGGCAGAAAGGTGGCCCTCGCCTCGCTCGAACGGGGAGCCGCCCACGCGTTTCCCGGCCGGTTCTCGTGGCTTTGCTCCTCGAGAGAGGTTCGCGCCCTCGCCATCGAGCGGGATACGCTGTGGATCGGGACGGAGGGAGGGCTCTTCGCGATGAGCCTGTCTCTCGATATCATCGAGCCCGTGAACGGTCCGGCCTCGATCTCGATCCGGGACGTCGCCCTCGAGAAGGGCGCGCTCTGGATCGCGGGGGATCATTCGATCAGTTCGCGAAGCGGGGGGCGCTGGCGGCACTATACCGCGGAGGCGAACCCCCTCTTCGAGCGGGTTCGCTGTTTCGCGCCCGGCGAAGGACGGCTCTGGATCGGCGCCTTCGGCGCGGGCATGGGGTATGTGGCGGGCGACGCGGCGACGTTCATCTCGTGCGCCGACGCCGGTATCGATCGGCGCGTGCTCGCGATCGCCGAGCAGACGCCGACGACGATCTTTCTCGGCACCGCGAGCGGTCTCATGATCGCCGATACGAGCGGGTGGCGGTCGCTGCGCTACGGGAGCCGCCTGCCGATCGGCCCGGTGGAGAGCCTCGCGTTCGGCGAGGATGGCGATCTGTTCTGCTCGATTGCCGGCCAGGGCACGGCGATCTACAGCTTCGGCCGCGTCCGCACGTTCGGCGCGGGACCGGGGACGCCCGGGACGCGCGTGCGCGCCTTTTCGCTCGATCCGTCGTCGCGGCGCATGTGGGCCGCCGGCGACGACGGGGCGTTCATCTACGACGGCACGGAATGGAAGGCGCCTCTTTCCGGCGCCGCCGGCGTACGCCGCCGGTTCCTTTCGATGAAGCACGACGGCGAGGGGAACTGTTACCTCGGCACCGACGACGGCGCCGTCGTGATCGTTTCGCGGGGCGGGGCGCGAGAGGTCCGGGTGCCGCAGGCGTTCCCGGAGCACCGGGTCGCGCGGCTGCTGGCGGCCGGCGCCGCCGTATGGTGCATCGCCGGCAACGACGTCTTCTCGGGCCGCGGATCGTTCGTCCCGGCGGCGAGGCCGCCCGATCTCTACGCGGGCGAGATGAACGATCTCTTGCCGCTCGAGTCGGGCGAGATCTGGCTCGCCACCCGGTTCGGCATTCTCCGCGCCGTCGGCAAGACGTGGGAACCGATCGACCGCAGAAACGGGCTTGCGACGGAGTATTTCATCCGGGCCGCACGGGATCCCGCCGGAACGCTCTGGTTCGCGTCCGCGGACGCCGGTGTCGCCTCGTACCGTTCGGGCGAATGGGCGTCCCACTCGCGGGTAAACGGGCT
>DHHN01000067.1:0-569 GCA_002403295.1 bacterium UBP1_UBA4771 | reverse complement strand
CCGGCCGCGGCGTCCGCGGAGGGGGGATACCGCCTCGGTCTCGACCGCGCGCGTGCCTGCATCGTCGCCACGGAAGCGGGGGTGTACCGATCCGGAGGGGGAGGCTTCTCTCTCGTGAAGATCCCCGAACGCTTGCGCGGCGCGCGGCCCACGGCGATTCTCGAGTCGTCGCGCGGCGAGCTCTGGCTCGGCACCGCCGGCGGAGGAATCCTCGTCCACCGCGCCGGCGAATGGTTCAGGATCACCGCCTCGAACGGCCTGTCGGACGATTACGTCCGCTCGATCTGCGAGGACGCGGGCGGCGCCCTCTGGATCGGAACGCAGGCGGGCGGGATAACCAAATACACTCCCGCCGCCGGAAGATAGTTTCGGCCCGCCGCCACGCGCCGAAACGCGGCTTTCCCGCTTGACTCGGCGCCCCCGGCCCGTTATAATTCTGTTAGAAGGAGCTCTATAGGACGATCGCTACCGTTTTCTCGTGTTTGAGCGGATACCCGGAGGGGCGGGAGGGAACCCATGAGAAAGCGGTCGGCGAGTTTTTTTGCATCACCCCAAAAAAACCGTTGCGC
>DHHN01000040.1:8364-16712 GCA_002403295.1 bacterium UBP1_UBA4771 | reverse complement strand
TCCCTCGTTGAGGCGTGGGCGAACGAGACTTCGTTCCCCGGCACCTGCCAATCCATCGCCGAGTCGTTCCCGGCGATCATGAAACAGTGCCATTCGCCTCCGCGCTTCACGAAGCAGCGGTCCTTCGTGTACCGGCCGGGTATGGCGAGGTAGCGCTGATCGAAGGAAAAACGCTCGAAGCCGGCGGCGCGTCGGGGCGACGACGCGAGCAGGACGATCGAGATGAAAAGCGCAGGCAGCGTCGGCCGGATCATAAAGGATACCTCCCCGGTTCGCGAGACCATGATACACCCTCGAGCGGCCGCCGACCACCTGAAGCGCGCGGCCGCATTCGCGGCGTTGATGCGCCGGGCGGAACACGGTATATTTCCGGAACGCGTGAAACGGTTCGATTCGCTGCGAAGGAGCGCGATGATCGTCATCGACGGCATATCGAAGAGCTACGGCGGGCAGGAGATATTCGAAAACGCGAGCTGCGCGATCGGCTCGGGCGAGCGGGTCGGCCTCGTCGGCAGGAACGGTTCGGGCAAGACGACCCTGTTCCGGCTCATCGCCGGGGAGGAAGAGCCCGATTCGGGCACGATCGCCCTTCCGAGGAACTACTCCATCGGCTACGTCACGCAGGAGCCGGACTTCGCGGAGAATACGGTGCTCGCGGAAGGATGCCGGGGGCTCCCCCCGGCGGAGCGCGATCATCACTGGAAAGTCGAGAAGATACTCGCGGGGCTCGGTTTCGACGGGCGCGATCTCGAAAAAAGCCCGGCGGAGCTCTCGGGCGGCTTTCAGGTGCGCCTCAACCTCGCGAAGACGCTCATTCGACAGGTCGACCTGCTGTTGCTCGACGAGCCGAACAACTATCTCGACATCACCTCGATTCGCTGGCTCGCGCAGCATCTGAGAAACCGGCGGGGAGAGCTCATGCTCGTCACGCACGACAGGGGTTTCATGGACGCCGTCGCGACCCACGTGGTCGGAATATACCGCAAGGGTTTCCGCAAGATCGCGGGAGACACCGGCAAGCTCTACGCGCGGCTCGCCTCGGACGAGGAGACCTACGAGCGGACGAGACTGAGCGACGAGAAGAAGAGGAAACAGGCGGAGATCTTCATCCGCCGTTTCCGGGCGAAGGCCCCGCTCGCGAGGCGCGTCCAGTCGAGAATCAAGGCGCTCGAACGGCACGAGAAACTCGAAAAGCTCGAGCAGCCGAAAAACCTCGATTTCTCGTTCCGATCGAAGCCGTTCAACGGCAAGCCGGTCATGCAGGCGAGGGAGATATCGTTCGCGTACGAGCCGGAGAGCCCGCTTTTCTCGGGCCTCTCGTTCTCGGTCGGCCCGTACGACAGGATCTGCGTCGTCGGCAGGAACGGCAAGGGGAAGACGACGCTGCTGCGGACGCTCGCCGGCGCGCTCGCCCCGCGTTCGGGCGAGATCGCCCTCAACGCCACGGCGGCGGTCGGCTACTACGCGCAGGCGAACGTCGGCGCGCTCGACGAGGAGCGCGCCGTGCTCGACGAGATCTACCATGCGGACCCCTCGATCGACCGGCAGCAGGCTCGGAACATCTGCGGCATGATGATGTTCGAAGGGGATGACGCCCTCAAGAAGGTGAAGGTTCTCTCGGGAGGCGAGAAGAACCGGGTGCTGCTCGGCACGATCATCGCGACGCCGGTCAATCTGCTTCTCCTCGACGAGCCGACGAACCACCTCGACATGGAATCGTGCGACGCCCTGCTCGAGGCGATCGACGCATTCGAGGGAGCCGTCGTCATGGTGACGCACAACGAGATGCTCCTCCACGGGCTCGCCGAGCGCCTCATCGTGTTTCAGGGAGGCGGCGCCGGCGTATTCGAGGGGAGCTACCATCGGTTTCTCGAGGACCGGGGGTGGGACGAGGAGAGGGAACGCGACGAAGCCGACGCCGATGCGGCTCCCGCGCGCCGGCGGACGGAGAGAAGGGATTCGCGGAGACGCCGCGCGGAGTTCGTTCGCGAGCGCGCGGACGCGCTCCGTCCCCTCGAACGGAGGATCGCGGAGCTCGAGGGCCGGATCGCCGCCGCCGAGAAGCGGCTCCCGAGCCTGTACGACGCCATCGAGGAGGCCTCGCGAAGCGGCGACAGCGCCGCGATCGCCCGGATCTCGATCGAGATACACGGGCAAAAGAGCGAGATCGAAACGTGCTTCGGCCTTCTTGAGGCGGCGAGCGGGGAGCACGAGCAGAAGAAGAACGTCTTCGATCTGCGCATGCGGGAGCTCGACGACGGTCCGCACGCGGCCGATTGAGCGGGCGCTCCCCGAGGAGACCGGCCCGTCAATACGGCAGGTCGGTCCTCAGCGAATCCGCGGTCTCGATCCGGAGCTCGTGGGGCCGCGCGCGGATGACCTCCCGGTACCACGATTCAGGATAGCCGACTTCCTTCTCGCGGCCGTCCGCGTCCAGCACGTAGCCGTCGTTGTATTTCCGGATGAGGTTTTCCCCGAGCTCGCGGTAGCGCTTCACGACGGTTTCGGCCCGGCTCGTCGAGTAATCCGTGAGGTACTTGGTCATGAGCGCCCGGTCCCGATCGTACAGCGCGAGCGCCGTTTTTTCGACCACGGGCTGCAGGGCGTCGAACGCCGCTTCGAGCTCGCTTTGGACCGCCTGAATATCCTCTTTCATGTACGAGTACTTGAGGTTCGCGAAGTTCGCGACGAAGTTGAACACCCACCACGCCGAATCCCACGAGAACTCTTTGAGGCTTCCGCGCGCGTAGGATCGGGGCACGGCGTCGATGCCGCAGTAGAGCGGGACATAGCAGGTGAAATAGGTGTCGTCGACGCCGTACCAGAGAACGCCGCCGATCGGATCGGGAAGCCAGGAGCGGGACTGCGAGACGAACGAGAAGCCGGTCTGCTGCGTCGATATGGGCCGTTCCCACGTATAGTCGGCGCCGTCGACCTTCCACGTCATCGGCCGCCACCGGTTCGGCGATCCGAACGGACCGGCGTCGACCCCCTTCGTCATGTCGTAGTCGGTCCCCTCGTAGTGGTCCCGCATGAGCCGGAAGACGTCCGCCCGAGTGAGCTTCGCGTCGGGCTTGATCCAGAGCGGGTACGGCTTCGCGCCGGCAACGCCCCGGTGATAGTCCGCGGGCCACTCGCGCGAGGGCGCCACGCGGCGGAAGATGCTCCACACCCTCGTTTCGGTGTAGCGGAGCTTCTGCACGTCGGCCGGGCAGTACGCCTCGCTGAAATCGAACGGCTTGCCGGAAGACGGATCGTAGTACCCCTTCTCGATCGCGAAATCGATGACGCGCGGCGAGTAGAGGCAGTTCTTTTTATCATTGAGGGGGAACGTCCCGATCCGCGCCTTGTTGGCGTGCGCGCACACGTAGCCGTCGGGAATTCTCAAGGCGACCCAGTGGGCTCCCGTTCCGCCCGGGCCGGGGCCGATGATCTCCATGAGCCACGCCTCGTTCGGGTCGCCGATCGATATCGACTCTCCCTCGCTCGCGTACCCGTACTCCTCGACGAGGGCCGCGATGACCTCGACCGCCTCGCGCGCCGTTCTCGCCCGTTGGAGCGCGAGCCGCATGAGCCACCAGTAGTGCAGCACGCCGTCGGGATTCTTGAGCTCCTCGCGGCCGGTGAAAGTCGTTTCGCCGATGACGACCTGATGCTCGTTCATGAGATCGACGACGGCGTAGGTGTGCGGCGCCTGCCTGATCGTCCCCTTGAGTGTGCCGCTCCAATCCCGGATTTCGATCGTTTCGTCGGGTCCGTGGTCGGCGGCCGGTTCGTACCGCAGGCGCGGATGAAACTCCCCGTCGCACGTGTAGGTGATCATGACGGAGCCGTCCGCCGACGCCCCCTTCGTCACGATGAGGTTCGTGCAGGAATCGGCCGGAGCGGATACCGCGGAAAACGCGAGGAGCGACAGGACGCCGATCGAGATCGCCTTGTTCATGAGCTTCTCCTTGCTTCGAGCACGGCGTTCAGAAGGAGCTTGTACGTTCCCGCCGTCTGGCACCGGTGCTGCGGGTTGAAGCCGAAGAGCACGACCCGGCCCTTTCCGACCGTGTACTCGACGAGCGCTGCGTTGCGGTAGAGGAGCTCGCCCCCGAGGAGATACCCGCTCGCGAGGGGCTCCTTGTCGGTGAAGCTCGCGAGCACCGCGCGGTCGAACTTGCCGAACGGCACGGAGGTCGCGAAGACCAGGCTGTTCGAGAAGAATATATGTCCCTCCTCCGGCATTCCGTAGGTGATGGGGTGGTTCCGCCTGAAGGAGGCCTTGAGAATCGATCCCGGGCAGTAGAACGCATCGCTCGGCGCCTTGTCGAGAACGTTCCGCACGGGGAGCTCGAGCGCCTCGATCGCGAAGCCGCAGGAGTTGCCGAAACAAATGAGCGTGCCGCCGTCATCGACGAACGCCTTGACGTTTTCGACGCCCTGCGTGTCGATGCCGCCCGCGTACTCGGGCGGGAGGGGTCTCTGCCATCGCACGCTCTCGGGATCGTCGCTCTTGCCGTTCTTGATGATGCCGGGCCGGATGTTCGGAATGACGAGGACGTCGAAGCCCTTGATCGCGTTCTTCTTGACGTCCTCGTTCGAGACGTTTTCGTAGGGGAGGTTGAACGAGTCGAAGAGGAGCCGCGTCCATCCCTCGTCCATGCTCGCCACCCACGGCTTGAAGAGGGCCGTTTTCGCGGCTCGGATCTCGTGCGTCGCGCCGGCGGGCCCGCTTTCGAGCGGGATGAAATCGACGTGGAGCCGCGCGGCGAGGTCGGCGGCGGCCGCGGCGAGCCCGGCGCGGGCGGGCACGACGAACGTCCCGGCCGGGAGCGACGCCGCCGCCTCGTCGAGGCGGCGGACGGCGAATCCCTTGCCGAGAAGCTCGTTCACCGCCCGGTACGACGCGTTGATCTCGGGACGGAGCGCCGCGCCCCACGCGCCCTCCGCGGCGCGGCCCGCGGGATAGGGGAACTCCGCGAGAAGCTCGAGCGCCGCATCGAACGGTTCGGCGATTTCATCGCAAGAGACCCCCATCTGCAGCGGCATCGTCCATCCCGTGACGTCGTACGGCCTCTCGATGGGCGCGTTCGCGCTCGCGCGGGTATCGGGGTATTTCTGCACCTCGAGGAGATCCTTCGCGTAGCGGCCGTAGGGCTGGTCGAGCCGCACGACGAACGACCCCGCGCGATACAGCCTGTCTCCGCTCATGAAATCCCCCGCCGCGCGATGGACCTCGACGCCGCCGAGCATGAGCGCCTCGACGAGCCGCGCCGCCGTGACCGGATCGCGCTGCGGCGCCGGCATGACGTACGCGAACGGTTTTTCCGTCCTGCCCAGTTCGATCGCCCGCAGCCCCATCCGGTAGAAATTTTCGAGGAACCGCCCGCGGTTTCGCGCGCAGCACAGGATGAACGCATCCGCCGCCGCGCGGTCGTAGTCGACGATGTCGCGGAGACGCCACCAGCCTCCCGGCCACGGATTCGGGAAGTTGATCATCATCTCGTAGCGCGGGAAGCCCGCATCGCTTCCGCGAAGCTCCCCCGGCTCGATGTATATGGGGCTCGCGACGGCGACGCTCGCCGCCTCGCTCAGAATGCCGATTTGATTGTGCCACCAGACGACCGAGTTCGAGGAGCCCTCCCAGTAGGCGTCGAAGTACGCGTTCGAAATGACGCCCGAGAGGCCGCGCTCCTCGCACGCGAGCTGCATCGAGGCGCCGACGAGGTTCATCGCGCGGTAGAGGATCGGATCGACGTTCGCGTTGGCCGGCGGGTAGTAGGGCGGCAGGAAGAGCCGAGCGCCGGAGCTCCACATCTGGTGCATGTCGAGCACGGCCTGCGGCACGGCGCTCTTGAAGAAGAGATCGAAGCCGACGCGGGTCTCCGCGAGGTTCAGCATGAACCAATCGCGGTTGTTGTCGTGGCCGGCGTAGTGGTGATAGAGCCACGGCATCGATCCGCCCTCGTACTCGGTGCCGAGCCAACGCTCGTACCAGTCGACGACCATCTGCTGGCCGTCGGGGTTCATCGGGACGACGTAGAGGATCGTCTCCTCGAGGGCCTTCGCGAGGCTTTCGCTCCGGCCGGCCGCGACGTCGTAGGCGAGCTCGAGCGCCATCTGCGCGGCGCCGACCTCGGTCGCGTGGAGGCTCGTCGTTATCATCGTGATGATTTTGCCCTCGGCGACGAGCGCCTCGGCCTCGGCGGGGGAGAGCGAGCGCGGGTCGGCGAGGCGCCGCGAGATCTCCACGTACCGGTCGAGCCGCTCGAGGTTCTCGGGCGTCGAGAGAATGACCGCGATCATCGGCCGGCCGAGCGTGGTGGTGCCGATCCTTTTCACCAGCACCCACGGCGAGGCCTTGTCGAGGAGCTCGAAGTAGCCCCGTGCCTCTTCGTAATCGGCGAGCGTGCGATCGGCGCCGATTTCGAAGCCGAGATATTCGGCGGGGGATTTGAGAGCGGGCGCCGGAGCGCCCGAGAGGGCCAGGGCGCTCGCCGGAGCGGCGAGCGAGGCGAACACGGCGATAATGGCGGCGATCCATCCGCGCATGCGAATATCCTCCCGTGGTGGGGCGTCCCGTAAGACGCGGGTTGTCGTTCGCGACCGGCGCGCTCGAGTCATGCGCTCGGGCGCGGTCGGCGTATTCTACCAGATCGAGAATGATCGCGGCAGGCGTGATTATGGAGAAGCGAGATCCCGCCCCGCGTTCCTACTGCTTCGAAAGGCGTGCCGCGATCGCCCAGTAGGGATCGACCCTCGGATGCGCGAGGGGCGACACCTCGCCGCCGAGCATAACGGTCAGTCCGCGGTCTCTCGGAACCACCTCGCCGCAGACGGCGCCGGGGATGCCCGCGTCGCCGAGCGCCTCGACGAGCCTCTCCGCATCACGATCGGCGACCACCGCGATGAGGGTGCCCTCGCTGATGGCGCAGAATGGGTCGAATCCGAAAAGCTCCGCGGTCCGTTTCGCGGGGGGCGCCACGGGTATCGCATCCCGCTCGATCCGCAGCCCGTATCCGCCCGCCGTCGCCATCTCGTGAAGGCCGCCCCAGATGCCGCACTCGGTCGCGTCGTGCATGGCGCGGACGCCGTCGAACGTTCTCGCTATCGCGCAGTCGTCGAGGACGCTCATCCGGTAAAACATGCCGGCCGCTTCCCGCTGGAAGGCGGGCCCTCCGGCCTCGACGAATTTCTCCTCGAAAAGCACGGAGAGCAACCCCGTCGCCTCGACGGCCGGCCCTTTCGTTATCACGATCCTGTCGCCGATCCGCACCCGATGCGGCCCCCTGAGCTCCTTCTCGGCGCCGATCGCGATCGCCGTCGCGCCGCCCACCATCGGGTAGTTGCATCCCGTGTATCGCGCGGTATGTCCGGTGATGACGCTGACGCCGTATTTCGCCGCCTCCTGGTGCACGGCGTTCCACATCTCCTCGATCTGGTCCTCCGTCATTTCTGGAGGGAGGTTGAGATCGATCGCGAGGTATTTCAACGGGAGCCCCGAAACGGCGACGTCGCAGAAGACGATATGGAAGGCGAACCATGCCGCCTTCGCGAATCCGAAGGCCGGGACGATGAAAAACGGATCGGTCGATAGGGCGATCATCGTGTCGCCCGCCCGGAATACGCCGTAATCGACCCCGTGCCGCGGACCGATGACGACGTTCTCGTCGTGCGCGCCGAGACGGGGATAGATGACGCGGTCGAAAAACTCGGGGTGAATCTTGCCGAGCGCGGGCAGCTTTTCGGGATTCATGTCTCCTCCCTCCGCAGGTTCTAACCTGATCAGGTTCGACGGGTCCCCGGATTCTCTCCAGGTTCTCAGCCCCGGGACGCGTGTGCCGGGTCGAGGGGCTCCCCGGATTCTCGCCGAGCGGCGGCACGTCGGCGTAGCCGCAACTTCGAGTGCCATGCTATGCTGAACCGGCCCGCCGGTCAAGAGCCGTGGGGCGCCGGCCGTCCCTATTCCGGCCGCGCCGGCGCGAACGCGGGAGGATCGAGCGGAGAAAGAGAATCCGGAAGCATGCGAGGAGAGCGAGTCGTAATTGTCGGAGCCGGTCCGGCCGGCGTCGCGGCGGCCGTCCAGTGCGTTCGCCTCGGCGTCACGCCGAGGCTGTTCGATCGAACCGGCGCCGCGGGCGGTCTCGTCGAGAACGCCTTTTCCATCGAGAATTACCCCGGACTCGAAGGACCGCTCGACGGCCCCGGCCTCGTCGTGAAATTGCGCGCGCATCTCGCGCGCTTCGGCCTCGGCGTCGAGCGGGCCGAAGTGACGGCGATCACGCGCGACGGCGATGATTTTCGCGTCGAAAGCGGCGCGGGAGAGGTTCGCGCGCGCGCCGTCATCGTTTCGAGCGGCACGG
>DHHN01000040.1:271-8173 GCA_002403295.1 bacterium UBP1_UBA4771 | reverse complement strand
GTACAGGTTTCGTTCGAAACAGTTTGCGAGGGCATCCGGACATTGCCGACCGCAGTTCGATTGCGCGGCGGAGCGCGCGGTATGATGGAGCAATCCGCCGACGCCCTTCTCGTCGCCGTGGGACGTCGCAGCACCGCGGCGGGGCTTCTCGGTTCCGGGAACGGGCCGCCGCCGGCGGGCGATGAATCGCGCCGCGGCCTCTTTATCGCCGGCGACGCGCGGCACGGGGGGCTCGGGCAGGTCGGAATGGCCGTCGGGGACGGCATTCGGGCCGCGACGGAGGCCGTTTCTTTCATGGAGGATCGTGCATGACGCGCTTTTTCGACGCCGGAGGTACCGATGATCTCTCACGCGTGTTCGTCGTCGAGCTCGCGGACGGCTGCCTCGTCGAGTGCGCGGAATCCGTGCAACCACCCGTCCCCCGTGAGCGGAAATGGGTGCTCATAGTGTCGACGCTCAGGGGATGTCCGGTATCCTGCCCCATATGCGACGCGGGGGGAGAGTATCTGGGAAAGCTCTCCGCGGAGGAGATCCTCGAGCAGATCGATTTTCTCGTCCGGCGGCGTTTCCCCGGTGGAGCGGTTCCCGTTCCGAAGTTCAAAATCCAGTTCGCCCGCATGGGCGATCCGGCTTTCAACGATGAAGTGCTCGAGGTCCTTCGGCGGCTCCCGCTCGGGCATGACGCCCCCGGCCTCATGCCCTGCATATCCACGATAGCGCCGCTGGGGCGGGATCGTTTCTTCGACGAACTGATCCACATCAAGAACGCCCTGTATCCCGATGGGCGATTTCAGATGCAGTTCTCGATTCACACCACCTGCGAATCGGCGCGCCGACGGCTCATCCCGGCGCCCGTCTGGTCCTTTGACGAGATAGCGGCCTACGGCGCTCGTTTCTTCGCGAACGGGGATCGCAAACCGGTTCTCAATTTTGCCCCGGCGCGGGGCCTGCCGCTCGATCCCGCGCGGCTCGCCGATCGCTTCCCGCACGATCTGTTCGCGGTCAAGCTGACGCCGATCAATCCCACCGCCGCCGCCGCCCGGGCGGGTCTCGTCGGATTGATGGATCCCGCCGACGAGACCGCCTGCGAAAGGACCGCGGAGAGATTCCGGAAGGCCGGATTCGAGACAATTCTCAGTATCGGAGAGCCGGGCGAAAACGTCGTCGGCTCAAACTGCGGAATGCGCGCTCGGGCTTTTCGCGAGAAGGTCTCGAAGCGGTCTCGGCGGCTTTTCGCGGGGCGCTGACATCCAATAAAAATAGCCGACAGGGTCTCCCGCTTCACGGAGCCCGGAGAGGCGTCGGCTATTTCTTGCCCCCATCGTCAGGTTGGGGCTGCTTTAACAAGCAAAAGAATCATAATCCATATGCGCTACAAGTCAAGAATTATTCTGATTAATCTGATTCTGCCTGGCTACGGGTGGACGAAATTCTCTAAGGGCATCCCGCGAGCTCTTCTTTCCAAAGCTGCTCGCTCAAGCGCCGGTACCGATCGGCGTATTCGGACAAGCCGGCGCAATGGGCCGGATCGACGAGCGCGCGCGCGGCCGTGTCGTTTACCGGCAGGGCGTTCGTCTCGAGCGCGGTTCGACGCAGGAATTCGAAATTGTCCCGGATCGGGCAGGGGCAGAGCCAGTTCCCGACGCTTCCGGCCGGCCGGGCAAAACCGTACTCGTCCTGCCAGGCCCGTATCGCGCGGAAGAACGGGGCTTCGAGGAGCGAGTCGAGATCGCCGCCGCGTTCATATACGGTATATATGTTGCCGGCGGCGTAGGGGATGAATACGCACGGCATGACGTCGCCGTTCCAATCGATGTAGAAATGCCCGCCGGCGCGGCCGGCGCTGATGCAGCCGTAGCTCGCGGCGCCGCTGTTCCAGAAGTCGGCTAAGAAGACCTTCTTCTCGCGCACCATGCGGTGCGTCCGCCGGAGCATCTCGAAGCGCTGCTCGGGCGTCACCATGAGCTCGAGATCGGGATCGCGGCCGATCGGCATGTATTGAAAGGACCAGCCGTAGACGGCGCCCTGCTCGTCGAAACAGAAATCGATGAAGCGGTCGCTCGTGAGAACGTCCCAGTTCCTGCTCGTCGGCGTGACCGAGACGCCGAACGGGATGCCGAACCGCCGCAGGCGCTCGAAGACCGCGAGCACGCTCTCGAACACGCCGCGCCCGCGGCGCGCGTCGGTCTCTTCCTCGAAGCCCTCGAGGGAGACGGCGGGCGATACGTTCCCGAGTTCGCTCATCCGCTTCGCTTCGTCCTCGCCGATGAGCAGACCGTTCGTATAGACCATGAAGAACTCCGTCGGATGCCGTTCGGCGAGATCGAGCAGGCCTCGTCCGCCGTCGCGCCACATCAACGGCTCGCCGCCCGAGACGATGCTGAGATGCGAATCCCAGAGGGCGCGCTTCTCGGACACGATCCGGTCGAACGTCTCGAAGCGGAGGCCGCCGGACGGCTCGGTCCCGCCCGACGCGTAGCATCCCGGGCAGCGGAGGTTGCAGCGGCCGGTGGGGCTCACGACGAGCATGAGGGGGTGTCCGTTGCCGGATCTTCCCCGCGTTTCCTCCCTCGCGATGATATTGTCGAGAACGGTATCGAGGAGGCGTTCGGTCACGCGTCTCGATACATGGCCGCGCGTCAGCGCGCGGTCGAATCCGTGGAGAAGCGCCATCGTGTACGCGAGCTTGAGCTCCTGAACCCCTCGCGGCCGACCCTCGGCGTTTTCCTCCACGAGCTCGCGGTGGAGCCTCTTGGCGAAAATCGCGAAGAGCACCTTGCGGGACAGCCGGTTCTCGAGCATGAACCGGTAGAGGTCCTTGAACGATGCGCTCTCGAGCATCCGTTTGGCCATCATGTGCCGCTCCCTCCCGGCGATCGCCGGAACCATTATACGGAACGCGGCGCCGTGCGCGCAACACCGGACCTCGCCCGCGGTGGACCTCGCCCGCGGAGATGGAAGACCCGGCCCCGTTTCGGCGGCGAACCGTGCGCGCAGTTCGGAACAATTTTTCTTGTCAAATCCGGAAGCATCGCGTACAAGGTTCCTGAAGGAGGTGATAGGCATGAAAAAGCTCTCGGTTATCGATTGGATTGCGATGATCCTTATCGTCGTCGGCGGCCTCAATTGGCTGCTCTTTGGCGCCTTCAGATTCGATCTTGTGGCGGCGATATTCGGAGGTTTCTCCGCGATCGCGAGAGTCGTGTATATCCTCGTCGGCCTCTCGGCCCTCTATATCCTGTTCAACCTCGGCAAAATCGCGAAGAAGTGAGTATGCGCGCGGGGGGTGCAGAACCTCCGCGCGCGTTATCCTTTCCGGAACGTCCGTTTTCCCCGCTGACGCCGTCATGAGTGGAAAGAACGCTCAAAAAATCGCTCCGGAGGCATCGCGAGACGCGGGCCGCGCGCGGGCAGCGATGCTCGTCTTCGCCGTCGCGCTCGCCGTGCGCCTCGTGTATCTCGCCGAGGCGTCCGGCGACGCGTCATTCGGCGTGCCGGTCGTCGATTCGCAGAGCTACGACCAGCACGCTCGGTTGCTCGCCGCCGAGGGGACGTTTTCCGGCCGCTTCTTCTGGCAGGGTTTCTTCTATCCGTTCTTCCTCGCGGGCGCGTACCTCGTTTCGGGCGGATCCATGCTCTTCGCTCGTCTCGTTCAGATCGCGCTCGGTTCGCTCATGTGCGCGTTCGTTTACGCGCTCGGAGCGAAGCTCTTCGACCGGCGGGCGGGCGTCGCCGCGGGGTTGATCGCGGCCCTGTACGGTCCGCTCGTCTTTTACGACGCGGAGATCCTCGATACCGGATTATCCGCGATCTGGGCGGTCGCGCTCGTGCTGCTCGTCCTGCGCGCGCGGGAGGCGAAGAGCGCTTGGCCGTCGCTTCTTTTCGGCGTCGCGGGCGCTCTCGCCGTCGTGACGCGGGCGACCTTCCTGCCGTTTTTCGTGGCCGCCGCAATCTGGCTCGTACGTGTCCGACGCCCGGGGCGCGCCGCCCCGGCGCGGGCCGGAGCGAAGGCGGCGCTTCTCGCCGCGGGTTTTCTCGCCGTTGCGCTCCCCGTCGCCTCGATTGCGTATCGCGCGACCGGCGATTTCAATTTTCTCGCCCAGTCGGGCCCCATCAATCTCCACATCGGCAACAATCCCGATCGGAACGAGACGATCATGATCCGCCCGGGCGCGGAGTGGCGCGAGCTCACGAGAATGCCGACGGTGCAGGGGTCTCCGAGCGAAGCCGAGGACCGCCGGGTCTTTCTGCGGCGCTTCCTCGATTACGTGAAGTCGGAGCCGCGCTCCTACGTTTCGGGCCTCGCCGAAAAGGCCGTCGAATTCGCGAGCTCCCGCGAGCTCCCCCGCAACGAGGACATGTACGTCGCGCGCGATCGATCGAGGCTTCTTTCGATCCTCGTCTGGAAGGCCGGCCGGTTCGGATTTCCCTTCGGGCTGCTTCTGCCGCTCGCCGCAGCCGGGATCGCGCTCTCCCGGCGGCGCTTTCCCGCGCCCGCGTGCCTGTTTCTCGCGCTCTATCCCGCTTCCGTCATTGCCGTCTTCGTATCGGGAAGATACCGGATTCCGGTCGTTCCCGTGCTCGCCGTCCCCGCCGCCGTCGGGCTTCTCGGTCTCGTCGATCTCGCGAGGAACCGCCTCTGGCCGCGCGCAGCCGCGCTCGCCGGGTCCATGGCCGTCATTGCGGTCGCCTCGAGCGCCGCCGGACCGTTCGTCGTCGAGCGGTACGATTACCGCGCGGAGATGCATACGATCGTCGGCTTCGAACTCATGAAGCGGAACCGGACGCGCGAAGCGTTCGATGAGCTTTCGGCGGCCCTTCGCGTGCATCCGGGATGGGGCGACGCCCACAAGTACCTCGGTCTCCTCATGAGCGGCGAGCGCCGCCACGCTGAAGCGGCCGCGCATTTCGAAAAGGCCCTCGAGCGGGATCCGGATTCCTATCTTCTTCGCTACTATCTCGGCATGACGCTTCTCAACCTCGGCAGGAGGGTGGAGGGGCTCGGCGAGATCGAAACCGCCCGCAGGGGCGCCGCCGAGGCGAAGGAAGAGGAGCTGCTCCGGCAAATCGACAGGGTTCTCGCCCCGCCCCCCCCGGGCGCCCCCCCGGCGGCTATCCCCGGCGAGCCGGGGCGCGAGTCGTCATAGCGAGCGCCAGGAGATCGCCGGCCTTCAGCGCGGTTTCGAGTGCGCCGTATCGTCCTTTCGGGGGCGCTCTTATTTCGCGTGGATCAGCGTTCGCGGAATTCGCCGAGAAATCGAAGGAACGCCGCCGCGTCCTCGAAGTTCGAGGCGAGACCGAGCGAGATGCGCACGGCGCCCGTGCTCTTGCCGTCGATGCACTGCCGGAACTGATCGAGCGACATGCGCGCGCCCGAGCGGTCGAGACACTGCATCATCTCTTCCCTCGATATGCCGAGGGCGAGCTCGCCCGCGCCGGGGTTGCAGAAGCAGCCGGTGCGAAGCGATATGTTCCGGCGGTTCGCGCGCTCCTCGACGAGAAGATGGCTGATCGACTCGCCCGAGGCGTCGTACACGTTGAAGGCGATCGTCGCGCCGCGCATCGCCGTGTCGGCCGGGCCGTACACCCGGACGATCGGGCGGCCGTTTTCGTGCGTCATCGCCGCCATGTGATCGAGGATCCACCCGGTGAGGCTCATGACGCGCGTATGGATGAGGTCGAGGCCGATCGAGTCGAGGAAATCGAGACCCCGTTCGACCGCGGGCAGGCAGGCGTAGTTGAGCGTGCCGTCCTCGAAGCCCTGGGCGCCCGCGGCGAGGAAGTGCCTGTCGGCCTGCACCGAGGCGACCGTGATCGTGCCGCCGGCGAACCAGGGGCGCTGGAGCTTCTCGAGCGCTTCGCGGCGGGCGATGAGCGCGCCGACGCCGGTCGGATACCCGAACATCTTGTAGAACGAGATCGCGACGAAATCGGGATGGTGGCACCCGAGGTCGAGCCGGTTCGTCGGCACGAAAGCGGCGGCGTCGAGGAGCACGTCCCATTCAGCGTCGTGCGCGCGGTCGATCCATTCGAGGGGATGCTGCACTCCCGAGAAATTCGATTGCGCCGGATAGGCGAAGAGCCGGTTGCAGGCGCGCGGGCTTTCGGCGAGGCAGCGTTCGAGCACGCAGTCGAGGATACGCATGTCGGGTGGCATCACGGGGACGTACTTCGTCACGGCGCCGTGGATGCGGTCGTACTCGCGGATGCCGTTCACCGAGTTGTGATTGTCGAAGCTGAGGAGCAGGACGTCCCCCGCGCAGAAGGGATACCCCTCGCCGACGAGCTTCAGGGCGTGCGTGGCGTTCGCCGTCAGGACGGGAATGTACTCGTCGGGAGAGGCGTTGAAGAACGCGAGTATGCGGTGCCGGCATCGCTCCACGTAGTCGGTCGCCACCATCGAGGTCGGATTCGTGGAATGGGGATTGCCGAGGACGGTGCCGAGCAGAAACTCCGCGTGGCCCCGCACCTGCGATTCCCCGTGGAGCCCGCCGCCGGTATAGTCGAGATAGACGTGTCCAAGCCGGTCGAGCCGCGAGAATTCGCGCGCGCGAAGCGCGTCCGCCTCCGCCGTCGCGGCGTACGCCGGGTAGCGCTCGAGAAACTCCGCGTAGCTCGTGCCGGGAACTCCACCGCCGGATGTCGTTTGCCGCGCGTTCAACGATCTCCCCCCGATCCGTGCGCCGCATGCAACAGTAGCGAACGCCGGCGCCGCTGTCAATACGCCCAAAATAAGGTTGACGGGCAAATATTAAATAATTATAATGTTTCCGCTGTTGCATGTCATGCGCGCCGGCGCCGGCGGACGCGGCGCCGGGCCGAACGACAAGGAGTCATACGATGGACGAGAACGAGCTGAAATCCCTCGCGGCCGCGAAGGTCGTCGACGCGCGGGGCATGGCCTGCCCCGGGCCGCTGCTCGAAGCCAAGAAGTCGATGGCGTCCGTGCCGGTGGGCGGCGTCATGGAGGTCCTCTCCTCGGACGAGGGGACGAACAACGACATCCCCGCCTGGGCGAAGAAGATGCAGTACGAGTTTCTCGGGGTCATCGAGGACGCGGGGTTCTGGCGCCTGTTCGTGCGCAAGACGAAATAGGCCGCCCTGCGCCGCGTGCTCGACGCGATCCAGCGCGCCGCCGGGGCGCCGCCGCGGATTGAGACGTATATGGCGAAAGGTTCGCAGGAGAAGAAGCGCTGCGCGAGGATCGCCGCGATATTCAAGACGCTGTCGCATCCACAGCGCCTCTTTCTCCTCTGCTGTCTCTGCGAGGGCGAGGCGGCGGTGAGCGATCTCCAGAAGGTATGCGGCGCCCCGCAGCCCGTCATCTCGCAGCATCTTTCGCGCATGCGCCGCGAGGGGCTCGTGAAGGCGCGGCGGACCGGAACGAGCATCCATTATCGCATCGCGGATCCCCGGATCCCCGCGATCATCCGAAGCATGGAAAAGATATTCGGCCCCTGATGCGCCGCGCCGCGGGCGCGGCGAGGCGCGGAGGATCGGCATGAGCGATTTCACGCCGAAGATACTCGTGTTCTCGACCGACACCGTCTCCGACCCGGGGATCGATCTCGCCGGGCGGAACAAGATGCGCTATTCGCCGAACGTGTACGTGATCACGCTCCCGTGCTCGAGCGGCATCAAGCCGCAGTGGATCGTTCACGCGATCGCGCGGGGGTTCGACGGCGTGTTCATCGCGGCGGACGGGAGCGACTGCGCGCTCGTTCCCGATTGCACGGCGCGAACGGCGAGGATCGTGTCGGCGGCGCAGGCGCTCATGCGGGAGCGTTCCATAGAACCGCAGCGCGTCAAGATGGCCGCCCTCTGCTCGGTGTGCGCGGAGCCGTTCCAGAAATACATGAAGCAGTTCGGCGAGGCCCTGCGAAAGCTCGGGCCGGCGAAGAA
>DHHN01000040.1:0-216 GCA_002403295.1 bacterium UBP1_UBA4771 | reverse complement strand
TCAGCCTCGGCGACATGGGCCACCGGGTGCTTCTCGTCGAGAAGGAGCCGAGCATCGGCGGCAAGATGATCCTTCTCAGCAAGGTCTTCCCGACGCTCGACTGCGCGAGCTGCATCTCGACACCGAAGATGGCGCTCGCGGCGAGCCATCCGAACATCGATCTGCGCGTTTATTCCGAAGTCAAGGAGATCCGGCGGAACGCCGACGGCACCTTCG
>DHHN01000026.1:6655-8206 GCA_002403295.1 bacterium UBP1_UBA4771 | reverse complement strand
CCGATCGTCATCGATTGGCGAATGGAAGAGCGCTCGCCGCTCGTCACCCGCATACGGCTGCCGGGGGAATTTCCGCCGGCCGCCCGCCGATCGCGCGGCGCGTTCGATCACCCGGCGCCCGCGCGCATCGCCGGTCTCTCGTCGCGCATCCGCGCATCCTGCGCCGGCCGGGCCGTTTCCTTCGACATTTCCCTTCTCGATCTCGACCGGTGCCCGGCGTTTCAGCGCAAGGTCCTGCTCGCCGAGTACGGCATCCCGCGCGGGAGCGTGAGCACATACGGTAGAATCGCGAGGCGCATCGGGCATCCCGGCGCCTCGAGGGCCGTCGGGACCGCCCTCGCGAAGAACCCGTTTCCAATCGTCATTCCATGCCATCGGGCCGTCCGGGCGGGAGGGGCGCTCGGCGGCTTTCGCGGCGGTCTCGCCATGAAGCGCAGACTGCTCGAGCTCGAGGGGGTTGCGTTCACGGAGCGGGGGAACGTCGCCGCCCGGAAAATGCACTATGATGCGCCGCAGCGTGCCGCCCGCCCCGCCGCGGCGAAACGAAAGGAGCGCCCATGAAGTTGACGATCTGCATCCTGACCGCCGTTGTCGTCGCGGCCTGCGGCGCGGCACGCGCCGAGCCATGGAAGAGATCGGTCGACGCGAGCCTCACCCTCACGCAGGGCGCCTACAGCGACAACTGGGTCGGCGGCGAGGTGGCGACGATTTCGTGGATGTTCAACTCGAACTCGCTCTTCGAGAAGCAGATCAACGCGAAGGTGAACACGAAGAGCACGCTCAAGCTCTCGTTCGGCCAGCAGCACAACAAGGACCGGGACACGCGGGAGTGGCGCGATCCGCTCAAGGTGAACGATCTGATCGATTTCGAGACGATTCTCCGCTTCACGCTCGGGGGTTTCGTGGACCCGTACGCCTCGGGCAGGGTCGAGTCGCAGTTCCTCGACGCGAGCGATCTCGAGAACGAGCGGATCGTGAATCCGTTGCGCTTCACCGAGAGCGCCGGAATCGCGAAGGTGCTCCTCAAGGAGGAACGGCGCGAGTGGAGCGTTCGTCTCGGCGGCGCGTTCCGTCAGCTCGTCGACCGGGACCGCCGCGATCAGGAGGCCGATCTTCTCGAAACGAAATGGACGAACGACGGGGGCGTGCAGTTCGTGAGCGATTTCGTGACGACGGTCGGAGACACCACGAGGACGTTCTCGAGCAAGCTCTACCTCTACAAGGCGTTCTTCTCCTCGGCCGCCGACGATCTCGCCGGGCTTGCGAACGAGAACCACTGGAGGGCGCCCGACGCCAACTGGGAGAATATCCTGTCGGCGTCGGTGACGAAGCATATCGTCTTCGTGCTCTACCTGCAGATTCTATACGACAAGGAGGTGGATCTCGCCGGACGGTTCAAGGAGACGCTCGGGCTCGGGTTCACGTACAAGCTGTTCTAGCATTGCGCGTCACGCAAGGGGGTGTCCCATGTTCAAGGAGTTCAAGGAATTCGCCATGCGGGGAAACGTGATGGACATGGCGGTGGGCATCATCATCGGCGCCGCGTTCGGC
>DHHN01000026.1:4250-6468 GCA_002403295.1 bacterium UBP1_UBA4771 | reverse complement strand
GCGGCCGCGCCGACGACGAAGGAATGCCCGTTTTGCGTCTCGGCGGTTCCGATCAAAGCGGTCCGTTGTCCGCACTGCACATCCGATCTCAAGTGACGCTCAAGTGACGCGGACGCTTGCCGCGGCGGGGGCGGGTGTGATACGGTAGGCGCGTGATCGTTCAAGCGCTCAAACAGTATCTCCTGCATCTCGGCATCGAGAAGCGGGTATCGGAAGCGACGATGCGCGCGTACGAGGGCGATGTCGTCCAGTTCGTCGATCACCTCCGCGCCGGGCTGTCGCGCGAGCCGGGCTTCGCCGATGCCGAGCCGCTCGCCGTGCGTTCGTTTCTCGGCAGGCTCTCGCGGGAGGGCTACTCGAAGCGCAGCATCGCGAGAAAGATCGCCTCTCTCAGGAGCTTCTTCGCGTTTTCGGCGGGCCGCGGGCTCTGCGCCGCCGATCCGACCCTCGGCGTCGCGGCGCCGAAAGCGGGCAGGAGCCTTCCGGTATTCGCGAGCGTTCACGTCATGGACAGGATGATGGAAATCCCGCCGCTCGAAACGAAGCGAGGTCTTCGGGATCGCGCCGTTCTCGAGACGCTCTACGGGACGGGCATGCGGCTCTCGGAGCTCGCGGGGTGCACGGTCGGAAGCTGCGATTTCGAGCGCGGAACGCTTGCCGTTCTCGGGAAACGCAACAAGGAGCGGATCCTGCCGCTCGGCGGCAAGGCGGCGGAGTATCTTCGCCGCTACCTCGAGGATCGCTACCGGGCTTCTCCGCAGGCGTTCGGGAGCCGCTCGAGCCTCGGCGTCTTCCTCGGGCGCGCCATCGAGGATCCGCTCATCGCGGGGCGGGGCGGCGAGCGGATCAGCAAGCGCACCATCCAGCGCATCGTGCGCCGGTATCTCGAGCGCGCCGCAACGCTCACCCGCATGAGTCCGCACGTGCTGCGCCATACCTTCGCGACCCATCTCCTCGACGCGGGCGCGGACCTTCGGGCCGTGCAGGAACTCCTCGGCCACGCGAGCCTCTCGACGACCCAGATATACACGCACGTCACGACGGAGCGGCTTCGGGCGGTCTTCGACAAGGCTCATCCGCGCGCGTGAGCGCGGCGGGGCGATTGTGCGGGTCCGCGCCGCCCGCGGGAAAGGAGTGCTTGTCCGGCCCATGGAGAGGCGTTACCTTATCCGGTAAGGATCGGAGGCGCCGCCGGCGGCCGGCGGCGGGAGGGAAACCGGTGTTCGAAGGAACGACGATTCTCGGATTGCGGGCGCGCGGGGCCGTCGCCATGGGCGGGGACGGCCAGGTCACCTTCGGCCAGACGATCGTCAAGCGCCGCGCGCGCAAGGTCCGGGTGTTGCGCGACGGCGCCATCATCGCCGGATTCGCGGGAAGCACGGCGGATGCGATGACCCTGTTCGCGAATTTCGAGAGCAAGCTCGACGAGCATGCCGGCAACCTATTGAAGGCGGCGGTGGAGCTTGCCAGGGAATGGAGAACCGACAAGGTGCTGCGGCATCTCGAGGCCCTCCTCGCGGTCATGGATCGCGAGCATTCGCTCATCATCAGCGGAAGCGGGGACGTCGTCGAGCCGGACGACGGCATCGTCGCGATCGGATCGGGCGGCGCGTACGCCCTGGCGGCCGCGAGAGCCCTTACAAACAACACGAAACTCGACGCGCAAACCATAGTCCGTAAATCACTTGAAATCGCGTCAGAGATCTGCGTATACACGAACGGAGAGATCGTCGTCGAGGTCATATAGAGCGATGGAAGAACTCACGCCCAGACAGATCGTCGCCGAGCTCGACAAGTACATCATCGGCCAGGACGACGCGAAACGGTCCGTCGCGGTGGCGCTTCGGAACCGGTGGCGCCGCGCGCGCGTCGACGAGTCGATCCGGGAGGAGATACAGCCGGCGAACATACTCATGATCGGTCCGACCGGCGTCGGCAAAACGGAGGTCGCGAAGCGTCTCGCTCGTCTCGCCCGATCGCCGTTCGTCAAGGTGGAGGCGACGAAATTCACCGAGGTCGGATACGTGGGCCGCGACGTCGATTCGATGGTCCGCGATCTCGTCGACACCGCCGTCGCCATGGAGAAAGAGCGCTCCTTCCTCGAGGTCGAGGGGCGGGCGAGGGAGCGCGCCGAGGAACGGCTTCTCGATCTCCTGATCCCCGCGCCCGAGCGGCGCCAGGGAGCGGACGATCCGGAGACCGAGGAACGGCACCGCCG
>DHHN01000026.1:0-4224 GCA_002403295.1 bacterium UBP1_UBA4771 | reverse complement strand
CGCCCGCTGTTCGAGGTCTTCTCCAACGCGGGGATCGAGGAGATGGGCCTCAGGCTTCCCGAGGGCATCGAGGGCGTGCTGCCGAAGCGCCGAAAGGGCCGGAGCGTGACGGTCGCCGAGGCGCGCGCCATCCTCGTCGCCGAGGAGAAGGAGCGTCTCGTCGATATGGAGGCCGTCGTCTCGCGAGCGATCCGCGCGGCCGAGGAGACCGGGATCATCTTCGTGGACGAGATCGACAAGATCGCGAGCCGGGGATCGGCCCACGGGCCCGACGTTTCGCGGGAGGGCGTGCAGCGGGATATCCTGCCGATCGTTGAGGGATCGAGCGTCGCGACGAAGCACGGCCCCGTGCGCACGGGCCACGTGCTCTTCATCGCGGCGGGCGCCTTTCACATGACGAAGCCCGCCGATCTCATCCCGGAGCTCCAGGGACGTTTTCCGATCCGCGTGGAGTTCAAAGCGCTCACCGCCGGCGACTTCGAGCGGATCCTGCTGGAGCCCCGCAACGCCCTCATCAAGCAGTACACGGCGCTGATCGAGGCCGAAGGGTGTTCGGTGACCTTTACGCGGGACGCCGTCTCGGAGATCGCGCGGACGGCCTTTCGCGTGAACGAGAAGATGGAGAACATCGGCGCCCGCCGGCTGCAGACCGTGCTCGCCATACTCCTCGAGGAGTATCTCTACGAGTTGCCGAACGATTCCATGAAACGGATAAGCATCACCGGCGCCGTCGTGCGAAAGGCGCTCGACCGAGTCGTCGCCGATGACGATCTGGCGCGGTACATTCTCTGAGAAGGAGCGCGTATGAAGCTGGGCAAGAAGGATTTCCTGTCGCTGCGTGATTTCTCCCGGGAGGAGCTCGATGCGATCCTGCGCGTCGCGGCCGCGCAGAAACCGCTCGCGCGGTCGTTCCGCCTGCCGGCGAGCCATCCGGGGCGCGTGCTCGCCTGCATTTTCCACAAGCCGAGTCTGCGCACGCGGCTCAGTTTCGAGGTGGCGATACGCCAGCTCGGCGGCACGAGCCTCTTCATCACCGACCGGGAGATCGGGCTCGAGAGCCGGGAGGCGCCGAAGGACGTCGGGCAGGTGCTGTCGCGGTACGTCGACGCGATCATGATCCGCACGTTCAAGCAGAGCCTGGTCGAGGAGCTCGCGGCGAACGCGACGGTGCCCGTCGTGAACGGGCTCACCGATCTCCTGCATCCGTGCCAGGTGCTCGGGGACATCCTGACCGTGGTCGAGCATCGCGGCTCGATCGACGGCGCCCGCGTCGTTTTCATCGGCGACGGCAACAACGTCGCGCGGAGCTGGCTCAACGCGGCGACGCGGTTCCCGTTCACCTTCGTTCTCGCCGCGCCGAAGGGTTACGAGATCGAGGAGGCGTTCGTCGCCGAGGCGACGCGCGCCGGATCGCCGGCGTACGAGGTCGTTCACGATCCCCGCGAGGCGCTCCGCGGGGCCGACGTCGTCTACACGGACGTGTGGGCGAGCATGGGCCAGGAAGCGGATAAGGAGCGGCGCGCGAAGGCGTTCGCCGGATTCCAGGTGAACGACGGGCTCATGAAGCTCGCCAAGCCGACGGCGATCTTCATGCACTGCTTGCCCGCTCATCGCGGCGACGAGGTGACCGATTCGGTCATCGACGGGCCGCGTTCGGTCGTCTATGACGAGGCGGAAAATCGTCTGCATATCCAACGCGCCATTCTCTCGCTCCTCATCCCGGGCGATCGGACCGCGTAGGATAGCCATTTCGGAACGGCCCGCGGGCCGGGGATCGGAAGGAGGCGGCGGATCATGCGGCACACGCTTGTCGTTCTCGGGGCGTTCGCGGCGCTCGCGGGCTGCGCGGTCATGAAGGCCCCCTCCGGCGGACCGGAGGACAAAACGCCGCCGCGCGTCGTCTCCGTCTTTCCGCGCGCCGACTCCGCCGGCGTCGCCCGCGACGTGCGGCCGGTGTTCACCTTCAGCGAGCGTATCGACGGCGAGAGCTTCAAGAACCGCGTGCTCGTCCATCCTCCCGTCACGTTCGATCGCGTGGCGGCGAAGGGCGAGCGTCTCGAGATCGGTTTCAAGTCGCTTCTTCCCGAAACGACGATCTGTCTCACGCTCATGGCCGGTTACCGGGACGTTCATCGCGAGGCGCCGGCCACGGAGACGAGCGTGCTCTGCTTCTCGACGACGGACTCGATCGCGCGCGGCGAGATACGCGGCACCGTGTTCTTCAAGAACCGGCCCGACTCGAGCGGGGCCGTCGAGCTCTTTCTCGTCCGGAAGGACTCCCTCACCGATCTCGCCACGACGAAGCGGGCGCGCGTCGCGTTCTCGGAACGGGACGGACGATACGCGATCCGCGCGCTGCCGACGGACGAGACGCGCTTTCTTCTCCGCGGATTCATCGACAAGGACGCCGACGGGTACTTCTCGGAGGGAAGGGAGTTCGGGCTGCTCCATCCCGACACGATCGTTCTCGGCCCGGCCGCCCCGATCCTCGACGGAATCTCCCTCATGGTCATCGACCCGAACGAGCCCGGCATTCTCGAAGGGTTCGTCCTGAACGAGAGCCCGATCGAAGGCGCGCCCGTCGTCCGCCTCGATCCCGTGAAGCGCGGCGAGCGGGCGCTCTCGGCGCGCGCCGACTCCACCGGAGCGTTCGTGGTGCGGCGCGTCCCGCCGGGCGACTACCTCTTTTCCGCGTTCATCGACGTGAATCCGGATACCCTCTGCGGCCAGTATCGAGACGCGGCCGACACGACGAAGGTGCTGGACGAGCCCTGCGTGGCGCTCCCCGACACGCTCCGCATGAAGCCCGGGGAGATGCGGAAACTCGATCCCGTCACGCTGAAATGAAGGGGCGGCGGATGGACGTTCCGTTCGCGAAGATGCACGGCGCCGGAAACGATTTCGTCGTTATCGACGATCGCGCGGCGCGCGGACTTTCGCGAGGCGCCGTGGCGGCCCTCTGCGACCGGCGCCGGGGTATCGGCGCGGACGGTCTCATCCTCGTCCTGCCCGGCGGCCCGGCGGATTTTCGCATGCGCTATTACAACAGCGACGGGGGAGAAGCGGACATGTGCGGAAACGGCGCCCGCTGCGCGGCTCGCTTCGCGCACGATCGCGGGATCGCCGGCGCGGCGATGGCGTTCGAGTCTCGGGCGGGGATCGTGCGAGCCGAAATAGACGGAGCCGACGTCCGCGTGTGGATCGGCCCCGTGACCGGGTTGCGCCTCCGTCTTTCTCTCGAGGGCGTGCCCGGAGAGGTTCATTTCGGCGTCTGCGGCGTGCCGCACGCCGTCGTCGTCGAGCGGGACGCCGGCGCGCGTCCGCGCGGGGAATTCAGCGCGTTCGCCCGCCGGATACGCGCTCATCCTGGCCTCGGCCCGGCGGGCGCGAACGTCAACGTCGTGTCGGTCGCCGACCGGCGCCGATGCGCCTACCGGACGTACGAGCGCGGCGTCGAGGACGAAACCCTCGCCTGCGGCACCGGCGCCGTCGTCGTGACGACCGTGCTCGCCCATCTCGGGCTCGCCGAGGCTTCGGTCGCCTGCGCGACGGCGGGCGGGGATACGCTGCTCGTGGACGTCGTTCCCGGTCCCGCCGGCGCGACGGAAACGCGTCTCGCCGGGCCCGCCGTCGTCGCGTTCCGCGGGACGTTCTCTCTCGAGGATTACGAGCGCCCATGATCCGCTTTCGCGCGCTTCTCTTCGTCGTGCCGGCGATATTCGCCTGCGTTCCGATGACCGCCCGCGCGCAGTACCCCTTCGGCAAGAACAAGGTGCTCTACGCGCCGAAGGACTGGAAGATCCTCGAAACCGAGCACGTCGAGATCTACTTCTACCCGGACGAGCGTCCCGTCGCCGAGTTCATCGCCGGCATCGCGGACGACACCTACCGCGAGTTTTCCGGAATCCTGCGGGTCGAATTCGAGAAGCGCATCCCCGTCGTTCTCTACGGCACGCACCATGATTTTCGGGAAACGAACGTGACGCCGTATCTCGTGTCCGAGTCGACGGCGGGGTTCACGGAGTTCATGAAGGGGCGGATCGCGCTTCCGTTCTCCGGCTCCTATCCGAAGCTCCGTCACGTGTTCCGGCACGAGATGGTCCACGCGCTCATGATCGAGAAGCTCCGTGTCGTGATGTCGAGCCGGCGTCGGTGGGGATACGAGGGTCCGCCGCTGTGGTTCGTCGAGGGGCTGGCCGAATACCTCGCGCGCCGGGAGCCGGA
>DHHN01000140.1 GCA_002403295.1 bacterium UBP1_UBA4771 | reverse complement strand
TCCGTAACGCACCCCATTCCAATCAGTACACATAGCCTCAATAAGGTCAGCGGACAATCCTTTCGGTGATTGTATCACAGGCGGGAATATATTTCAATTGAATAAGAGCAGAACAGAAGCCCGCATCACATTTCGTGAAAAACGCTCGACGATGCAAAGAGCCGGGTGCTCGATGAGCACCCGGCCCGTCCTGCGCGAGTTTTGCCCGCCGGAGGATTAGAACAGGGACTTGATCGCGCCCCAGCTCGTCTCCTCGGTTGCGATCATATCCGGGCAAATGATCGAGGTGAGACCGATCACATCGACGAGGTACATATCCGGATAGCACGCCTGCCGCGGAGTCGCAGCGCCGCTCGTCGGATCGGCGACGACCCGGAGCGGGGCGTTGACGATGGTGCCGCCGTACCAGAGGCACGCGCCGTCCGGAAGCGCCAAAAGCTCGACCTTGGCAAGCAGGTTGTAGCCAGGATCGAAGCCGTTGAGAGGCGGGAAGTACGTCACGGCGAGACCGGCGAGCGGGTCGCCGATCGTGAGCGAGCCCTCGGGAACCGACCAGCCGGTCATGATAATGCCCGGAGGAAGCTGTATGCCGAACTCGATGCCGGAGGTGAAGCAGTTGAGCGCGTGTCCGTATACATAGGCCGTCATCGGTTCGAACGGCGCCGGCGAGTAGTACATCTGATTCGGAACATAGGTGAAGTAAACACCCATCGTCTGTCCACCCAGGAGAACGGCCGGAACGAGAAGAAGCAACGTTGCGATGACAATAGAACGCATGACCTACTCCTTTCCAACGGAACTCAAGCTGTCGGGCTGATTGACAAATCCAAAGCTGCAAACGCCGATGCAAGGTGACGAGCCTTGTATCTTTAACTCCTCCCTATCACCTCCTGTTTTCATAACGCACCCCATTCCAACCAGTACGTGCAACATCAAGAAAAAGTCAACGTGACGCCCCTTGCGTTTATTGTATCACAGGCAAAAATATATTTCAATCACATTGTTGCAGTGCGCTTAATTATCAATGGCTTGCATCTCAATTCCGCCCATCGCCTCGACGAGGGATGGGAATCCCGAAAAGCAAGAGATATCGACTGCATTCGATGACTCGGCCCCGCTCCCTGTCGATCGCTCGATTTCAGGCCCATCGCGGCTGCCGATGGTGTCGAATATTTTTACACAAACGATTTCGGGAAATATTCCCCCAGGGGGTCAATCACCATAATATCTATTATATCAATGAATTATACAATTACCTCTGGGGGGCATACCGCTTGCAACCATGGAGCGCAGAAAGGCGTTATTGATGGCATGTATAGAGAAAGCCGACGCAGAGAAGGAGAGGGAACGATGAAACGATTTATCACATTTGCAGTTACGCTTGCGGCTGTCATGAGTCTCGCCGTCGCCGCCATCGCGGTGCCGAGGCTCCAGACCTACATCGTGGGATCGAGCTACCACAGTTTCTACCAGCAGGAGTTCAATTCCTGGATCACAAACAACTCGAACTTCGATCTCAAGGTCGTCGGCTACTGGAATCCCGTGGGATCGGGAAGCGGAAGCATGTTCGGCTACAGGCGCAATCAACCGAGCTACGATTATCTCGATACCTGGCTGATGCTCTCGACGCCGAAGAATCAGAGCGGAACGGTTTACGTGAACGGGATCGAAATCCTCGGTTTCGATACGTACGTGAACGCGGCGCCGCTATCCATAAGCGCGAACCCGTCCCTCCATCGCCACATGCCGGCGGGCGTCGGACGGTACAACTTCCAGAGCCTCGGCCGTATCGACAATAGCCGGGTGAACGCATACGAGTACAATCACGGCCGGATCGGAAATCCCGGCTGGGGCGACGAGATCCTCGTCAACGTCGTCGTGAGCGGTTACAGCTGGGTGCACTTCGACGCGGTCGGGGTCGATTCGGAAGGCCGGACCCACGTGAACCCCTACTCGCACGACGCATCGTACTACGCGACCCCCGAGCCGGGAACGCTGGGCCTGCTCGGCCTCGGGCTCCTCGGCATGATCCCCGTCCTGAGGAGAAAGAAAGATTAAGCGCCTCCTTCCCGATGCGCCGGCTTTCGAGCGGGTACCTGCTGCGGTGCCCGCTCTTTTTTTGCCGTTGTCGCGCGCGGCCGCTTGCGGCCCCGCGATCGATCCGCCCGACGGTTTTTCGGCCGCTCCATTTCTCTTGTATCGGCGCGGCCGACGGTATAGAAATAAACGACGCGAGGGAGGATCTTCATGCGTGAAACGGCGGCGCGGGCCGCACAGCCGCTTATGACACCGGGCGTCGCGGGGCTCGCGGTCGCGGCGCTCTTCGCCGTCCTCTACTTCCCCGTGCTCGTCACGCTCGCGAGGCAGTGGATCCTCGATCCCAACTACCAGCACGGGATCGCCGTGCCGCTCGTTTCGGCTTTCTTCGTCTGGCGCAGACGCGGCTCCCTGCGTTCGGCGGGAGGAGGGAGCGCCCCGGCCACGGGATGGGCGCTCGTCGCCTGCTCGTCCGCGCTCCTCATCGCCGGGACGGCCGCCTCGGAGCTTTTTACCGCGCGCCTCTCGCTGCCGCTCATGCTCATCGGGATACTGCTGCTTCTTCGGGGCGCGGCGTTCGTCCGCTCGCTCGCCTTCCCGCTGCTTTTTCTTTTCATGATGATCCCTCTTCCCTATATCGTCTACTATCGGCTCACGTTTCCGATGCAGCTCATGAGCGCGAGGCTCGCGGCGGGAACGCTTCACGGCATCGGCGTCGAGGTTATCCGCCGCGGCAACATCCTCGTCCTTCCCAACTACACCCTCGAAGTCGTCGCGGCGTGCAGCGGGCTGCGCTCGCTCATGACGCTCGTCACGCTCGCCCTCGTGCTCTGCGCCGCGTCGGGGCTCGGGACGGGCCGGCGCGCGATCCTCGCGGCATCCTCCATTCCAATCGCGATCGCCGCCAACACGGTCCGGCTCGCGCTGACGGCGATCGGCGCGCAGGTGGCCGGTCCGGCCTTCGCGGACGGCATCCTTCACGAGATATCGGGACTCATCGTATTCGGCACCGGATTCGTCATGCTGCTCGTCGTCCGGGGGGTGCTCGCATGGCCGCTGCGAAACGAACGACCCGCGGGACGCTGATCGCCCTGCTTGTCGCGCTCATCGCCTACACGTACGCGATGCGCTATCGCCGCGTCGACGCGCCGGCGCCTCCCGCCCTCGAGCGCATCCCCGGACAGGCCGCCGGCTATACGGCGGAGGACGAGGCGGTCGGCGGGGCCGTCATCGATCTGCTCGGAGCCGACGCGACGCTCTTTCGCACGTACCGTCGCGCGGGGGAACCCACGATTTGGCTCTTCGTCGCGTACTTCGCCTCTCCCCAGGAGCACTCCCAGATCCACTCGCCGAAACACTGCTACCCCGGGGCCGGATGGAACATTCTCGCCGAGGGAACGTCCCGGATCGTCGTCGGCGGCGTTCCGCGCTCCGCGAGAAATCTCGTCATCTCGAATGGCGCCGAACGGCACTTTGTCCTATACTGGTTCCTCTCGGCGGACGGCGTCCTCGCCGACGAGTTCGCCCTCAAGTGGAGCCAGATGAAGAGCTCGCTGCTCGGACGATCGCGCGCGACCGTCTTCATCCGTTTCTCGATGGAGCTCGGGGCGGATGAGGACGCCCGCGAGGCGGCGCGTTCGATCGCCCGATTCGCCGAGGAGATCGCTCCCTGGATCGACGCGGCGACGCCGCGCGAAATCGCGTCGGACGACGGGTGATCCCCGGAGCCCGAGCGGAAAAGAAAGGAGCCCGTGACCGGAATAAAGAGCGTCCTCAAGGCGTTCCGTGTCGCCGTCGGCCTCCTGCGGCGGGGCCGGCCGGCGGCGCCCCTCGCGGTCTATTTTCTTCTCAAGACCGCCGTCGTTCTCCTGTACGCGCGAGACTCTTCCGGCGCCGCCGCGCACCTCTGGAGGGCGCTGCGGCCCGGCCCGGGCGCCGAGGCGCTCTCTCACTATCCCGACCGTCTCATCGCCATGCCGGCGGTTCTCGGGCGGCTCGACATCCCCCTCGAAATCCTCGTCCTGTCGTTCGCGCAGGGCGCGACCGTGCTCCTCGTGGCCCTCGCGGCACGCGGCGAGCGGCTTTCCCTCCGGGCCGGCGCGGCGCGGGCGCGTTCCCGCTACGTTCACCTGGCCGTCTCGGCCGCGATCGTTTCGGCGGCGCTGTTCGCCGTGTTCCGGCTGTCCGCGGCGCTGCTCCACCGGATCGCCGCGATACCCCGCGCATGGGAGCTCGGGATCGGCATCTCCGCCGGTCTCGTCGTTCAGGCGATTTTCATATACGCCGTCCCGTTCGTCATGCTCGAGGGACGCTCATCGATCGACGCGGTGAAGCGGAGCGTCATGTTCGCGGGGCGGCATTTCGTCGAATCCCTCGCGCTCGTCGCCGTGCCGTTCGCCGTCACGGTGCCGACCTTGCTGCTCGCGCTCAATCCCCGGGCGATCGCGTTTCAACTCTCCCCGGAATTTCTCGTTCAGTCGCAGATTGCCGGGGCGTTCATGGAATTCGCGGCGGGGTACCTTCTCATGGGAAGTCTGACCATCTATGTTCTCGACACGCGCATGAAAGAGGAGAAGCGATGAAGGCAATCCGCAAACGTGCGATGCGCCGACGGCGCGTCCGGGGAACGGCGGCGGCCGCGTGCGCGATCGCGGCGCTCGTGCTGTTCGGCGCCTGCGGGTCCCGGCGCGGCGACGAACGTTACGAGGCCGAGAAGAAGCTCTTCAAGGCGCGCAAGCTGAGGGAGCAGGCCGCCGCGGGGGGCATGAGGCCCGAGTTTCTCGCCGGCGCCACCGGCGCGTACCGCGGCCTCGTGAGCGAGCATGCCGCGGCGGCCGCCTCGTCGAAAGGGATCGAGGAGATCGTGGTCACCGCCCAGATGGAGCTCGCCGAGCTCCAGTTCCGCGCGGGGCTCCTGCGGGAGTCGCGGAGCGATTTCGAGAAGGCGATCGACTACGCGGCCGCCATCCCGCCCGCGAAGGCCAACGCCGTCTACTCGGCGGCGATCATCTCCGAGGAGCTCGGGGAAAACGATCGCGCGGAGCACTTTTACGAGCGCTTTTATCGCGAGTTCCTTCCGGCCGACTCCGTCGCCCGCACCGCGCGTATGAACTCCCGCTACCTCGTGGTACCGATCAAGCTGGCCGATCTCGCCGCGCGGGCCTCGCGCCCGGGCGAGTCCGCGCGCTGGTATCGCGATGCGGAGCGCCTCTACACGGGCCTCATCGCGGCGGAAACGGACCCCGGACTTCTCAAGGAGGCGCGATTCAACCTTCTCGCCGTCTACCTGCAGCAGAAGAGCTGGGATCAGGGGCTCGCGCTGGCCCGCGGGCTGCGGGAGCTGTACCCGCTGCCGCAGGACGTCTCCTCGGCGCTGTTCGTCGAGGCCAGGATACAGGAGAGCGGTCTCGGCCGCCCGCAGGAAGCGCGCGCGACCTACCTCTCGATCGCCGAACGTTACCCGCGTGAACGCGAGGCGGCGGCGGCGCTGCTCTCCGCCGCGGGCATCGATCGGCGCGCGGGACGCCTCGATGCCGCCCGCGCCCTCTACGAGCGCGTGGCCGGCTCCTTCCGGGACCGCGTGAGCGAGGCGGTCGAAGCGGCCTGGCAACTCGCCGAAATGGACGAGCGCGCGGGCCGATGGGAAGAGGCGTCGCTGCGTTACAAGGCGATATACGCCGACTACCCCGAGACCCTCCAGGGGTTCGAGGCGCCGCTGCGGGTCGCCCGCGCGTACGGGACGAAGGGCGAGACGGACGCGGCGGCCGCGGCGTACGAACGGGCGCTCGAGCACTACGAGAGGCTCGCCGGCGAGCAGCGAGCGCCGAGCACGCGCATCATGGCGGAGGAATACGTCGTGCGGACGCTCGCGGAGCGCACGCGGTGGCGCGAGGCGGCGGAACGCCTCGTGAGGCTTCCCGACCGCTACCCGGACTACACCCCCTTCCGGGAAAACTATCTGCGAGCGGCCTCGATCCACGAGCGCGAGCTCGCGGACCCGGAAGGCGCCGCGCGCCTACTCGAAACGTGCGTCGCGAAGTACCCGGGAACCGAGCTCGCGCGCGCGGCCGAAAAAGAGCTCTCCCGGCTCCGGGGAGGCGGGAAGTGAACCTGACGGTGCTTCTCGCGCTCGCCTCGCTCGCGTTCCTCGCCGTCCTGATCGCCGTCCACGTCCGCGGGGGAGCGCGGCCGCAGCGGCGCATCTTCGCGCTCGCGGCCCTCGTCCTCGCCGCGGCCCACGCGTCGATCCTCCTCTTGCTCCTCGCGCGCGAGCCGGAACGCGCGCTCGCCCATGCGCGGACGACGCTCGCTCTCTTCGTCTTCTTCCCGGCGCTCGGAATTCCGTTTTTCGCGGCGTTCGGCCGGGAAAACGAAAGAGAAGTTATCGTTCGACGGACGCCGTGGATCGCCGCTCTCGCCCTCGTGCCCGCCGCCGCCGCGGCCTTTCTTCCCGCGCGGTTCTTCGCGGCGAGCATCCATTTCACCCCCGACGGGGCGTTCTGGGGATTGACCTTCACCGCCGCCGGAAAGGCGGCGGCCGTTTACCTGATCCTCGTGAACGTCCTCTTTCTGCACCTCTTCGAGAACACCTACCGCGCGGCGACGGTCGCGGACAAGGTCACCCTGAAATATCCGTTCCTCGGCATTCTCACCGCTTCGATCGTCAACATCGCGGTCATGAGCCGGGTGCTCGCGATCGCGACCATCGACCGCGACGCCCTCGCCGTCCAGGCCTGCGGCGTCGTCGCGCTCTGCGTATCGTTCCTCTACGCGTCGCTTCGCTATCCGCTCTTCGATCTCCGGATCGCCGCGCCGCGGGGAAGGCAGCCATCCATCGTGAGCGTGACCGTGTCGGCGCTCTACCTTCTCTCGCTCGGCATCATCACCCTGCTCGCCCGCATTCTCGGACTCCCGTACGACCGTTTTCTCTCCACCGTCCTCGGCATCTTCGGCGTCTTTCTGCTGCTCGCCCTCCTGATCTCGGGCAAGGCGAAACGGCGGCTCCGCACCTTTCTCGGCGAGAACTTCTACCTGCAGCGGTACAACTACCGCAAGGAATGGCGGCGGTACGCCGAAATTATGGAATCGGGATCGACGACCGAGGAGTTTCTCTCGAACGTCGCGAGCTCGCTCTGCGACACGATGGTCGTCCGGCGAGGCGTTTTCTGGACGAATATCGGCGCCGGCAAGGCCGGGTACTACGGCTTTCCGAGGGAGGAGGTCGACCGCGAGCTCGTGGAGGAGCTGCTTCGGCTCACGGCGGACGAGCCGGTCCTTATCCTCAAGAGACCGCTCGAGCGGCCGGCCGGGGGGACGGGCGGGGATGCCGCCGGAGCAGACGATTGGTCGTGGGTTCGCGCCGCCGCGCGCCTCGGCCAGGGGGCCGAAACGCGCGGCCTCATCGCGCTCGGGGAGATGGACCTCGGCCGCTCCTACACGGAGGAGGACGAGGATTTCCTCTCCCTCGTCGCCTACCGGGCGAAGCTCGCTCTCGACAACATGCTCATGGAGGAGCGCATCATCGAATCGCGACAGATGGAATCGTTCAACCGGTTCGCATCCTTCGTCGTCCACGATCTCAAGAACACGGTCGGGATGCTCTCGCTCATGGCCGAGAACGCGCGCGTCAACATCGGAAGCCCCGAGTTCCAACACGATGCCCTCGAGACGATCCAGCGGTCCGTCGAGAAGATGCAGCATCTCATCAACTCGCTCAACGTGCGGAAGCTCCCGGCGACGATATCGAAGGCCGAGATCGATCTCTCGTCCCTCATCGAGCGCGCAGCGGCGTCGGTCGAGCCGCTCGCCGGGCAGAAAGGGCTGCGCGTGGAAAAGGAGGCGGTCGCCGGCATCCGCGCCCGGATCGACGCCACGGCGATGAATCGCGTCATCGAGAATCTCGCGCTGAACGCCGTCGAAGCGACCCCGCCGGGCGGCGCCGTGCGCGTCGCGGTCGAGCGCGCGGAAGACGTCTGGGCGCGCGTCACCGTGCGGGACACGGGGCCGGGATTCGATCCGGACTACCTCCGGGAGCACCTGTTCCATCCGTTTCACAGCACGAAGAAGGAGGGTCTCGGCGTGGGGCTCGTGCTCTGCAAGTCGCTCGTCGAGGCGCACGGCGGCCGCATCTCGATCGAGA
>DHHN01000182.1:7390-7734 GCA_002403295.1 bacterium UBP1_UBA4771 | reverse complement strand
CCCGATCCCGACAACGATCTCGATGGGATTCCCGACCACGTCGACAAGTGTCCGGACGAGATGGAAACCTTCAACGGCTACGAGGACGAGGACGGATGCCCGGACGAGCGCCCCATCGAGGAGCGTTTCATACTCCGGGGCGTGAATTTCGAAACCGCCTCGGCGTCCATCACCCCCGATTCCTACACGATCCTCGATCAGGTCGTGCGCTCGCTCAAGGCGTACCCCGACGTGCGCGTCGAGGTCGCGGGATATACGGACGACGTGGGCAACGACGATTACAACATGGGCCTGTCGCAGAAACGCGCGGACTCGGTCAAGCAGTACCTCGTGAACGCCGGCGT
>DHHN01000182.1:3223-7298 GCA_002403295.1 bacterium UBP1_UBA4771 | reverse complement strand
TGATCGCCCCCTCGTTTTTGTATGCTCCGGCGCGCGAGGCGCGCATCAACGGCCGCCGGCCGGTTTTTTCGATCGCCGTCGCGGCGCCGCGGCGGGCCGGCGCGTCTTGCTTTCGCGCCACAGAGCCTCCATCTCTTCGAGGGTCATCGACGAGAGATCCCTCCCCGCGCGGCGGGCGCGCCGCTCGACGTCGTTGAAACGCCGGGTGAACTTCGCCGTCGTCCTCTCGAGGGCGCTCTCGGAATCGATTCCGAACCGGCGCGCGAGATTCACGACGGTGAAGAAAAGGTCGCCGATCTCGCTCTTGGCCGCGTCCCGTTTCCCGCGGCGAAGCTCATGCCGCAATTCCGCGATCTCCTCTTCGAGCTTGTCGAGGATTCCCGTGCCGTCGGGCCAGTCGAAGCCCACGCCGGCGGCCTTTCTCTGCACCGCCGCCGCTCGTCGAAGCGGCGGGAGGTTGTCGGGGACGTCGTCGAGAAGGGCCGGGGCGCGGCGAGGCCGCCGCTCCGCCCGTTTCATGCGCTCCCACTCGGCGAGGCTCTCGGCGCGGGTGCGCGCTTCCGTCGATCCGAAGACGTGGGGATGGCGCCGCACGATCTTGCGGTGCGCGCCGGCGACGACGCCCGCGAGATCCGTCTTCCGTTTCTCGAGCATGAGCTCGTGGATGAAGACGACGATGAAGAGCACGTCGCCGAGCTCCTCCTCGACCTCGCGCCAGATCCCGCTCTGCTCGGCCCGCAGGAGCTCGTACGATTCCTCGATGAGGTAGCCGATCACGTCGTCGAGCTTCTGCTCGCGATCCCAGGGACAGCCGCCCTCGCCGCGGAGCGAGCGGAGGGTGCGCCGGAGCGCCGCGATTTCCGTGCCGAGCCTGTCGTCGGGGTCGCGTGTCATGACGTACCTCGATGATGAAGGGCCGGCGAACATCCTACGGGAACGGGACCGGGAATACAAGCGCTACCCGGCCGCCGCGGCGAATCCCGGCCGGCCGCGGCCGCGTCGTCCGCGGCCGTCTTCCCCGGCGCCGCCTCCGAAATGCCGGTTGCCGGAACCGGCGCGTGATGATACACTGAACGTTTGACCATTCACGGGGGCCGAGCGATGGGCATGGACAGGATCGTCATCCGGGGCGCCAGACAGCACAACCTCAAGAACGTCGATCTCGAGCTCCCGAGACGGCGCATCATCGTCGTCACGGGAGTATCCGGTTCCGGCAAATCCTCGCTCGCGTTCGATACGATCTACGCCGAGGGGCAGCGGCGGTACATCGAGTCGCTCTCGACGTACGCGCGCCAGTTCATCGAGAAGCTCGAGCGTCCCGACGTGGACGACATCTCCGGCATCAGTCCGACGATCGCGATCCGGCAGAAGAACACGGTGACGAGCGCGCGTTCGACCGTCGGAACGGCGACCGAGATATACGACTATCTCCGGCTTCTCTTCGCCCGCGTCGGGAGGATCGTCTGCCCGCGGTGCGAGCTCGAGGTGCGCTCGTACACGCCGAGCGAGGCGGCGCTCGAAATCGTTCGGATCTACGGCGGACGGCGGGTCAATTGCACGGCGCCGCTCGGCGCCGTGAGCGCCGCCGAGTGGAAGTCCCGGCGGGGCTACTATCTCTCGCGCGGCTTCACGAGGCTGCTCGCCGGCGGAGAGATCGTCCGCGTCGACGAGTTCGCCCCCGCGGACCCGGCGCGGCGCGAGCTCGCCGTTCTGCTCGACCGTCTCGAGGCGACGGAGGCGAACGTTTCCCGGATCGCCGAGGCCGTCGAGCTCGCCTACCGCGAGACGGGCGTCGTCGAGACGTCGGACGCGGACGGCGCCCCGCGCCGCCGGTTCACGCAGGGGCCGGTCTGCTCGACATGCGCCGCCGTATTCGAGACGCCGTCGCCGCTGCTCTTCTCGTTCAACAGCCCCTCGGGAGCCTGCCCCGACTGCCACGGCTTCGGCGATCGCATGGAGTTCTCGGAGGATCTCATCGTTCCGGACAAGCGGCGCACGCTCGAGGATCGGGCGATCGATCCGTGGTCGCGCGAGCGCTTCATGTATTTTCACCACAAGATGCTCGATTTCTGCCGCGGAAAGCGCATTCCCGTGAACGTTCCGTGGATCGATCTTCCGGAGCGCTCCCGCGAGCTCGTTCTCGAGGGCGAGGGGCGCTATCTCGGCGTCATCCGCTTCCTCGAGAAGCTGCGGGAGAAGAGCTACAAAAAGGGGCATCGCTTCTTCACGCGAAAATACATGGCGTTCACCACATGCCGTTCCTGCCTCGGCGGGCGCCTCAGGCGCGAGGCCTATTACGTCCGCGTCGGCGGGCGGACGATCCGGGATCTCGGCCGCATGATTCCCGCTCGGATCCTCGACGAGCTCGCGGGCATGCGGTTCACGGAGGAGGAACGCTTCGTTTCGCGCGACATTCTCGCCGAGCTCACGGCGCGGCTGCGGTTCATGGTCGACGTCGGGCTCGGCTACCTCACGCTCGATCGGCTCACGCGCACCCTCTCGGGGGGCGAGGCGCAGCGGATCAACCTCGCGAACTCGCTCGGCGCGAACCTCGTCGACGCTTTGTATATCCTCGACGAGCCCTCGATCGGGCTTCACGCGGCCGACAACGAGCGGCTCATCTCGGTGCTCCGGCGGCTCCGGGCGCTCGGCAACACGGTGATCGTCGTGGAACACGATCCGGATATCGTCGCCTCCGGCGACTGGCTCGTCGATCTCGGTCCGGGGCCGGGAAGCCGCGGCGGCGAAGTGCTCTTCAGCGGCACGATCGAGGAGGCGCGGACGGCGGACGCGCCGCTCTCGAAAACGATCGCGTGGCTCTTCCGGGACGGCGCGGGGGCGCGGCGCCGGAAAAAAAAGCGCGCCGCCCTCGGAGCGATCGAGCTCGAGGGTGTCGCCGAACACAACCTCAAGAGGATCGACGTCCGGTTTCCGCTCGGCGCCGTGACGTGCGTCACCGGCGTCTCGGGATCCGGCAAGAGCACGCTCGTCGTCGACGTGCTGCATCGCGTCGTGTCGAAGGACCCGCTCTCGGCGGCGCACGTGCGGCTGCGCGGCTGGAAGGTCTCCGGGCGGCTCGACCGGGTGATGCTCGTCGACCAGAGCCCGATCGGCGTTTCTCCGCGGTCCAACCCCGTCACCTATATCAAGGCGTTCAGCTTCATCCGCGAGATGTTCGCCGCCGAACCGCTCGCCCGCAGGCGCGGGTACGATGCGGGACGATTCAGCTTCAACAAGGCGGGCGGGCGGTGCTCCCGCTGTCAGGGCGTCGGATTCCGCAAGGTCGAGATGCATTTCATGGCGGACGTATTCGTGCCGTGCGAGGAGTGCGAGGGGCGGCGCTTCAACGCGGAGACGCTCGACGTGCGGTACAAGGGCAAAACCATCGCCGAAACGCTCGACATGACGGTCGACGACGCGATGCTCTTCTTCGACGCCTCCCCGCAGCTCGGGGAGCGGCTCTGGATCCTCTCAAAAGTCGGACTCGGATACCTGACTCTCGGGCAGCCGTCCAACACCCTTTCCGGCGGAGAGGCGCAGCGGATCAAGATCGCCCGCGAGCTCGTCGATTCTCCGGGCCAGCGCAATCTCTACATCATGGACGAGCCGACGACGGGGCTTCACATGAGCGACGTCGACCGGCTGCTCGCCGTTCTCGACGATCTCGCCGCCGCGGGGCACACGGTCGTTCTCATCGAGCACAACATGGAAGTGATCCGCTGGGCCGACACGATCATCGATCTCGGGCCCGGCGGCGGCGACGACGGCGGGCAGGTTGTCGCTTGCGGACCGCCCGAGAGCATCGTACAATCGAACGGGTCCATCACGGGCAGGTACCTGGCCGCGTATCTGGAGAAGTACGGAGGTTCCTCCACATGAGAATCCTCGTGACGGGCGGGGCCGGATACATCGGGAGCGTCGTCACCGAGTATCTCCTCCATGCGAAACACGACGTCGTGGTCGTCGACAATTTCTCGACCGGACACCGCGGCGCAGTCGACGACCGCGTCGTTTTCCACGAAGGGGATCTCCTCGACGGCACCGTTCTCGATGCGGCGCTCGACGGCGTCGACGC
>DHHN01000182.1:0-3154 GCA_002403295.1 bacterium UBP1_UBA4771 | reverse complement strand
TCCTCCTCCGCCGCCGTCTACGGCGAGCCGGACGCCGTTCCCATTCCCGAGGAAGCGCCCGCGCGCCCGCTCAACGCCTACGGAAACACGAAGCTCGGCATCGAGCGGTTGCTCGCCGACTGCTCGGCGGCGTGGGGGCTTCGGTCGCTCTCGCTGCGTTACTTCAACGCCGCCGGAGCGGGAGAGCGCCACGGCGAGGATCATCGTCCCGAGACGCATCTCATTCCGCTCGTCCTCGACGTCGCCATGGGCAGGCGGGACGAGCTCGTCGTGTACGGCAAGGACTACCCGACCCCGGACGGCACCTGCGTCCGGGACTACATCCACGTGAAGGACCTCGCGACGGCGCATCTCCTCGGCCTCGAAAAGCTCGTCGCCGGCCACGCGGGCGTTCTCAACCTCGGAAACGGAACGGGATTCAGCGTGCTCGACGTCATGCGGGCCGCCGAACGCGTGACGAAGCTCAAGGTACGGTACCGGATCGGCGAGCGCCGCGCGGGAGATCCCGCCGTTCTCGTCGCCTCCTCCGAGAAGGCCGAGCGAGTGCTCGGCTGGAAGCGATTCCATCCCGGAATCGAGGAGATCATACGGGATGCCTTCGCATGGAAGAGGAGCTTTCCCGACGGCTACGATTCCTAGAAAATCCTGGAAGATTTTCTGTCAAGCGCGAGCCAGCTCCGGTTTCGCCGGTGCCGCGCCGGCGGATACCCGTCCCCATTCGAGAATTCCACGCATCAATATAATTATAACAAAATCAAGGACTTGAAACCCATGCACCGGACCCGTTCCCGGGCGGGAGGGGGGCGAGGGGGGGCGGCAGGCCATGGCATGTAAGTTGCGTTTTGGCTTTGCGTAAGGAACGCTCGGGGCCGGCGACCCGGCCCCCGGAGAGACGAAAACCGATCCGATTCGAGGCGCGCCCTCGTGCGCTCGCCACGGCCGGCCATGGACGAAACGCTCAAGATACGGCTTCTCAAGGCCGTCGGAAACGACGCCGCGATGCGCGAGATCCTTATCGATCTCATGGACCGCGCGCAGGCGGAGTACTGCGCCTTCTGCACCGCGCGCGACCGGGAGCTCGTGTACATCGTATGCGAAAACCGCGAGCTCGGGGTTCGGGCGCCGGAGATCCGCGAAAAGGTCCGGGCGAGCTTCCGGATGTTCACGAACGGGTTCGAGCCGGAAACGGATCCTCTCGAGACGATCATGTTTCGAAGACGAGGGCCGAGCGTCGCCTATCTCCTCGGCAATCCCCGCATCGAGAGCTATTTTCTCGTGCCGCTCGCCTTCGGCTCGAAGGTGCGCGGCGTGATCTTTCTCGGGAGCGTTCGGAAGGAGGCCTTCGGCAGGAACGACATCGCCTCGCTCCGCGGTCTCGCCGAGGAGGACGAGGAGCGGTCGCCCCTCGCGTTTCGCCTCGGCGGGGAGCGGGATCTGCTGCAGCGTCTGCTCGAGGCGATCCCCGCGGGGGCCGCTCTCGTTTCTCCCGGCGGCGACATCGTCGCCTCGAATCGGGCCTTCGCCGAGACGCTCGGGATCCGGGACGAGGTTCCCGGATCCGTCGGCCGGATCGGCGCGCGCTCCGCGTTCAGCCTTCAGGGAATCTGGGACGAGTTCGAGATACTCCAGCGTGATATCGTCGATCGCGAGATCAAGGGATCGGCCGCGCCGGATCGGTATCTATCCGTATCCTGCGCGCGCGTCGAGGGGCTCGCGGAGGACACCGGCTCGCTGATGCTCGTGAGGGACGTCACCTCCGCGCGCGAGCAGGTCGAGATGCGCGAGGAGATGATCGCCATGGTGGCGCACGAGCTCCGCACGCCGCTCGCGGCCCTCAAGAGCTCGCTCGCGATCGTGGCCGAGTCGCACGAGCCCGGATGCGGCGGCGCCGACGAGGCTGCCGAGACTCCCGCCCGGCGCTTTCTCGGGAACGCGGTCCGCACCGTGGATCGGCTCGGGATGCTCGTCGACGGCCTCGTCGACTCGTCGGCCGCGCGAATCGACGATCGGGCGCTGCGCATCGAGCGCCGCGACATGGGCGCGTTTATCGCGGAGGCGTCCTCCCTCTTCGTCGAGCCCATGAAGAGGAAAGGGATCGATTTCCGGGTATTCGTCGATGCGGAAGCGAGCCGCCTCGCCTTCGACCGCGACCGGCTCGAACAGGTTCTTCAAAACCTCCTCGCGAACAGCATGAAGCACGTGCCTTCGGGAGGGGCCGTTTCGATCACCGTCATTCCCTGCGCCGGCTGTCCGTCGCACATCATGCCGCCGGCGCTCGCCGGCCGAGCGGGAAGCCCCGCGTTCGGCGATCTCTGCGTCCGCGACACGGGGGCCGGCATACCGGAGGATGTCGCGAGCCGCACGAACCGGTCCGCGGAGAGCGCCGAGCGGCCCATCCGCGCGTCGCGGGGGCTCGGACTCCGCGTCGCGCAGCGGCTCATCCGTCTTCACGGTGGTTCGCTCGCCGTCGAAGAGGGAGTCGTCGGCGGGAGCGCCGTGCACCTGTACCTGCCCGCGGACGAACCGACGGCACGCGTTATCCAGCAGTACCGCGCGGCCGAGATGCGGCTCGAGGAGATGCTGAGCCGCGGCCTCATGCCCGCCGTCTATTGCATCGAGAATCCGGGGCGGGAGCCGTGGGAGAAGGCGCTCTCGTCAGCGAGGGGCGGCGCCGCCGTCAGTCCCAACCGGAGCGAGCCCCACGACGGAGAGCTTCTCGTTTGGCCGCTCGGCGCCGATCTGGCCATCGGCATCGCCGAGCGGGATCGCGGCGCGGGCGCCATTCCCGCCGGGGTCCGCGCAGGACGCGCGGTCGCCCGGAGGGACGGGCTGAACCTGCGGGAGCTCGTTTCCGCGGCTCTCGAGGCGCTCGACGCCGGAGCATTCCTCCCCGCACTGAAAGGAGAGACCGAATGAAAGGCTACCGGGTCCTCATTGTCGAGGACGACGTGGACATCGTGGAAACCGTGAAATACAGCCTCGAGGTCAAGGGTTTCACGGTGGATGTGGCGCACGACGGGCTGCACGCCCTTCGAAAAGCGCGCAAGGAGCCCGTCGACCTGATGCTGCTCGACATCATGCTGCCGGGCAAGAACGGATACGAGGTGTCCCGCATCCTCAAGGAGGAGATGGATCAGGGAAAGGTCGAGCCGTT
>DHHN01000016.1:7255-7755 GCA_002403295.1 bacterium UBP1_UBA4771 | reverse complement strand
CCGGCGTATATGACTCCTTGACATGCGCGTTCCCGCGACGTAGAATGGTAGAAAAGAGCCCCCTTGAGGGGCGTGAATACCTTCGGGGCGGGGTGAAAGTCCCCACCGGCGGTACAGCCCGCGAATGAGCCGAGCGCTCACCGATCCGGTGCGATTCCGGAGCCGACAGTTACAGTCTGGATGGGAGAAGGTGCTTTTTCTTGCCCGGATGCTGCCGCACCGATAGCATCTCCATCAATCGACACCCCCCGAAACCGGTCCTCGCGGCGAAGCGGCGGTAGGAACCATGAACGCTGACGAACAGTATGCACGAAGAGCCCTCGAGCTCGCCGGCACCGCCATGGGGGAAACGTTTCCGAACCCTCTCGTCGGCGCGCTGATCGTGAGGGACGGCGAGATCGCGGGCGAGGGATATCATCGCGGCGCGGGACACCCCCACGCCGAGATCGAGGCGATCCGAGCCGCGGGCGAGCGCTCGCGGGGCGCGACCCTCTACCTCA
>DHHN01000016.1:6657-7154 GCA_002403295.1 bacterium UBP1_UBA4771 | reverse complement strand
CGGCGTTCTCGCCGCCGACGCGCTCGAGCTCAACCTTCCCTACGTTCACCGAAGTCTCACCGGGGAGCCCTTCGTGGTGATCAAGCTCGCCTCCACGCTCGACGGGAGGCTCACGTGGGGCGACGAGCGGCGTCTTTCCGGCGACGCGGAACAGCGATACGTCCACCGGCTGCGCGCGTGGACCGAGGCGATCGCGATCGGGATCGGCACGATCGAGAAGGACGCGCCGCGGCTCGACAGGCGGTTCTACCGGGGGGACATGGCCCCTCCCGTCCGCATGGTCTTCGATTCGGAGCTCCGTTTTCCGCACGACTACCCGTGGCTCGTCCGGGGCGAGCGGGTGATCGTCTACTGCAGCACGCACGGCGACAGGGAGCGGCGCACGCGCCTCGAGGCGGCGGGCGCCGAGATCGTGCCGCTGCCCGCGGGGCCGGGGGGCGTCGATCTCGAGTACTGGCTCGACGACGTCGCGGAGAAGGGGATCACGTCCGTGCTCG
>DHHN01000016.1:0-6594 GCA_002403295.1 bacterium UBP1_UBA4771 | reverse complement strand
GAGGAGCCGCCGGAGTGGCTCGCCGAGGAAGGGCTCGCGCTCTCGCGCCTCGAGGCGCTGGACAACGACGTCGCCGCCGTGTACGATTCGCCGTCCATCGCCGGCTACCTCGAGACGGTGACGGAGGAAGAGAAGATTGTTCACTGGACTGATTGAATCGATCGGTGTCGTGCGCTCGGCGCGAAAGCTCCCGCGCGGCGCGCGAATCGCGATCGAGACGGATCTCGACGGACTCGCGCCCGGCGAGAGCGTCGCCGTCGACGGCGTCTGCCAGACCGTGGCGGAGATCGCGGGAAACCGATTCTCCTGCGACGTGCTCCCGGAAACGCTGCGCGTGTCGACGCTCGGCGCCCTCCGGCCGGGCTCGCGCGTCAACCTCGAGCGCGCGCTCGGGGCGTCCGCGCGGATCGGCGGCCATATCGTGAACGGCCACGTCGACGGCACGGGACGCGTCGCCCGGATCTCGCGGCAGCCCCTGTCGATCGAGATCGCCCTCGAGCCCCCGCTCCTGCGCTACCTCGTGCCGAAGGGGTCCGTCGCCGTCAGCGGCGTGAGCCTCACCGTCGGCCCGGAGATCCGAGGCGGCCGGTTCACCGTCTTCGTCATTCCGCATACGTGGGAACGCACGAACCTCCGGGATCTCAAAACGGGGAGCGCCGTAAACATAGAGATCGACATCCTCGCGAAATACGTCGAGCGGCTCGCCGCCGCCGCGAAGGGAAGTGATCGGCAGTGAGCGTCTTCAGCCCCATCGAGGACGCGCTCGAGGATATCAGGAAGGGCCGCATGGTCATCGTCGTCGACGACGAGGACCGTGAGAACGAGGGGGACATCATCATGGCCGCCGAGTTCGCGACGGCCGAGAGCGTCAACTTCATATCGCGCCACGCGCGCGGCCTCATCTGCGCGGCGCTCGAGGGGGAGCGTCTCGACGAGCTGCGCCTCGGTCCCATGGTTCAGGAGAACACGGCGAAGCTGCAGACGCACTTCACCGTCTCGGTCGACGCCGTCCACGGGACGACGACCGGCATCAGCGCGTACGATCGCGCCGCGACGATCAAGGCGCTCATCGATCCCGACACCCGGCCGCACGACCTCGCGCGGCCGGGCCACGTTTTTCCGCTCCGCGCCGCGAAGGGCGGCGTGCTCCGCCGCGCCGGCCACACCGAGGCCGCGGCCGACCTCACGCGGCTCGCGGGGCTCCGGCCCGCGGGCGTCCTCTGCGAGATCATGGCGGAGGACGGCACGATGGCGCGCGTCCCGCAGCTCGTCGAGTTCGCGAAGCGGCACGATCTCAGGATCGTGACGATCTGCGACCTCATCGAGTACCGCCGCCGCACGGAGAAGCTCGTCCGCCGCGTCGCCGAGGCGAGCCTCCCGACGCGCTTCGGCGAGTTCCGCCTCATCGCGTACGAGGGCTCGCTCGACGGCTCGCAGAGCATCGCGCTCGTCATGGGAGAGCCCGGCCGCGGGAAACCGGCGCTCGTGCGGGTCCATTCGCAGTGCGTGACGGGGGACGTCTTCGGATCGCTCCGGTGCGATTGCGGCGACCAGCTCGCCGAGGCGCTGCGCATCATCTCGGAGGAAGGGGCGGGGGTGTTCCTGTACATCCAGCAGGAGGGCCGCGGGATCGGGCTCGTGAACAAGGTCCGCGCGTACGCCCTCCAGGACACCGGCAGGGACACCGTCGAGGCGAACGTCGAGCTCGGATTTCCGGCGGACCTTCGCGACTACGGCATCGGCGCGCAGATCCTCGCCGACCTCGGCCTCCGCGGGATCCGGCTCCTCACGAACAACCCGCGCAAGATCATCGGGCTCCGCGCGTACGGCCTCGAGATCGTCGAACGCGTGCCGATCGAGATACCGCCGAACAAGCGGAACCTGGGCTACCTCACGGCCAAGCGCGACAAGCTCGGCCATATCTTCACGATTCTCGACGACGGCGCAACGGCGCAGAGCGGCTCCTCGGCCGCGGGAAAGGATGAGAACGATGGTTCGTGAAAAAGCGGGGCGCCTCACCGGCGCCGGCAGGAGTTTCGCCGTCGTGATCGGACGTTTCAACGAGCTCGTCTCCGGGCGATTGCTCGAAGGCGCGATCGATTGCCTCGTCCGGCACGACGTCGCGGAAAAGGATATCGCGGTCTACCGGGTGCCCGGCACGTTCGAGATACCGCAGGCGGCGAAGCGAGCCGCCGCGACCGGCGTCGACGGCGTGATCTGTCTCGGGGCGCTCATCCGCGGGGAGACGTCGCATTTCGACATCCTCGCGCATCAGGCGGCGCGCGACGTCTCGAGGGTCGCCCTCGACTCGGGCACCCCGGTCGCCTTCGGGATCATCGCCGCCGACACGCAGGAACAGGCGCTCGAGCGCGCGGGGAGCAAGGCCGGCAACAAGGGCTGGCACGCGGCGCTCTCCGCCCTCGAGATGGCGAACCTCTGGGACGAGATGAAGAAGAAGTAGGAAAGGCCGCCCGCCGATGAGCCGCAGACGCAAAGCGCGCGAGATAGCGCTCCAGACGCTCTACGCCGAAGAGGTGTCGGGCGCCGATTGGCGCGCCGTGCTCCGCGACAACGTCTCGCGGCGCAAGCCCTCCGCCGAGGTCGTCGAGTACGCGGAGCGTCTCGTCGAGAACGTCATCGACGGCAAGGCGGCGCTCGACGCGCGCATCGAGGCCCGGCTCGTGAACTGGGAGATCGGGCGCGTGTCGATCGTGGACAAGACGATCCTGCGGATCGCGCTCTCCGAGCTCCTGCGCTGCCCGGAGGTCCCGACGAGCGTCATCATGAACGAGGCGATCGAGATCGCCCGGAGCTTCAGCTCGGCGGACGCGGGGCGGTTCGTGAACGGCGTGCTCGACGCCCTCGCCCGGGAGGTCCGCGGGAGTTGAAGCTCTTCGTCTGCTCCGACGTCCACGGCAACTACCGGGCGCTCGACGCGGCGATGTCGATCTACCGCCGCGAATTCCCGTGCGATTTCCTGTTTCTCGGGGACGCCGTCGGGTACGGGGCGCATCCGGACGCCTGTCTCGACGTTCTCCTCAATCTGCCGCGCGCGGGGCTCGTTCTCGGCAATCACGACGCCGCGATGCTGGAGGAGATGGGGACGCCCGACATGAACGAGGTCGCCATGGAGGCGATCGAGTGGACGGGGCGGCGCCTCGACGAGCGATACCGCGGGGCGATCCGGCGGCGGTTCCGCCTGTCGGTGGAGCGGGAGCGCTGGCTCGGGGTCCACGGCTCCCCGTTCCATCCCGAAGAGTACGCGTATCTTCTCTCGCCGCTCGAGGCGGAGCGGGCGTTCTTCGCGGGGGACTTCCGGCTGTGCTTCGTCGGGCACACCCATTCGCCGGCGGCCTTCGCGTTCGGCCGCGGCGAGTTTCCCTTCGCGGAGGGCAAACCGGTCGCGCTCGAGGCGGGGGAACGCTATATTTTCAATCCGGGGAGCGTCGGCCAGCCGCGCGACCGGGATCCCCGCGCGGCGTGCGCGGTCTACGACGACGAGGCGGGAACCGTGACGCTCCTGCGGCGTGAATACGATATCGAGGCCGAGGCGAGGGATATCGTCGCGGCGGGGCTTCCGGCGGTCCTCGCCGACCGGCTGTTCATCGGCGCGTAGGGAAGGGAGCGCTCCATCGAGCCGACCTCGGAAAGGAAGCACTGGGACCGGTTCTGGGACGGGGCCGGCGAGGCGTCGGACGTCTACTCGAACGAGGGCCGCGTCGCGGAGCGCCTCGCGCGCGCCGTGCCGCTCGCGGGGGCCCTCGTGCTCGAGGTGGGCGCGGGGACCGGCCGGGACGCCCTCGATCTCGCGCGAAGCGGCGCGCGGGCCGTGGCGCTCGACTACAGCGCGGCGAGCCTCCGCCTCATCGGGCGGCAGCTCGGCGCGGGCGATTCGATGAGTCTCGTCTGCGGCGACGCGTTCGCGCTGCCGTTTCCCGACGGGACCTTCGACGTCGTATTCCATCAGGGGCTCCTCGAGCATTTCCGGAACCCCGACGATCTTCTCGCGGAGAACGCGCGGGTGCTGAAGCCGGGCGGCGTCATTCTCGTCGACGTGCCGCAGCGATGGCATTACTACACGCTCGTGAAGCACGTCCTCATCGCCCTCGGCCGCTGGTTCGCCGGCTGGGAGCGCGAGTACTCCGTCGCGGAGCTCGAGCGCATGCTCGAGCGGCACGGGTTCTCGATCGTCGGCAGTTACGGGGAGTGGTTCAATCCTCCCATGTGGTATAGAATGCTCCGGCGCTCGCTGCGGCCGGCGGGCATCCGGCTCCCGATGTATCCGCGCTGCTTCGCGGCGATCGGGCGGGCGTTCTCGGGTATCGAGCGCCGGCTTCTCGAGCGGCGCATCGCGCTCTACACGACGGTCGTCGTCGGCACCGTCGCGCGCAAGCGAGAGGGCGCGCGCCCGCCCGCCGCGGCGGGCGGCGCGCGGGACGAGGGATACCGATGAAGATCTGCGCGGTCAACTGGCGCGACATCCGCAACCCGGACGCCGGCGGGGCCGAGGTCCATCTCCACGAGATCCTCTCGCGTCTCGTCGCGTGGGGACACGAGGCGACGCAGATCAGCGCCGGCTGGCCGGGATGCCTCCCCGAAGAGACGATCGACGGCGTCCTCGTGTTCCGGCGCGGCCGCTGGTACGACGCGAACGTCGCGCTGCACCTCTTCGCGCGCCGGCACTTCGCCCACCGGCGCTACGACGTCGTGCTCGAGGATATCAACAAGCTGCCGTTTTTCATGCCGCTCGCGTCCGCCGCCCCGGTCGTGGCCGTCGTGCCGCACCTGTTCGGCACGACGGCGTTCCGGGAGACGAACCCCGCGATCGCCTCGATCGTCTGGCTCATCGAACGCTTCATACCGGCCGTGTTCCGGCGCAACGAGTTCATGGTCATCAGCCCGAGCACGAAGGACGATCTCGTTGCGCGCGGCATCGACGAGCGCCGGATCACGGTGGTGTTCTGCGGGCTCGACCACGGCCGCTATCGCGATCTCGGCCTCGCGCGTTTTCCGGATCCCGTCATCGTCCACCTCGGACGGCTGCGCAAGTACAAGAGCGTCGAGGTCGCGCTGCGGGCGATGCGGCGCGTCCGGGATCGCCTGCCGTCGGCGAAGCTCGTCGTCGTCGGCGACGGCCCGCACCGCCCGGCGCTCGAGCGCGAGGCGGCGCGTCTCGGCCTCGGCGACGCGGTCGAGTTCCGCGGCCATCTCCCGGCGGCGGAGCTCGTCGAGTTCCTGAACCGCTCGCACCTCCTCGTCAATCCGAGCCCGAAGGAAGGATGGGGGCTCACCGTCGTCGAGGCGGGGGCGTGCGGCGTGCCCGTCGTCGCGAGCGACCGGCCGGGGCTGCGCGATTCGGTGCGCCACGGGGAGACGGGGCTGCTCGTCCCGTACGGGGACGACGGCGCGTTCGCGGAGGCGGCGATCCGCATTCTCGAGGATCGCGAGCTCTGGCGCCGGCTCAGCCGGGGCGCCATGGAGCGCGTGAAGGAGCTCACCTGGGAACGCTGCGCGCGGGAGACGCTCGATCTCCTCGAGCGGATCGCGGCGGCGCGGACGGAGGAACGGCCATGAGCGGGCGGAAGGCGCTGCTGCAGGCGCTCAAGGTCGCGGTGAGCGTGGGGCTCATCGCGTTTCTCCTCCACAAGCTCTCGCCGGAGGATCTGCTGTCCAACCTCAGGAATCTCGCCGTCGCGCCGCTCGTCGCCGCGACGGCCATATTCTTCGCGAGCGTCGCGCTCGGCGCGTGGCAGTGGCACCGCCTGCTCGGGGCGGGCGGCATCGCCCTCACCTTCGGGCGGACCTTCCGCGTCTATTTCATCGGGATCTTTTTCAACAATTTTCTCCCGGCGGGCGTCGGCGGCGACGTCGTGAAGATCTACGACGTGACGAAATTCGGCAACGATCCCTATCAGGTCTTCGCGACGACGATGCTCGACCGCCTCATCGGCATCGCGGGGCTCTGCGTGCTGGCGCTCGCGGCATCCCTCGCGCTCGCGGCGGCGGGCGGTCTCGATCGCCTGTGGCTCTACGCGCTCGTATTCGCCGGGTGCATGGCGCCCCTCCTCGCGCTCGTCCTCAACCGGCGTCTCTCGCGGGCCGTGCGCACGCTCTTCGGCCGGATCACCCTCTGGGGCCTCGGCGGCCGGTTCGACACGCTCTTCCGGCGTCTCGGCGAGTACCGGCGCGTCCGGAGGCTGCTCGCGGGTCTCGCCGGTCTCGCCGTCGTCGTTCAGTTCATGCGCGTCGTCACGCACGTCCTCGTCGCCGAGGCGCTCGGGATCGAGGTGACGCCGCTCGCCTTCATGCAGTTCTTCGTCTTCGTCCCGCTCCTCGGGCTCCTCATGGTGCTGCCGATCTCGATCAACGGGCTCGGCGTGCGCGAGGGAGCGGGGATACTGCTCTTCACGCAGATCGGATTCACGAGCGAGCAGGCGCTCCTGATGGAGCTCATCACGTACGCGATTATGGTCGTCGTGAGCCTCCTCGGCGGGGTATACTTTTTCCGGAGGAACCTCGGACGTCAGGCCGCAACGGAAAGGAATAGGACAAGCGAACATGTCTGAAAAGCGTCTCCACCGAATGATCGCGCTC
>DHHN01000187.1:6383-8725 GCA_002403295.1 bacterium UBP1_UBA4771 | reverse complement strand
AAACGAACGCGGTGCTTCGCGGCAACACGATAACGGGCTGCCGTCCGAACGCGGAATTCAACGGCAAGAAGCACGGCGGCGGCGTTCACGCGTACCGCGCGACCGTCAAGCTCGAGGGAAACGCGATCGCCGACAACGACGGATACAAGAGAGGCGGCGGCGTCTACTGCTACCTGAGCCCGTGCGCCGTCGCGGGCGGTTCGATCGCACTGAACGACGGCAACGACGCGGGCGGCGGCGTCTACGCCGAACGGGGTGCCCTCGCGATCTCGAACGCCGTCATCCGCGGCAACAGCTCCGTCTCGTCGGGCGGCGGCGTGTACCACCGCGCGGGCCCGCTCGACATATCGAACTCGATCATCGCCCTCAACCGTTCCTCGATCATCGGCGGCGGCGTGTTCGCCGACAGCTCATACGGCGCGCTCGCGAACAACACGATCGACCGCAACACGGCGAACTACGCCGGGGGCAACGTCTTCCTCGGAACGATGCCGTCGATGACCGTCGTGAACAACTGCATCACGCACGGAACGCTGAACGGTTTTCAGGTGAACTCGACGGCAAACATCGTTTTCCGCTACAACGACTGTTTCGGAAACACGCCGGCCGACGTGGCGACGCTCGTTCCCGACTCGACGAACGCGAGCTTCGATCCGATGTACGCCGACGCGGCCGCCCTCGATTACCATCTCCTCGTGCACTCGGAAGCCATCGACGCCGGCGATCCGGCCATCGCCGATCCGGACGGCTCGCGGGCCGATATGGGCGCTTTCGGCGGCGCGGGTGCGATCATGGCCGCGCCCGAATACATTCGGGATCTCGCCGCGGCCCCGCTCGGCGACGACGCGATCAGACTCGTCTGGGACGTTGTCGTTGGCACGGCGAGCTCGTACGCCGTGTACGGAAGTGAAACGGCGGGCTTCGCGCCTTCCATCGCATCCTTCCTCGGAAGCGTCCCCGGATCGGATCCGGTCTTCGACCACGGGCCGATTTCGGGCTGCTGGCACTACCGCGTCTCGGGGGTCAGCGCCGAGGGGTACGGCGGAGGCTACGCCGCGGAGGCGTCCGCGTGCGCGGGCGGCGATCTCGTCGCGCCGGTCGTCACGGTTCTCTACCCGAACGGCGGCGAGGTGCTCGAGGCCGGCGACACGATCCGCATCGACTGGGAGGCGACGGACAACCGCGGCGTGGATTCGGTGAGCATCTATTTCTCGCACGACGCCGGCGCCACGTACGAGGTGGTCGTCGGCGGCTGGGCGGCCGATTCGGCCTATGCGTGGGTCGTCCCGCCGATCCTCTCCGACTCCTGCCTCATCAGGGTGGTCGCATACGACCCGGGGCTTCTCACGGGGCACGACGAGAGCGACTCGCTCTTCGCGATCCGCGATTACACCGACGTCAACGACAAGGGAGACGGACCCGCCGCGCCGCGCTGGGTCACGGCGCTCGAGCAGAACTTCCCGAACCCGTTCAACGGCACGACGACGATCGCGTACACGATCGGGGAACGCGCCGCGGTCGATCTGCGGATCTTCGATCCGGCCGGCCGCGTCGTCCGAGTGCTCGAGCGCGGGGAGCGCGGACCCGGACGGTACCACGCCGTCTGGAACGGCAAGGACGCTGCGGGACGCGACGTTTCCTCGGGCATATACTTCTGCCGCATCAAGGCGGGGAAGTTCACGCAGACGCGCAAGATCGTTTACATGCGATAGACGGCACGGCGTGAAGAAAAAAATCGAGTACTGCAAGCACAATCTCGGGCCGGAGGAGCTCGGTCGGATCGAGCGTGTTTTCGGCTCGCTCTTCCTCACGACGGGGGACGAGGTCGCCGAGTTCGAGTGCGCTCTCGCCTCCTATCTCGGGCTTCCCCACGCCGTCGCCGTGACGAGCTGCACGGCGGCCATGCATCTCGCGTTGCTGGCCGCGGGCGTCCGCGAGGGAGACGAAGTCGTCACGAGCCCCCTCACCTTCGTCGGAACGCCGAACAGCGTCGTGATGGCCGGCGCGACGCCGGTCTTCGCCGATGTCGACCGCGCGACGGGCAACATAGACCCGCGGGCGATCGAGGCCGCGATCACCGCTCGAACGCGCGCGATCCTGCCCGTGCACCTGTACGGGCAGATGGCCGACATGACGGCGATCGCCGCGATCGCGCGGCGGCGGAATCTCGCCGTCGTCGAGGACGCCGCGCACTCCCTCGAAGCCGAATGGAACGGCGCGAAGCCCGGCAGCCTCGGCGACTTCGCCTGTTTCAGCTTCTACGCGACGAAGAACATCTCCTCGGGCGAGGGAGGCGCGATCTCGGCGAAAGAGGCGTCCGCGGCCGAGCTTCTGAGGAAGCT
>DHHN01000187.1:4899-6302 GCA_002403295.1 bacterium UBP1_UBA4771 | reverse complement strand
TTTCTCGCGCGGCGGGACGAAATCTACCGGCGCTACGCCGAGGGTCTCGGCGGCGTCGAGGGCATAGAGCTTCACGCGGTCCGCCCGGAGGCCCGCAACGCCTGCCACCTCTTCACCGTTCTCGTCGACGCCGCCCGCCGCGACGCGATCCTCGACGAGCTCCAGAACCGCGGGGTCGGCGTTTCGGTGAACTTTTACCCCGCGCATCTCATGACCTACTACCGCGAGCGGTTCGGCTGCCGCCCGGGCATGTTCCCGGCGGCGGAGGAGATCGGCGCGCGGACGGTCAGCCTCCCCCTCTATCCGAAGCTCGCCGAACGGGAGATCGATTACGTCATCGAAAACGTGATCGACGTCGTCCGGAGCTCGAACGCCGCATGAACGCTCGCGCGCCGTCACGGCCCCCGACCGATCCGTTCTCTCGAGGAATCGGGGCTAGAATGTCGCCAGATAGGTGATGTCGAACCGGACGAGCGTCCAGCGATGCCGGGCGACGGTCACGGGATAGATATACTCGCCGGAAAACCCGTTCGCGTAGAAAAGCTCGCCTTCCCGAACGAACATGCTGTACACGCCCGGCGGCAGGGCCACACGGAACCATCCGGCCGCGTCGGATCGCCTGCGGGCGACGAGGGTCGACCGTATCTCAGAGTAGAACGGCGTGTTCCCCACCGGTGAGACGTCCGACAGGCGCGTCGGCTCGTGGATGCAGATTTCCCGTTCGACGGGCGTGATCGTGCCGGTGGATCCCGGCGGCATGAAATCTCCCTGCCAGAACATGACATGTCCCTCGAGTCCCTGCCGGACGCAGAGCAACTCGGTTTCCTCTCCGACGACGGCTGCCGCGCTGTCGACGGCGTTCGACGCCGGCTGGAGCGGCGGCTCCCCGCAGTTCGGAAACGCCGCCGCAAACGACCCGGGCAGCGCCGCAAGCAACAGCAACGTTCCTCGATGCATGCCGCTCCCTTCGATCCCGCAGTCCCCGCATAGCATATATATCCAGATTCTCGAATCGACAAGGGGGGGCGCTCGCGGTCATCGCACGCGGACGCGATAGGTGATGGCGCCGCTCGCGCCGCTCTCGAGAAGGTACGGCGTCCGGCGCGAGAGAACGACGCGGAGCAGGCCTTCCCCCGAATCGAGCATCGCCTCGTCGGGATCGCCGGGATCTCCCGTCAGGTGAACGACGGCGCCGTCGCGGAGCCACTCGATGTCGTTTCCGGGACCGAACGCGTCGAGCACGAGCTCGACCGATGCGGGGAGGGGATCTATGATTTCTATTTCCTGCACCGCCTCGACGCCCGGATTCGAGAACATTATCGTGTACGTCATGATATCGTCGGGGCGCGCGGCCGCGAGATCGACCGTCTTCTCGAGAACGAGGAGCCCGCTCGAGCTCGCGA
>DHHN01000187.1:0-4745 GCA_002403295.1 bacterium UBP1_UBA4771 | reverse complement strand
CGCCGCGAACCATCCGTCCGGAAGGGCGGCCGCGATGGACGCCTGTCCCGCCGTGCCGGCGATCAAAAGATGCGGCACGTCGACGAAGCCGCCCGCGACGCAGCCCAGATCGTTCGACGGCGAGATCGCCGGCCCGCGGACATCCGCGAAATCGACGCGCAGCGTCTCCCCCGGAGCCGCGGCCGCGAGCGCGACGGTATCCGGCGAGAGCGATATCATTCCCGAGGGGGTGAGCTCGTAAAGCGTTCGCGGCGTTCCGGCCGCGGCCTCGAAGATGTAGAAGCCCGCGCCGTCGGTCGTCGTCGCGAACGTTCCGTCGGGTCCGGAGAGGGTCACCGGCACGCCCGGCCAGCCTTCCTCCCCCGGATCGCGGACGCCGTCGTGGTTCCGGTCGTCGAACGCGACGCCGGACACGAACGAACCCGTGCCGATTTCGAGCGTGGCGCTGTCCTCGAGATCGCGCGAGAGCGCGACGCCGTCGATGACGACGGACGAGCGCAGGGCGGCGCCCGCGGGGATGAATACGGTGACGGTGTACGCGCGCCAATCGCCCGGAACGATGACGCCGGCCTCGTAGGGCGACGAATGATCCCCCGAAGCGTCCGACAGGACGATCGATTCCGCCGGCCAGCCCGCCGGCGCTTCCCAGGAGACGCGGAACGAGTCGGGGAATCCCCCGCGGTTCCAGAGCTCGAGCGCCGCCGTCGCCGTCGCGCCCGGCGCGCCGAAAACGAGCGCCCTGCCGCCGTCGCCCGACCCCGGCAGGGCCGAGACGAACGCGCCGTCGCCCTCGATCACGAGATCCGCGCGCGGCGGTGGATCGACGTGGACGCGCGCGAGCACGCTCTCGACGTTGAGCGAATCGAGCGTCGATACGACGTCGATGACGTAGTCGTAGTCGCCGAGCCAGGCCGAAAGCGGCACGCGCACCTCGAAGGAGAGAAGAACGGCGCCGCCGGGCGCGACCGGAGCCGTCGCCCAGGGCGGCGCCGCGCCCTGCAACGCCGCGATCATGCCCGGGAAGGCGTTCCAGGAGAGGCGATAGCTCTCCGTTTCGGCGCCCCGGTTCCGAAGCTCGACGGTGAAACGGATCGTCCTTCCCGCCGTCGTGCTCTGGGAGGAAGACCCGCCTCCGCCCGTCCCCGGCTCGCCGAATACGCCGCCGCCGTTTCCGTCGATGAGCGCGTCGACGACGCGCGGCGGGGCCACGTAGACGCGGCCGAGAACGCTGTCGACGAAATACCGCTTGTTCGTCTTGCAGCCGTCGACGACGACGTCGAACCATCCCCCCGCGCAGCCGGCGGGGACCATGACGGTCATCGCATAGGTGCCGGCGGGAACGCCGCGCATCGCGGAGGTGGAGTCGCCGATGCGCGCGCCCCAGCCCGGAGGGGCGTTCCACCAGATATCGAAGAGGTTCTCGCCCGCCTCGTTCTGGACCGTGACGGCGAACGAGATCGTGTCCCCCGGATTCGCCGACCGTATCGAGCTGCCGCCGAGAGCCGTGCCGAGATAGCCGTACGCGTTGTCGCCGTTGCCGTCGATGATGAGATCGATTTCGTTGCCCGTCGATACGGAAATCGACGCCGAGACGCTTTCGCGCACCGTGCCGGAAACGGCCGATACGAAATTGAAGATCGAAACGTACGTGTCGTAGGCGGCGCCGGAGGGAATCGTCACCGCGAAGACGTATCCGCGCTCGCTCCGCGGCGCCATGGCGGGCGCCGTCCAGGGGAGCGAATGGACCGTCGCGCCGTCCACGACGGAGGCCGTCCACCCGTTCGCGGGCCGGACCCATGAAACGGCGAACGAATCGGCGACGCCCCCCTCGTTCTGGATCGTGAAGGGGAAATAGACCGTCGTGCCCCGCGTGCCGGCGATCGATATGGCGCCTCCCAACCCGGCTCCGGTCGGGTCGATGATGTCGTCCCCGCTCCCGCAGATGATCACGTCCACCTTCGGCGCGAGCACGCGCGCGACGGCGCGCACGGCGTCCTTCTTCAGGGTGTCGGTGAGCGAGGTCGCGAGGATGAAGCTCGTGTAGTCGCCGCCGAGGAGCGATGCCGGAACGCTCGCGCGGTAGGTGAACGACGTCACGCCGTTGGAGGCGACGGGTCCCGTGCTGAACGCGCGCGTCCGGACGACGCCGCCGGCGACGACGTCGGCGACGAGCGGCGCGGGCGTCGTCCACCGTATGCGAAAGGAGTCGGCGGCGGCGCCGCCGTTGTGGAGATCCACCGCGTACGTCACCTGCGCGAGCGGCGCGGTCTCGCGGTACGATATTCCTCCGCCGCCCGATGGGTCTATCACCCCGTACCCGTTCGCGTCGATGACGAGATCGGCGAGACACAGGGCCGGGACGACGTTCGTCGCGAGCTCGACGCTGTCGTGGCGATTCGCGAAGGCCGTCGAGACGGCGTCGACGATCGTCGCATACCCGCCGACCGCCGCGCCGGCCGGGACGTTCACGACGATCTCCGCCCGGATCTTCGATCCCGCGGCGACGACCGGCGTGATCCACGGGAACGAATAGGTCGACCCGCCGTATCCGATGGAGACGGCCCAGCCGGGAGGCGGCGCCGCCGCGAGCCGGTACGTGTCGGCGCCGGGGCCTTCGTTCTCGATGTCCAGGGAATAGCGGAGCGTCAGGCCGGCCTCGGCGCTCCGCGCCGCGCAGCCCCCCTCGCCCGTCCCCAGGCCGCCGAAGAGATCGTCGCCGTCGCCGTCGACGGCGAGATCGACCCAGCGGCGATAGACGAGCGACACGTCGTCGATGTACGTCCACGTCTCGTAGAAGTTGTTGAAGCTGTTTTCCTGATAGAAGTAGAGCCGCACGGTCTGTCCCGCGTAGCCGGTCATCGCATATCCCGCCGGCGCCGCGCCGTCGTCGTCGATCCAGCCCGAATCCTTGAAGAGGTGGTTCGCCTCGGCGAACGAGTACTCGACGACCGTGGCGAGAACGGCGTTCGACGTGTTTCGGATCTGCATCCGGAACGGATCGTAGTTCAACCCGTCGTATCCCTGCTGGCGGAACGCGAAGAAGAGCGTCGCGCTCGATATGTTCGACGGTATCGCGACGTCTTGGTATACGAACCCGTAGCGGTTGCCCCGGACCGGCGCGTACTTGAAACCGATGAGCGCCGACCAGCTGCCGCCGCGCGGCAGGTCGAGAACGACCCGGTGGTCGGCCCAGCGCGGATCGGTCTGGCCGCTCTGGATTTGCCCAGCCCCGTCGACCCAGCCGCCGGAGAAGCTCCCCGTCTCGAAGCCGCCGTTCTGCACGAGCTCTCCGGCGCGCGCGGCCGGGGCCGCGAACAGCGCGAGCATCGTCATGACGCATGCGAGCCGTTTCATAGTCCGCCGCTCACCCCCGCGCCCTGAAAGTAGCTCAGGATCTTCTCGTTGAATTTGAGCCGCATGCCGACGTGAAACCCGCGGCGCGAGAAGCGGTTGCCCGCCGCGTCCGCGTCTTCGCGGCCGCCGAAATCGTATCCGGCCCCGATCCAGAGATTCTCGGCGACGACGCGGCCGATCTCGACGCCGCCGCCGTAGCTCGTCGTATGCGTTTCGCGCTGGCGTACGGCGCGCGCCGCGAGGCTCGCGTCCCAGCGCCCGGCGAACGTCCGGACGACCTGCGTCTGGAGCATGAACGTCGACGCGACCGCGGCATGCTCTCGGAACACGTTCTCGACGCGCCGTCCCGCGATCTTGCCCTCGATCTCCCAGTTGCGGGCGGGTTTCCAGTCGGCCTCGACGGAGGCGAGCATCTCGCGGTCGATCGCGTCCGGATGGGCGGGGCTCCGCTCCTCGTAATTCGATCGGAAGAGCGAGAGGAGGGTAAGCGCGTCCCCGCCGCCCGGCCTCACCGAAAGGCCGAGGAGCCCGGCCGCTTTGACCCGGTTCGACTCGCGCTTCTCGTCCGCGAACCAGAGGTCGCCGCGGAGCAGCATCGCCCAACGCTCGCCGATGCGCCGGAGCCCCGCAAGCTCGGAGAGATGCTTGCGGCGATCGGGCTCGAGGCGGAGCTCGTAGCCTCCCCTGAGCCGGTAATCGCCGCCCGCCGGCGCATACACCGCGTTCGTCGCCCACGTGAAATGGTCGTCGACGGACGCGCCGCTCACCGTCGCGGCCTTTTCGAGGGCGACCGTCGCCGCGAGCTCGTCCGAGATCGCAAAGCGCTCCTTGATGCCGAGAACCGCCTGCGCCCGCTCGCCGCTCATCGCGCCCTCGAGTTGGTAGCGCGAATACGCCTGAATATTCTCCGTTATATTCGATTCGAGGCCGAGCTGCGTGAGGTGCCGCGTGCCGGTGCGGCTCCCGGTGCGATACTCGTGCTTGAGCGCCGCCGACACGCGGCGGGAGAGCCGTCTCGTGAGCTTGGCCTGTATGCGGTTCGGGTACTCCTCGACCTCTCCTCCGGCGACTATCTTGTCCACCTGCAGTTCCCCCGCCGTCCGCTCGCCCGCAAGCCCGAGCCCCGCGCGCAGGAGATGGCTCCGCTGGTCTCCGTCGCGCGCGTCGTTCCGGGCCGCCGACGCGAAACCGAGCGCTCCCTCGGCGCGGCCCCGCGTGTAACGACCGACGAGATCGGCGTAGTCCTTTTCCTCGTCGCGCTCCTGGAAGGCGTGCCGGTAGCCGCTCGCGCCGAGCGCGAGACGGGGCGCGATCCGCCAGCGCGCGTCCGCGCCGAGCTTGCGGCTCCCGAGCTCGGTCTTGCCGCCGGTGAACGACGGATTGAAGAACGA
>DHHN01000143.1:5701-6095 GCA_002403295.1 bacterium UBP1_UBA4771 | reverse complement strand
CCCCGCGCGCGACACGGCGTCTAGGAAATCCCCGAACCGCGCGCCGCCCCCGACGACGGCGAGATAATCGGCCTTCGAAATCTCCTCGATGCCCGCCATCGCGGCGTGACTCACGATCACGTCCGCGCCGGCGCCGGGACCGAGCGACTCGAGCTCATCGAGAGAAACCGATGCGTGGGGAAGGGAAAGACCGCGCGCCCAGTCGGGCGGGCTCTCGAGAATCGCCGCGCGCACGGGGCGTCCCCCGGAGCGAAGCCGCGTGCACGCCTCGAAGATCCGTGCGGCCTCCGCGGCGTCTCGAGGCGCGAAATGAAAGATCCTCTCGGCCATGGCACTCCCCGCGGCCTCCGCGGCCCGCGGAAAAAGGGATCCGGCCCGAGCCCTGCACGACCCG
>DHHN01000143.1:5072-5645 GCA_002403295.1 bacterium UBP1_UBA4771 | reverse complement strand
GCGAGGATCGCGACCGCCACGATCCGCGGCCGGCAGTTCCACTCGGTGGCGTACACCACCATGTTGACCGCGGTCGGCATCGACGACTGCAGGATGAGCACCTGATTCATGTTCGGTCCGAAATCGAAAAGATGCACGAGCCCGTAGGAGACGGCGAATCCTCCGGCGATCCGGAGCGCGGCGGCCGCCGCGCCGTCCTTCACGTCCCTGCCGACGGTCGCAGCCGTGTCGCCCGGCGGGCAAGAGGCGGCGGGGCCTCCCTCACCCTCGAGATCGAGCGCCCCCGCGGCGCCGCCTCGCCAGATCGACCACTCGAGCACGATGCGCTCGAGCTGCATGCCGAGAAGCATGAGCCCGAGGGGGATCGCCGCCTGCCCGAGCATGCTNNACCCTCGCCGCGACGATCGCGTAGATGAGCGGCACCTTGAATATCGAGGCGAATGCCTGCCGGGCCCCCTGCCGCCCCGCGCTCGCGAGAAACACCCCCGTCGTCGACTGCGTGATGGACGAGGCGACCATGTAGATCGTCCCGTAGACGAGCCCCCATTGTCCGAAGGCGAGCATGCAGACGGG
>DHHN01000143.1:3541-5033 GCA_002403295.1 bacterium UBP1_UBA4771 | reverse complement strand
CGCCTCGCCGCGGCGCCCGCGCCGATCGAGATGCCGAGTATCACCGCCTGCATGCAGACGATGAAGAGCAGCACGCGGAGGATGAGGCCCGTCTCGGCCTCGGCGCTCGCGAGCGACATGAAGACGAGCGCGGGCGTGAGGAGGTAGAGCTGCGCGCGGGAGAACGCGCGCAGGTCCACCTTTCCGAATTTTCTCAGGAGAAAGCCGAGAAAGATGATAAAGAAAACGGGCAGAATGACGTTCGTGAGCACCAATGCAGCACTCGCCCGGAGCCCGGGCCGTTACTTCTTGCCCTTCTTCGGCTTCGGCTCCGCGCCCTTCGTCTTTGCCTTGGTCGCGGTCTTCGGGGCCCCGGCCTTCGGCGCCGCCGTCTCCGCGGCCGGCGCCTCGACGACCGGGGCTTCGGGAGCCGGCTCCGGCTCGACGGTCTTGACCGCTTTCTTCGCCGCCTCCGGCGCCGCCGGCATATCGGTCTTGTGATAGGTCTTGCGCGGCTTCTTCTTTTTCTTGCGGCCTTCCTCGTCCTTTTTCAGGAGCTCGAGGATCGCCGTCTGGGCGCCGTCGCCGACGCGCGTCTTGCCGAGCCGCACGATCCGCGTATAGCCTCCGGGCCGCTCGACGTACCGCGGGGCGATCTCGTCGAAGAGCTTCCGCAGAACGTCGCTGTCGTGAACGGTGCGCGCCACGCGGCGCCGAGCCGCGAGCTGCTTTTCCTTGGCGCCCGCCTCCGCGGCCGCGTTGCCGCGGCGGGCGAAGGTGATGAGCCGCTCGGCGAGGCTTCGGGTCTCCTTGGCCTTCGGGATCGTCGTTTCGATTCGCTCGCGCTGGAAGAGCGCGGTGACCATGTTGCCGAGCATCGCCTTTCTATGTGTAGCGGTCTTGCCGAGCTTCCGGCCGGAACGTCTGTGCCGCATTATTCCTTCTCCTCTTTCTCCTTCTTGTCGGTCTTCTCGGCTTTGTCGATCTTCTTGTCGAGCTTCTTCTCGCCCCTCAGCAGCGCGTCGACGTCCATGCCGAGCGAGAGCCCCATGCCCTCGAGTATGTCGAGAATCTCCTTGAGGCTCTTGCGGCCGAAGTTGCGGTACTTGAGCATGTCGCCTTCGGTCTTTCGCACGAGCTCGCCGAGGCTCTTGAGATTGGCGGCCTTGAGGCAATTGGACGAGCGAACCGAGAGCTCGAGCTCATCGACGCTGCGATTGAGCAGCTCCCTGATGCGCTCGAGGTCCTGATCGACCTCTTCCGCGGATTCCTCGACCGGCTCTTCCTCGAACTTGATGAAGAGCAGCATGTGATCCTTGAGGATCTTCGCCGCGTAGCCGAGCGCGTCCTGCGGCGTGATGCTGCCGTTCGTCGTGACCTCGAGCGTGAGCGAGTCGTAATCGGTGCGCTGGCCGACGCGCGTGTTCTTGACGATGTAGTTCGCGTGCGTCACCGGGCTGAAGTTCGAATCCATCGGGATGAGGCCGATCTCGAAATCCTCGAGGTTGTGCAG
>DHHN01000143.1:0-3453 GCA_002403295.1 bacterium UBP1_UBA4771 | reverse complement strand
TTTTTCGTGACGTCGATATGGAGAAACTTCGGATCGTCGCCGTGCATCCTGACGATGAGCTGCTTCATGTTGAGAACGACATCGGTGACGTCCTCTTTCACGCCCTTGATCGTTCCGAACTCGTGGAGAACCCCGGCGACCTTGATCGCCGTGACCGCGGCGCCCTGGATCGACGAGAGAAGCGTGCGCCGGAGCGCGTTGCCGATCGTGTTGCCGAATCCGCGTTCGAGCGGCTCGACACGGAAGCGCCCGAAGGTCGGGCTCGCCACGGTCTCGTCCGCAACGATCTCCTTCGGCATGAGAAGGTTACGCCATTTCATCTATGCAATCCTCCTTGCACGGCCCGCACCGGAACCCCCGCCGGGCACACCGCGGCGGCTGCCGCCGCATCGAGTCCCCTTATTTCGAGTAGAGCTCCACGATGACGTTTTCTTCGATCGGAACCGGGATCATCTCGCGCGTCGGCTCCTCGACGTACACGCCCTCGCGCTTGGTGACGTCGACCGTCACGTACGGCACGGTCCCCCGGCTTCCGTACTTCTTCAAGGCCTCTTCGATGACGAGCAGGTTCATGCTCTTTTCCCTCACGGACACCCGGTCGCCCGGCCGGAGCTGGAAGCTCGGGCGGTCGACGAGCTTGCCGTTCACGGCGAAGTGCTTGTGGAGCACGAGCTGCCGGGACGTCTCCCGCGACGGGGCGAAGCCCATGCGGAACACCATGTTGTCGAGCCGCGTCTCGAGGAGCTTCAGGAGATTGGCGCCCGTGACGCCCTTCATCTTCACCGCGCGGTCGTAGTAGCCGCGGAACTGCCGCTCGAGCAGAATGTACATGCGGCGGAGCTTCTGCTTCTCCCGAAGCTGCAGCCGGTAGCCGCTCCGGCGGCTGAACCGCGCATGCCCGTGCTCGCCGGGCGGATAGTTGCGCTTCTCGATCGCGCACTTGTCCGAATAGCAGCGGTCGCCCTTGAGGAAGAGCTTCACGCCGTCCCTGCGGCACAGCTTGCATTTGGACTCCAGATACCTCGCCATCTCTCGAAAAACCTCCTTGAACCGCTCTCGCCGCGCCCGCGGCTTCAGCCGTTTTCGCCGTCGCCGGCCGCTGCTAGATGCGTCTCCGCTTCTTCGCGCGGCAGCCGTTGTGGGGGATCGGCGTGCAATCCTTGATCGCCGATACCTCGAGCCCCGTCGCGCGGAGCGAACGGATCGCCGCCTCGCGTCCCGGGCCGGGACCCCGCACCCACGCCTCGACCTTCTTCACACCGAGGCTCATCGCTTCGCGGGCGGCCGTCGAGGCCGCCTGCTGCGCCGCGAACGGCGTGCTCTTGCGCGAGCCCTTGTAGCCGAGCCGTCCGGGGCTCGACCAGGTGATGATCTTTCCTTCCCGATCCGTGATGCTCACGATCGTGTTGTTGAAGGTGGACTGGATATGGACGACGCCGAACGCGTCCACCTTTTTCGTTTTCTTTTTCGCTCTCTGGGGCCCTGCCACCGTCTAACCTCCTGTTCGTGCTCCATCCGTGCCGCGCGTCCGCGCGGACGATCAGGCCGTGGCTCCCGGCTTCGTCTTGCGCTTCGCACCCGGGCGGTTGCGCGGACCCTTGCGGGTCCGGGCGTTCGTGTGCGTGCGCTGGCCATGGACCGGCAATCCCATTTTGTGCCGCATGCCGCGGTACGAGCCGATCTCCATGAGCCGCTTGATATTCATCGTCGTCTCGCTCCGCAGGGCGCCCTCGATCTTGTGATCGTTCTCGATGATGTCCCTGAGCCGGACCGTCTGCTCCTCGGTGAGATCCCTCGTCCTCGTGTTGTACAAGATCTTCGCCTTGTCGCAGATGCTCCGGGCGGTCGAACGGCCGATACCGAAGATATAGGTCAGAGCGATCGCGATGTGTTTGTTGTCGGGTATGTCGACACCGGAAATACGCGCCACGGAAACACTCCTTTCACGCGCGCCGTTGGCCCACCCGTCAGCCCTGGCGCTGCTTGTGCTTCGGATTCTTGCAGATCACGCGGAGGACTCCCTTCCGCCGGATGATCTTGCAGTAGGGGCATATCTTTCTGATTGAGCTTCGAACCTTCATCTCGTCTCTTCCTTTGCCGTTCGGCGTCGCGGCGCCTCCGCTCCCGCCGCTTTCGTCACTTGTACCGGTACGTGATCCGGCCGCGCCCGAGATCGTACGGACTGAGCTCGATCGCGACCCGGTCTCCCGGGAGAATGCGGATGAAGTGCATCCGCATCTTTCCCGAGACGTGCGCGAGAACGACGTGCTTGTTCTCGAGCTCGACCCGGAACATCGCGTTCGGCAGCGCTTCGACGACCGTTCCCTCGACCGCGATTCCTTTCTGCTTCGACATCGACCTCTTTCGGACCTTCCCGCCGCGGCGCCGCCCGGCGCCCTCGGCCTGCGACGATTGCGCGGCCCCTATCTCGTCAGGATGACCGGGCCGCCGTCCGTCACCGCGATCGTATCCTCGAAATGGGCGGACAGCTTGCCGTCCGCCGTCACGAACGTCCAGTTGTCGGCGAGCGTGAAGACCTCGTGGGTCCCCTCGTTCACCATGGGCTCGATCGCGAGCACCATCCCGGCCGCGAGCACGGGGCCACGCCCCGGAGCGCCGAAGTTCGGGATCTGGGGCTCCTCGTGCATGCGCCGGCCGATCCCGTGTCCGACGAGCGACCGCACGACGCTGAAACCGTTCCCCGTCGCGTGCCGCTCCACCGCGTGCGAGAGGTCGGAGAGGCGCCGGCCGGCCTTTGCCTCGCCGATCGCGAGATCGAGCGCCTCGCGCGTGACCTCGATGAGCCGCCGCGCCGTCCCGCTCACCGCGCCGATCGGATAGGTCCGCGACGCGTCCGCGTGCCACCCGTTCCGGAACACCCCGATGTCGACGCCGACGATGTCCCCGTCGAGCAGCTCCCGGGGGCCCGGTATCCCGTGCACGACCTGCTCGTTCACCGAGGCGCAGATGGCGGCGGGGTAGCCCTGATATCCCTTGAAGGAGGGGATCGCCCCCCGCGACCGTATGAACCGTTCCGCCGCCTCGTCGAGCGCGCCGGTCGTCACGCCCGGCCGGAGCAACGGCTCAATCGCCTCGAAGCAGTCCCGGAGGAGCTCTCCGCTCCGCCGGATCTCCTCGAGCTCCGTCCCGCTCCGGATCGCTATCATTTCAGCACGCGGAGTATCTCCGCGAAAATCTCCTCGATGCCGCCCGCCCCGTCCACCGTGGCGAGCCCGCCGCGCGCGCGATAGTAACCGATGACGGGCGCGGTCTGCTCGTCGTAGACGCGGAGGCGCTTGCGGATCGTCTCTTCCTCGTCGTCGGGGCGCTTGACGATCTCGGCGCCGCAGGCGTCGCAGCGGCCCGGAACCTTCGTCTTGATCGTGTCGAGGTTGTAGACCGCCTTGCACCCCGGGCACACCCGGCGATTCGAGAGCCGCCGCACGATGAGCT
>DHHN01000096.1 GCA_002403295.1 bacterium UBP1_UBA4771 | reverse complement strand
GCGCCGAGGTCGATCGTCTCGCTCCGCGCGGACTTCCCCGTATAGCGCGCGAGCGTGTCCGCGGTCCCGCCGCGCTCGAGAACGATCATGCCGAAATCGAAGTCGATTTCGGCGTCGATCCAAACGTCGTACCGCAGGGTCACCGGACGGGACGCGCCGACCTCGAACTCGCGGATCATCGACTCCCGCCAGCCGTTGCCGTACCCCTCGAGACCGGGCCAGCCCCGCTCCCCCGCCTCGGCGCCGAGATAGCCGCAGACGAGGCCCGAGTTGCCGGTCGCGTACGCGTTTCGGGCGAAGCGTTTCGTCGGCAGCGGCAGCTTCACGGCGTCGGCGTTCGTTTCGACGGGCCGCAGCGTTATGTCCCGCGGGCGCCAGTCGATCTCGATGGGGTTCAGCCACCCGAGCTGCTCCCGGCACCAGACGTCGAGATGGGCCGGCGAGGAGGGCGTATTCCAGTTTCCCGCGCCCATGAGGCCCCAGAACCCGATGCCGTTGCCCCCGCCGTTGTAATCGTAGAGATCGGGGAGCCCGATCGCGTGCCCCATTTCATGGCAGACGACGCCGATCTCGATCATGCCCGTCCCGCAGGAGAGCGCCGGCACGATGATGTAATCGTCGATCCGTATCGTGCCGCCCCCGGCGGCCGGATCGTTCGTCGCGTACGGATGGCCGCCCGATTCCGGCCACGACGAGTATCGCCACGAATGGGACCACATGTGGGCGGTGTTGTCGCACTCGGCGCCGTACGTCGGATGGACGACGAGAAGCACGTCCACGTAGCCGTCGTCGTCACCGGAGTTCGGAACGCCGTCGGGGCCGTCGTTGTCGTAGGCGCCGAAATCGACCTCGGCGTCGCGGGCCACGAGAATCTCCCGGATCATCTGCCCCGTCTTCGAATAGCCGGGATAGAGCCCTTGATAGACGCCGCCCGTGTAATAGCCCTCAGTCTGAGAAAGCGGCACCCAGTCGTAAACCTTGCCGGTGACCTCGAAAAGGCCGAACGAGACTTCCTGCCAGTACTGCTTCATCGTTCCGGGCGTCCAGGGTCCCGTGAAAAGGAGCCGGTCGATGGCGACGTTCGTGACGGGAGGGCTCGTGATTTCCGCGTACGTGCCGAGAACGACGGGAACGGCGAAACGCCCCGCGAGCGCGCGCTGCGACGCGAGAAGGGGCGATTCGGCCGCCGTGAGGAGGCGGTACCGCGGATCCCCGGCGCGCTGTCGCTCGAGGCGGTCCTTCCACGCGCGGCCGAGCGTGAAGGCGCCCTTTTCCCGGGCTTTGATCTCGCGGTAGGCTTCGGGGTACGGTCCCCCGCCGCGCGGCGATACGACGCCGCCCCGCGCGCCGGCCCATGCGGCGAGAGCGATGATCGAAGCTGCGAGCGTCAGGATGCGAATCTTCAAAGCATCACCCGCAGAGCACCGCGCGTTCCCCGAGCGGCGCGTCAGTCCGTGGGATTGATGATCGCCTTGTACGCCGACGCCTCGACGATGGGATATCCCTCGTCGCAGGTCGCCACGGCGAGGATCTTGCCGGAATGGCTCGGCATGAGAGCGACCTCGCCGTTCTTGATCCCCGCCGGAACATTCAGAACGAGCTCGTGCAGCACAAGCTTCGGTCCGGCGACGCACGGGAAGGTCTCGCTCATGCCGTCCTCGAAGGTTCCGAGCAACGCCGCCCGCCGATCGTAGAACTTGTCGTACTCGACCGTGACCCCCTCGGGCAGCACGAGACGCCACTCGACGGCCGCAATCTGCATCGTGGCGGGGTAGGAGACGACGATGTAGAGCTTCGTCTCCTTCGCGCCCTTGACCTCGATCGTTCGCTTCGTCCCCGCGGCGTCGAAGAAGGCGCCGAAACTCACCTCGTCGGACACGTACTTGAGCGTGGAGTCGCCGGCCGCCGATCCGGCGGCGCCCGTCTCCGCGTCCTTGTCCTTTTTTGCGCACGAGGACAGAACGAGGACGGCCGCGACGGCGGCGAACAGGGCGAGCGGGCGGACACGAAAGGTCATTTCACTACCTCCTTCATATACAATGCATCGTTCGTTCCGGCCCCGCAAGGCCGATGAACGGCATGATACACGCAACCGGCCGCCCGCACAACGCCTTTCGGACACATTGCGATTGACCCGCCGGCGCGGCGTGCGGTAGAATGCCGAAATACGCGAACATGCCCGTGCGGACGCGTGGCGACCGGCATATCGCGGGCCGCCGAGGAGGGAACCCCGTGCAATCGAAAAAGGATAAATTCGAAGTCCTCGCGAAGCACCGCGAGCAGGCGCTCCTCGGCGGGGGCGTCGACCGCATGCAGAAGATCCACGAATCCGGGCGTCTCACCGCCCGGGAGCGCATCCACCTGCTCTTCGACGAGGGCACCTTCCAGGAGCTCGGCGTATTCGTGACGCACCGCTCGACGTGGCCTGGCATGGAGGAACAGAAGACCGTCGGCGACGGCGTCGTGTGCGGCCACGGGCTCGTGAACGGGCGCAACGTCTTCTCCTTCGCGCAGGATTTCACCGTCTTCGGCGGCTCGCTCAGCGAGGCGAACGCCGGCAAGATCACGCGGCTCCTCGACATGGCGATGGAGAACGGCGCGCCGGTGGTGGGGCTCTGCGACAGCGGCGGCGCGCGCATCCAGGAAGGGGTCGCGAGCCTCGGCGGCTACGCCGACATTTTTCTCCGCAA
>DHHN01000138.1:13326-14551 GCA_002403295.1 bacterium UBP1_UBA4771 | reverse complement strand
TTTCGATTGACGCAACCTTCTCCCGGCGGATACGCTCCGAATACTCTATCACGCGTGGGGGAAAGGGGACAAGGGATCCCGCATGACGGGACTCGCCACGGAAGAACGATACGGCGCGCGCCACCGGTGCGGGATCGTTCTCGGACCGGCGCTCTTCGTCGCCGTTCACCTCCTGCCGGAGAGCTTCCTGCCGCGCGAAGCGCGCCTCGTGGCCGCCGTCACCGCACTCATGGGGGCGTGGTGGATATGCGAAAGCATCCCCCTCGCCGTGACCGCGCTCCTGCCGATCACGATCTTCCCGCTCTTCAGGGTGGCGGCGCTCCAGAAGGTGGCGTCCTCGTATGCAGCTCCGGAGATATTTCTTTTCATGGGCGGATTCTTCATCGCCGTCGCGATGCAGCGTTGGAACCTTCACCGGCGGATCGCCCTCGGAATCGTCTGTCTCTTCGGCTGCCGGGGCCCCCGCATCATCCTCGGTTTCATGATCGCGACCGCCGCCATATCGCTCTGGGTATCGAACACCGCCACCGCGATGATGATGCTTCCGATAGCGCTCGCCGTGCTCAAGACGCTCGAGGAACGCGGCGGTGCGTCGGCCGCGGGATTCGGCGAATTCCGCGTGGCGCTGCTCCTCTCCATCGCCTATGGGGCGAGCATCGGCGGCGTCGGCACGCTCATCGGCACGCCGCCCAATCTCGTTTTCGCCGCCCAGGTGCGTTCGCTCTTTCCCGACGCCGGGCCGGTGAGCTTCGTGCGATGGATGGGCGTGGGCCTGCCCTTCGTCGCCCTGTTCCTCCCGGTCGCGTGGCTCTTTCTCACGCAGGTGGCCCTTCGTGGCTCGCGCCTTCGTTTCGGCGACGCCGGGGAGGCGATCCGCGCGGCGCGCCGCGAGCTCGGCCCGATGAACCGCGGCGAGCGCGCGGCGCTCGCCGTGTTCCTCGCCGCCGTGGCGGGATGGGTGACGCGCGGGGACGTGACGATCGGCGATTTCACCCTCCGCGGCTGGGAATCGCTCGCGGGCCTCTCCGGTTTCGTCCACGACGCCACGGTCGCCGTCGCGGCGGCGGTGGCGCTCTTCGTCATTCCGGTCGACTGGCGGCGGGGCGTGTTTCTTCTCGATTGGCGCGCGGCGAAGGAGATTCCCTGGGGCATTCTCATTCTCTTCGGCGGCGGGATCGCGCTCGGCACCGGTTTTCTCGAGAGCGGGCTCGCCGCACGCATCGCC
>DHHN01000138.1:12104-13297 GCA_002403295.1 bacterium UBP1_UBA4771 | reverse complement strand
GAAATCACGTCGAACACCGCCGTCGCCGCCATCATGCTGCCGATTCTCGGTTCCACCGCCGCCGGCTTCGGCTTCCACCCCTTCGTTCTCATGATTCCGGCGGCGATTTCGGCGTCATGCGCGTTCATGCTTCCGGTGGCGACGCCGCCGAACGCGATCATGTTCTCGAGCGGAATGATTCCCATGACCGGCATGGTCCGCATCGGCGTCGTCATGAATCTCATCGGGGTCGCTCTCGTGACGCTGCTCATGTACCTCGTCGCGATCCCGGTGTTCGGCCTGCGCCTCGCGGAACTGTCCGCGTGGGCCCATCCGTAATGCGTCGCGGCCGCGCGAGGCGGGGGGCGCGGCGCGCGAAGGCGAAAAAAACGCTTGGGGAGAGCCGCCTCCCGGCGTATGGTATCGGGATGACGCTCACACGGTTCAACCATTATCTCATCGGCGCCGCGAGCGATCGCGGATCGATCCGCGAGCACAACGAGGATTACTTCGGCATCTTCGCGCAGGAAACGGACGAACTCGTCAGGTCGCTCGGCATTCTCGTCGTCGTCTCCGACGGTATGGGCGGCCACCTCTCGGGCGCCGAGGCGAGCAGGAAGGCGGTCGAATCGCTCGGCGAGGCGTACTTCGCCGCCGCCGGCGCCGCCGGGGCGCGGCTCGAAGCGTCGCATGCGAACCGTCTGCGCTGGGCCTTCCTCGAGGCGAACCGCCAGGTCTACGAGACGATCGGAGAGGGACACAACGGCATGGCCGGCACGACCTGCACGGCGGCGGTGCTGTTACCCGACCGCGTCATCGTCGCGCACGCGGGCGACTCGCGGGCGTACCTTATCCGCGGGGGCGTCATGACCCAGCTCACCGAGGATCACAGCATCGTCGGGGAGATGGTTCGAAAGGGCGTGCTTTCAAAGGAAGAAGCCGCGCGGCACCCGCACCGCAACATCATCACCAGGGCGGTCGGTCTGCGCGGCAATCTCGACATCGATCTCGGAGAGCCCGTCGGACTCGAGCGGGGGGACCGCATTCTCATCTGCAGCGACGGGTTGTTCTCGATGATCGACGAGCGGGAGATCGAGGAGATCGCGGCGAAGGGAAGTCCCGAGAAGGCCTGCCGGAAGCTCGTGAAGCGCGCGAAAGAGGAGGGGGGGAGCGATAATATAACGGTGCTCCTCGCCGAAAGAACCGCCTGATGC
>DHHN01000138.1:5746-12055 GCA_002403295.1 bacterium UBP1_UBA4771 | reverse complement strand
CGCAACGCGTTGTCGTTATTGTAATTATATGAAAAATGGCGTTGCCGCCGATTTTCGGGAAAATCATGTTGACACCCCATATCTGGTATGCAATATTGTCACTCGCCCCAATAGCTGGTATCGAAGACGGCGGATCGGGGCGTAACAATCGAAAGGATCTAAATTATTAAAGGAACGGGGGTTGGCATGGATGCGCCTCGGATGAAGCCGCAGCTTTCCGAAAACACCCTACGAGTGCTGGAAAAGCGCTACCTTCGCAAGGATATCGACGGGAACGTGACCGAAACCCCCGAGGAGATGTTCCAGCGGGTCGCCTCGAACGTTTCGTCCGCCGAGCGCCTCTACGGCAAGGCCGAGAAATGCCGGCAGTGGAACGACGAATTTTACGCCATGATGGCCTCGCTCGATTTCCTGCCGAACTCGCCGACGCTCATGAACGCGGGCGCCGAGCTGCAACAGCTCTCGGCCTGTTTCGTTCTGCCGATCGACGACTCGATGGAGAGCATTTTCGAGACGATCAAACACACGGCGCTCATCCACAAGAGCGGGGGAGGCACGGGATTCTCCTTCTCGCGGATCCGTCCGCGAAACGACGTCGTCAAGACGACGAAGGGGATCTCGAGCGGCCCCATTTCCTTCATGACCGTGTTCGACGCGGCGACCGAGACGGTCAAGCAGGGCGGCACCCGCCGCGGCGCCAACATGGCGATCCTGCGCGTCGATCACCCCGATATCCTCGATTTCATCTCCGCGAAGCGCGAGAACAGCCGGCTCAACAATTTCAACATCTCGGTCGGCATCACCGAGGAGTTCATGCGCGCGGTCAAGGAGGACCGCGACTACGCGCTCATGAACCCGCACGGCGGCGAGATCGTCGATCGCATCAGCGCCCGCAAGGTCTTCGAGATGATCGTCGAGTTCGCGTGGAAGAACGGCGAGCCGGGGATCGTGTTCCTCGACCGGATCAACCGCTTCAATCCGACGCCGAACGTCGGCGAGATCGAGAGCACGAATCCCTGCGGCGAGCAGCCGCTCCTGCCGTACGAATCGTGCAACCTCGGCTCGATCAACCTCTCGCACATGATCGACCGGTCGGGTCCGAAGCCCGCGATCGATTTCAAGAGACTCGGGACGATCGTGCAGAAGGGCGTGCGCTTTCTCGACGACGTCATCGAAATGAACCGCTACCCGCTCGAGAAGATCCGGGAGATGACGCTTCGGAATCGGAAGATCGGGCTCGGCGTCATGGGATTCGCCGATATGCTCATCGCTCTCGAGATCCCCTACAACTCGGCGGAGGCGCTCGAAGTCGCCGAGGAGATCATGGGTTTCATCCAGCGCGAATCGCGGGCCGCGAGCGCGGCGCTCGCGGCGGAGCGGGGCACCTTTCCGGCCTTCAAGGGGAGCGTGTACGATCGGGAGGACGGCGCGAGGATGCGCAACGCCACGACGACCACCATCGCGCCGACGGGAACGCTCAGCATCATCGCCGGCTGCTCGAGCGGCATCGAGCCGCTCTTCGCCGTCGCGTTCGTCCGCAACGTCATGGACCGCGACGAGCTCGTCGAGGCGAACCCGTACTTCAAGGAGATCGCCGAGCGCGAGGGGTTCTACAGCGACGAGCTCATGAAGAAGGTCGCCGCCGAGGGCACGATCGCCGGGATCCAGGAGATACCCGAGAAATGGCGCCGGATCTTCACCACGGCCCACGACATCAATCCGGAGTGGCACGTGCGGATTCAGGCCGCCTTCCAGAAGTACACCGACAACGCCGTGTCGAAGACGGTGAACTTCCCGAACGCGGCCACCAAGCAGGACGTCGAGAAGGTGTACATGCTCGCCTACGAGCTCGGCTGCAAGGGCGTTACGATCTATCGGGACGGCAGCCGCGACGAGCAGGTGCTCAATATCGGCTCGGTGAACCGGACCGAGGAGAAGGCCGCCTCCGTGGATCCGCTCCTGACGCCGCGGGCGCGTCCCTCCGTCATCATCGGGAGCACCCGCAAGATGACCACGGGCTGCGGCAACCTCTACGTGACGATCAACGAGGACGAGCACGGGCTCTTCGAGGTCTTTACCCAGATGGGTAAGGCGGGCGGGTGCTCGTCGTCGCAGGCCGAGGCCATCAGCCGCCTCATCTCGCTGTCGCTTCGCGCGGGTCTCGATCCGAAATCGATCGTGAAGCAGCTCCGCGGCGTGCGGTGTCCGAATCCCGGCTGGGAAAAGGGCGGCATGATCCTCTCGTGCAGCGACGCCATCGCGAAGGCGATGGAGCGATACCTCGCCGAGAAGAAAACGCCCGCCGGCAAGAAGGTCGCGAAGATGGCCGCCGCCTCCGCGGAAAGGATCTCCGGCTTTTGCCCGGATTGCGGCGGGATGCTCGAGCACGAGAGCGGCTGCGCCGTCTGCCGCGAGTGCGGCTTCTCGAAATGCGGTTGACGGACGCCGTTGTCGGCTCGCACGACACGCAGGCAAACGCCCCTTTCGACGCAGGCCGGAAGGGGCGTTTCTCCTCGTTCGGGGCCGCGGGGCGGGGCCTCGACCGCGCGGGCGCGGGCTCGGCCGCGAACAGGGAGGATCGTTCGTGAACGACAAGGTCGGTTTCGACGCGGCGCAGGTGATCGCGCCCCTTCCCGTCGTGCTCGTCGGATGCGCGCACGCGGAGCTCGGTCTCAATCTCCTCACGATCGCCTGGACGGGGATCGATTGCTCCGATCCTCCCGCGATCCACGTGTCGATCCGGCCCGAGCGGCATTCTCACCGGATGATCGCCGACTCGGGATGCTTCACCGTCAACCTCCCCTCGCGCGCCCTGCTGCGGCAGGTCGATCTCTGCGGGATCGTTTCCGGGAGAGACGGCGACAAGTGGCGGCGCGCCGGGCTCACGCCGCTCTCGGGAACCGCCGTCGCGGCGCCCCTCGTGGCCGAGTGTCCCGTCAATTTCGAGTGCGCGGTGAAGCACGTCGTTCCGCTCGGCGTTCACACCATGTTCGTCGGCGAGGTCGTCGCGCGTCACGCCGACGACAATCTCGTGCGCGGCGGGCGTCTCGATTTCTCGAAGCTGGCGCTCGTCGCGTACGTGAACGGCGAATACTGGAGCCTCGGCGAGCGGATCGGGACGCACGGTTTCTCGGGAAGGGAACGCGCGTGAGCGCGGAAACGGAGGGGCCGGACGGGCGCGCGGCGATTTTCGTCGCGACGATCGCCTCGTTCGTCTCGCCGTTCATGGGGGCCGCCGTCAACGTGGCCCTCCCGGCGATCGGCGCGGAGTTCTCGCTGCCGGCCGTCGCCCTCGGATGGGTCGCGACCTCCTATATCCTCGCCGCGGCGATCTTCCTGCTGCCGTTCGGACGGCTCGGCGACCTCTACGGACGCAAACGGGTTTTTCTCGCCGGCAACGTTCTGTTCACGATCGCGTCGCTCCTCTGCGCGCTCGCGCGCTCGGCGGCGATGCTCGTCGGATCGCGCCTCCTGCAGGGGGTCGGCGCGGCCATGATATTCGGCACGAGCGTCGCCATCGTCACCTCGGCGGTGCCGACGAAGGAACGGGGAAAGGCGCTCGGCATCGCCGTCGCCGCCACCTACCTCGGCCTCTCTCTCGGACCGGTCATCGGCGGCTTCCTCACGCATCAGTTCGGCTGGCGGAGCATCTTTTTCTTCACGGCGCCGTTCGGNNGCCCTCGTGATCGCGTTCGTCGTCTTCCGCCTCGAGGGGGAATGGACCGGCGCGAAGGGAGAGCGGTTCGACGCGCCCGGCGCCGCTCTCTCGAGCGTCTCGCTCGCCGCGCTCATGTTCGGATTCACGCGGCTGCCCGCCGCGGCGGGGGCGTGGCTCATCCTCGCGGGGGCCGCCGGGATCGCCGCGTTCGGGTTCTGGGAGCTTCGGGCGCGCGATCCCCTCATCGATCTGCGTCTCGCCGCGGGAAACCGCATCTTCGCCTTCTCGAACCTCGCGGCGCTCGTCAACTACAGCGCGAGCTTCGCCGTGGGATTTCTCATCAGTCTCTACCTCCAGTACATCAGAGGGTTCGATCCGCGGCAGGCGGGGGCGGTGCTCGTCGCCCAACCGATCGTCATGGCGCTCTGTTCCCCCGGCGCCGGACGGCTCTCCGACCGGATCGAGTCGCGGATCGTGGCGTCGATCGGCATGGCGATCACGGCGGCCTCGCTCTTTCTCTTCATCTTTCTCGGCGCCGGCACGCCGCTCGCGGCGATCGTTCTCAACCTGATGCTTCTCGGGTTCGGCTTCGCGCTGTTCTCCTCGCCGAACACGAACGCGGTGATGAGCTCGGTCGAGCGCCGTTTCTACGGCGTCGCGGGCGCGACGCTCGGCACCATGCGCGCGATCGGGCAGATGATGAGCCTCGGTATCGCGATGCTCATTTTCTCGCTCGTGCTCGGCGGGGCGAGGATCACCCCCGAGCACCACGGGCGGTTTCTCGAGAGCGTTCGAACGGCCTTCGTCGTCTTTTCCGCCCTGAGCGTCGCCGCCGTCTTCGCTTCGCTCGCCAGGGGCGCGGCCCGCGCCCGGACCGAATAACCGCTTCCGCGCCGCTGTATCTTCGGCGAAACGGCTCGACACCGAAGCGCTGCGACGGCGGCACTCCCTTCACGGCGAGGTGATCACGATGAACGAACGCGTGTTCGGCCGCGGCACGGGCTGGCTGCCCGATTATCCCGACGTTCGCGATTACACCATCGAACGCTGCGAGGTGAGCCCGCGGCTGCGGGAACTCGGGGAACGGGATTCGGTCCGTGCCATGCTCGCGAAGACCGTCGCGGGGCGGCGCCGCGGCGGGGCGCTTCCCGCCTCGGTCGATCTGCGGCGATGGTGCTCCCGCGTCGAGGATCAGGGCGAGCTCGGCTCGTGCACGGCGCACGCCGCAACGTCGCTCGTCGAGTACTTCGAGCGCCGGGCGTTCGGCGCGCACACCGACGCCTCGCGCCTCTTCATCTACAAAACGACGCGGAATCTCATGCGCGCCGAGGGGGATACGGGGGCGTTCATCCGCACGGCGATGGGAGCGCTCGTGCTCTTTGGGTCGCCGCCCGAGGAATACTGGCCCTACCGCGCGGCGGGGTTCGACCGCGAGCCGCCGGCCTTCTGCTACGCCTTCGCCCGGAGCTACCGGGCGCTCAGCTACTACCGGCTCGACCCGGCGGGCATCGACCCCGGCGATCTGCTCCTCGGCCTGCGCACGAATCTCGCGGCCGGCCTTCCCGCGATGTTCGGATTCACCGTGTACGGCTCGATCGTGGAGGCGGCGGATTCCGGGCGGATACCGTTTCCGTCCGGGCGGGACGACGTCGTCGGCGGGCATGCCGTCGCGGTCGTCGGATACGACGACCGCATGAAGATCCGCGGAGCCGCGGCGCGCGCGCCGGAAACGACGGGAGCCCTTCTCGTGCGCAACTCATGGGGCTCCTCCTGGGGCGAGAAGGGGTACGGGTGGCTCCCCTATGCCTACGTTCTCGAAGAACTCGCCGACGACGTCTGGTCGCTTCTCAAGAACGAGTGGATCGATACGGGGCAGTTCAAGGCGTAGCTCAGGCGGCGAAAAAGAGCGCCAGCCGGTCGGCGACGCAGAATCCGGCGACCGTCGGAACGGCGCGTCCGTTCTCGATCGAGACGAGGGAATCGCGGACCAGACGTTCGAGCGTCGTTTCCCACGCCGGGTGCCGTTGCAGGGCCGCGAGGGGGACGCCGTCCGTCGTCCGGAATCCGAGGGAGAGCGACTCGAGCCGGCGTTCCCTCTCCCCGATCGTCTCCGAGTCCTCGACGGGCGGCCGCCCATCCTCGAGGAGGGCGTTGTAGGAGTCGAGCGAGCGGACGTTCCACCAGCGCGCGTCGCCCCGGAACGAATGCGCCGAAGGGCCGAGGCCGAGGTACGGGACGCCGCGCCAGTACGCGAGGTTGTGCCGGGAGGCGAGCGATGCGCTCCGCGCGAAATTCGAGACCTCGTAGTGGACGTACCCGCGCGAGCGAAGGAGGGCGGAGGTTTCGAGGAAGAAACGGCGCGCCGCCCTCTCTCCCGGCGGGCGGAGCGTCCCCGCGGCGCGGCGGGCGCCGAACTCGGTTCCGGGATCGATCGTGAGCTCGTAGCACGAGATGTGTTCCGGCGCCTGGTCGATCGCGAGCGCGAGGGTGCGCCCCCACGACTCTCGCGTCTGTCCTTCGACGCCGTAGATGAGATCGACGCCGACGTTCTCGAATCCCGCCTCCCGCGCGAGCGCGATCGCGCCGCGCGCGGCCGCGGCGTCGTGCCGGCGGCGAAGCCTCCGGAGAATCCCGTCGTCGAACGACTGGAC
>DHHN01000138.1:393-5565 GCA_002403295.1 bacterium UBP1_UBA4771 | reverse complement strand
GCCGAGCCAGCGCCGCTCGCTCCCGTCTTCCGGCACGGAGTAGAATCCGCAGTACGGGCATTTCGTCCGGCAGAACGGCACGTGGACGTAGAGTCCGGGCGCGGCGCCGGTCGCCGGCAAGCCGCCGCCGGAGCCGGGCGGGGGGGGATGCGTATCATTCCTCTTCATTCGTCTTGAGGACCGCCACGAATGCGCTCTGGGGGATCATGACCTGCCCGACGGTTCGCATCTTCTTCTTGCCCTTCGCCTGCTTCTCGAGGAGCTTGCGTTTTCGCGTGATGTCGCCGCCGTAGCACTTGGCGGTCACGTCCTTGCGGAACGGCGCGACCGTCGAGCGGGCCACGATCTTGCCGCCGATCGCCCCCTGGATCGCGATCTTGAAAAGATGCCGCGGGATCTCCTTGCGGAGCCTCTCGCACACGTTCACCGCGCGCATGCGCGCGCGGCCCTCGTGAACGACGATGGCGAGCGCGTCGACCCGCTCCCCGTTCACGAGGATGTCGAGTTTCACGAGATCGCTCCGCCGGTAGTCGAGAATCTCGTAATCGAACGAACCGTAGCCCTGGGTGACGCTCTTGAGCTTGTCGTAGAAGTCGTAGACGACCTCGCTGAGCGGCAGATCGAACACGAGCTCGATCCTGCCGGGGACGGGGTAGCCATGGTGCGGATTCTCGCCCCTGCGGTCGAGGCAAAGCTTCATGACCGCGCCGAGGTAGCGGTCGGGCATGAGGATCGTCGCCCGGATGTACGGTTCGAGCGCGTAATCGATGAGAATCGGATCGGGGTAATAGACGGGGTTGTCGACGACGACGGCCCTTCCGTCCTTGAGGACGAAGTGGTATTCGACGCTCGGCGCGGTCATGATGATTGACTGGTCGAACTCGCGCTCGAGCCGCTCCTGGAAGATCTCGAGGTGGAGAAGACCGAGGAAGCCGCACCGGAAACCCTGGCCGAGCGCCGTCGACGCGTCGCGCTGGTAGATGAGCGAGGCGTCGTTCAGCTTGTAGCGCTCCATCGAGTCGGAGAGCGCGTCGAAGTCCTCGCTGCTCACGGGATAGACGGAGGAGAAGACGACGGGCTTCACCTCGCGGAATCCGGGCAGCGGCGCCGGCACGGGTCGATCGGCGTGCGTTATCGTGTCGCCGATCCGCGTGTCGCTCACGGTCTTGATGCCGGCGATCACGTAGCCGACCTCGCCGGCGTGGAGCGCGGGGCGCCGCTCGCGATCGATGCGGAAGACGCCCACCTCTTCCACGCGATGCGCCGTTCCGAGGGACATGAGGCGTATCTCGTCCCCCGCCCGGAGCGTTCCGTCGAAGACGCGGCAGCTGATGATGGCGCCGCGGAAGGGATCGTACTTCGCGTCGAAGATGAGCGCGGCGAGCGGCGCATCGCGATGCCCCGCGGGCGGCGGAATGCGGAGCGTGACGGCCTCGAGGATGTCGACGATGCCGATCCCTTCCTTGGCGGAGCAGAGGATCGCGTGATCCGCGTCGAGACCGAGCTCCGTCTCGATCTCGTCGCGCGTGTGCTCGATGTCGGCGGAAGGGGAATCGATCTTGTTGATGACGGGGACGATCGCCAGTTGGTGTTCGAGCGCGGCGTACATGTTCGCGAGCGTCTGCGCCTGCACCCCCTGGGTCGCGTCGACGAGCAGCAGCACGCCCTCGCACGAGGCGAGCGCGCGGGACACCTCGTACGAGAAATCGACGTGTCCGGGGGTGTCGATGAGGTTGAGGATGTATTGCTCGCCCGACGCGCTCGTGTAGGGCATGCAGACGGTCTGGCTCTTGATCGTGATCCCGCGCTCGCGCTCGATGTCCATGGTGTCGAGCATCTGATCGTGGAATTCGCGGTCCTCGACGAGCTTGGCCCGCTGTATGAAGCGGTCCGCGAGCGTGGATTTCCCGTGGTCGATGTGCGCGATGATGCTGAAATTGCGAATCTGCGCCATGCGGCGGCCACCCCGTGCCGTACGTTTCAGGTGAACGCGAACGATGAAATGTAGCGATTTCGGGGGCGGGAGTAAAGGCCGCTTTTGGGCCGCCGCGCGGGGCGGGGCGCGGTCCGCCGCCCGCGGCGGAGCGGCCGGGAGGCGCCGCAAATGCGCGGTTGTGCGGCGCGCGGCGGTTGCGCTATAGTGAGCGTTCCCGCCGGCGACGGACGGCGTCCGCGGGTGCGGACGGGCGGCCTCGCCGCGGTTTCGGACGGGGAGACACGCATGGACTGGAGCGCGATCGTCGACGGCACCCTCTTCAGATGGGTCGTCACGCCGCTTCTCATCTTTCTCGCGCGCATCGGCGACCAGTCGATCGGCACGATCCGCATCATCTTCATCGGCCGCGGAAACAAGGTGATCGCGCCGTTTCTCGGCTTCTTCGAGGTGCTCATCTGGCTGCTCGCGATACGCCAGATCATGACGAACCTCACGAACGGCTTCTACTACGTCGCCTACGCCGGCGGGTTCGCGGCGGGAACGTTCGTCGGCATGTACATCGAGGAGAAGCTCGCGATGGGGGTGATGCTCATCCGCGTCGTCACGAGCCAGGGGGACGAGGAGCTGATCGAGCGGCTCAAGGCCGAAGATTACGGCGTGACGAGCGTGGACGCCTCGGGCACCCGCGGACAGGTGCACCTCGTCTACACGATCGTGAAGCGCGCCGATCTCGCCCGCGTCGTCGGGATCATCAACCGCTTCAATCCGCGCGCCTTTTACACGATCGAGGATGTCCGGTTCGCGAGGGAAGGCGTGTTCCCGGCGGACGGGCGCTCGCCGCTGCTGAGCTATCTGGACGTATTCCGCTTCTGGAGGAAGGGCAAGTAGCGATCTTCCGGCCGCCCGCCGCGCGGCGGGCGCCCGGGGCACCATGAGCGATCGAACCCGCGCATGCTCCCCCGATTCGATCCCGGGGCTCTCCGAGGAGGAGGCCGCGCGCCGGCTCGCGAGCGACGGGCCGAACGAGCTGCCCTCGGCGGCGCGCCGTTCGATGGCGCGCATCGCCCTCGGCGTGGCCCGCGAGCCGATGTTCCTCCTGCTCGTCGCCTGCGGCTCCGTCTATTTCGCGCTCGGGGACGCGGCGGAGGGGTTCATGCTCCTCGGCTTCGTCCTCGTCGTCATGACGATCACCTTCTATCAGGAGCGGAAGACCGAACGAGCGCTCGAGACCCTGAGGAACCTGTCGAGCCCGCGCGCGCTCGTCATCCGGGGCGGCGCCGAACGGCGCATCGCGGGACGGGAGGTGGTCCGCGGCGATACGGTCGTCCTCGCCGAGGGGGATCGCGTTCCCGCCGACGGCGCGATCATCCGGCACAGCAGCCTCTCGACCGACGAGTCGCTGCTCACCGGGGAGTCGGTCCCGGTCGACAAGCGCGTCTGGGACGGCGCCGCCGGGATGCGGAGTCCGGGCGGCGACGGGCTGCCCTTCGTTTATTCGGGAACGATGGTGGTGCGGGGGCAGGGGATCGTCGAGGTGACGGCCACGGGACTCGATACGGAAATCGGCATGATCGGCGGGACGCTCGCGGCCCTGAAGAGCGAGGACACGCCCCTGCAGCGGGAAACGCGCCGCATCGTCCGCAACTTCGCCGTCGTCGGGCTCGTTCTCTGCGCCGTCGTCGTCGTCACGTACGCCCTGACGCGGGGCGACTGGATCCGGGGATTGCTCGCCGGCATCACGCTCGCGATGGCGATATTGCCGGAGGAGTTCCCCGTGGTCCTCACGATCTTTCTCGCCCTCGGCGCCTGGCACCTCTCGCGCAGCCGCGTCCTCACCCGCCACGTGCCCGTGATCGAGACGCTCGGATCCGCGACCGTTCTCTGCGTCGACAAGACGGGGACGCTCACGAGGAACGAGATGACCGTGACCGAGCTCTTCGCGGGCGGCGAGCTCGGCGAGGTGAGCCGCGCGGGCGGGGAGCCGCTTGCGGAGGCGTTCCACGAGCTCGTCGAATTCTCGATTCTCGCGAGCCAGCGCGATCCCTTCGATCCGATGGAAAAGGCCTTCAAGCGGTTCGGCGACGGCTGCCTCGCGCACACCGAGCATCTCCACGACGATTGGACTCTCGTTCACGAGTATCCGGTCTCGGAGGGCCTGCTCGCGATATCGCGCGTTTGGAAATCCCCCGGGGGGGACGAGTTCGTCATCGCGGCGAAGGGCGCCCCCGAGGTCATCGCGGATCTGTGCCATCTCGACGGGCGCGGGATGGAGGAGCTCGCCGGCCACGTCGGCGCGATGGCCGGCCGAGGCCTCCGGGTCCTCGGCGTCGCGAAGGCGGGTTTCCGCGAGGGGGGACTCCCCGGCGGACAGCACGATTTCCCCTTCCGGTTCCTCGGTCTCGTCGGCCTCGCCGATCCGGTCCGGCCCGGGGTCGCGGACTCTCTCGGGGAATGCGCGGAGGCGAGCATCCGCGTGGTCATGGTGACCGGCGACTATCCCGGCACCGCGCGCGCCGTCGCCCGGCAGGCGGGACTCGCGGCGGCGGACGAGATCGCCACAGGCGCCGATCTCGACGGGATCGACCGCGCGGAGCTCGAGCGCCTCGTGGGACGGGTGAACGTCTTCGCGCGCGTCATGCCGGAGCAGAAGCTCGGTCTCGTGAACGCGTTCAAGGCGAACCGCGAGATCGTCGCCATGACGGGAGACGGCGTGAACGACGCCCCCGCGCTCAAGGCGGCGCACATCGGGATCGCGATGGGCGGGCGGGGAACCGACGTGGCGAGGGAGGCCGCCTCTCTCGTTCTTCTCGACGATGATTTCTCGTCCATCGTGAAAGCGGTGCGCATGGGGCGAAGAATCTTCGACAACCTCAAAAAGGCCATGGCATACATCCTCGCCATTCACGTGCCGATCGCCGGGCTCTCCCTCATCCCCGTGCTGCTGAAATGGCCGCTCGTGCTGTTCCCCGTCCACATCGTATTCATGGAGCTCATCATCGATCCCGCCTGCTCGGTGGTCTTCGAGGCGGAGCCGGAGGAGGGAAACATCATGCGCAGGCCGCCGCGCGCGTTCGGAGAACCGCTGTTCGGAAGACGCGCCGTGCTCTTCAGCCTGCTCCAGGGGCTCGTCGTCCTCGCGATAACGCTCGCGATCTTCGCCGCCGCGCGCTCGCTCGGGCGGGAGACGGACGAGGCGCGGGCCCTCGCCTTCACGACGCTCGTCGTCGCGAACCTCG
>DHHN01000138.1:0-235 GCA_002403295.1 bacterium UBP1_UBA4771 | reverse complement strand
TCGAGGCGCTCAAGGCGATACATGCGCGCTCGGCCCGCCGGGCCGCGGCCGACGGATGACGGGCGGCGTCGCCGGCCCCGCGCGGCGCGCCGATCCGAAGAAAGGAATGGCGGCATGATGAACGATTCGGCCCGGCGGGCGCTCGATGCGCTCATGGAGGGAAACAGGCGGTTCCGCGAGGGCGGCCCCGCGCATCCGAGGCAGGACGGGCGACGCCGCGCCGAGACGGCGGTCG
>DHHN01000081.1:6186-9746 GCA_002403295.1 bacterium UBP1_UBA4771 | reverse complement strand
AGCCGCACAAGGTGCCCGCGACGATTATCTCCCGCTGCCAGCGGTTCAACTTCAAGCGTCTCGAAGTTCGCGAGATCGCCTCGCAGCTCGAAAAGATCTGCGCGGTCGAGAAGATCGCGCACGAGGCCGAGGCGCTCACGCTCATCGCGCGGCGCGCGGAGGGGAGCATGCGGGACGCCGAGAGTCTGCTCGACCAGTGCATCGCCGCGTCCGACGGCTCGGTGAGCCTCGATCTCGTCCGGCGCGTGCTCGGCCTCGTCGACGCCCAGCTCGTCGTCGAGCTTCTGAAGCGGATCTCCGGGCGCGACCGCAAAGGCGCGCTCGCGATCGTCGACCGCGTCGTCGATTCGGGGCTCGATCTCGAGGAGTTCTTCCTCGCCTACATCGAGGGGCTGCGGAACCTCCTCGTGCTGAGCGTGCAGGGGGGCGCCTCGACGGAATTCCTCGATCTCTCCGCGGGCGAGATGGAGGAGCTCGGCGCCGTCGCGAAGGAGCTCGGAACGGAGAACCTCCTCTACCTCTTCCGGTCCGCCGTGCGCGGACACCGCGATCTCAAATCCTCCGGGCAGCCGCGCTACCAGCTCGAGGCGATCTTCGCCGAGGCCGCCTCCTGGGAGTCGGCAGTCGAGATCTCAGAACTCATCCGCCGCCTCGACGGAACGGGCGGGGGCGGGCAAGGCGAGGGTCAGGCGCCCCGGGCGCCCTCGCGGGGCGCGAAGGGCGTCGCGCCGTTCGATACGGCTCCGGCGGCGCCCCCCGCGCCGTCGGCCGTCTCCCCGGCGGGGGCGACCGCGAAGCCGATCGGCGCCGCGGTGCTCGGCGGCGGGATCGCCGTCGCCCCGGCGGCGGGAATCCCCGGCGCCGCGGCCGGCGCGGCGATCGCGAAGGCCGGCGCCGATGTCGTTCCGCCGGCGGAGGGCGCCTTCGCGCGGGTCGACCGGTCCGTTCCGCTCCCGGCTCGAAGCGCCGGCGACGGAGAGGCGCTCGAGGCGATCGGCGGCGCGGAGCAGTGGGAGCGGTTTCTCTCGCGGATCCGCGAGGCGAAGCTCACGCTCGGCATCTGGCTCGTGTCGGCGGGGGTGAAGAAGATCTCCGGAGACCGTATCGTTCTCTCGTTCAGCCCGCAGAACCGGTTCGCGCGGGAGATGGTGCTCGAGGAGAAGAACCGCCGGTTCATCGAGTTTCACCTCGAGCGGTTCTTCGGCCGGCGGCTCTTCATCGAGGCGGGCGAGGATTCGGACGAGGTCGCCGAGACGAAGACCGCGGAGAATCCGCCGCCGCCGCGGGCGGCGATGGATCCCGGCCTCGCGGCGATCGCCGACGGCTCGAGCGCGATAAAGAAACTCATCGAGGAGTTCGACGGCGAGCTCTTCACCGAACGGAGCGACGAACAGGAGGCATCGGGGAAATGAAGGATCTCGGAAAGCTCATGAAGCAGGCGCAGCAGGTTCAGGAGCGGCTCGCCGAAATGCAGGCGCGGCTCGCCGAGCGAACGATCGAGGCCTCCTCGGGCGGCGGCATGGTCGCGGTCGTCATGAACGGCAAGCACGAGATCGTCTCGCTCAAGATCGATCCCGAGGTCGTGAATCCGGCCGACGTCGAGATGCTCGAGGACCTCGTCGTCGCCGCCCTGAACGAGGCGCGCGGACGCGTCGACGAGATGATCCGCACAGAAATGAGCCAGCTCACCGGCGGCATGCCCATGCCCGGGCTTTTCTAACCGGTTGTCAGCTCGGGAATTCCCCGATTTCCATCCTTTTCGTCCGCAAAGCCGGATAAGGCAAGGTTTTTGCTAACAAGGAGAATTGGTAATGAATTACGGCCTTCCGCTGCTCCAGGCCCTGATAGAGCACTTCAAGAAACTGCCTGGAGTGGGCGAAAAATCGGCTCGGAGACTGGCGTTTACGATACTGGACATGGATGGGCAGGAGGTCCGGGAGTTTGCCGAAACGCTCGTGCAGGTCAAGGAACGCATCGGATTCTGCAATCGATGCGGGAACCTCGCCGAGGGCGAGCTCTGCGGCATCTGCCGGGACGAAACGCGCGCCGGCGCCGTCCTATGCGTCGTTGAACGGGCGGCCGACCTTTACGTTCTCGAGGCCTCGGGTCAGTATCGGGGCCGCTATCACGTATTGCACGGGGTCCTTTCACCCCTTGATGGAATCGGACCGGGAGATTTGAATCTCGAGGCGCTCGAACGCCGCGTGAGGGAAGAGGGTATCGAGGAGGTCATCGTCGCGACGAACCCGAGCATCGACGGGGACACGACGGCCCTCTATATCGCGAGGATGTTGAAGCAGAGCGGGGTCAAGGTGACGCGGCCCGCCCGCGGGCTCCCGATGGGGAGCACGCTCGAGTACATCGACCGCGGGACCATCACGAAGGCCCTCGAAGGGCGCGAGCCGATCTAGGGGAGGCTCCGCGAATCGGAAAGCGAGACGAGCGATGGTCAGAACGAACTGGAAGGTCTTCGAAGAAGATTACTGGGCGATCAACACGATTCTCCAGGAGCTTCTCAAGAACTCGAACGCGGCGAGCGTGCTCCTGCTCGACAAGACGGGCCAGCTCATCTCGAGCCTCGGCGAGCCGCCGCAGTTCGACATGCACAGTTTCGCCTCGCTCTGCGCCGCCGATTTCGAGGCGAACGCGCAGCTCGCCACGCTCATCGGGGAAAAGGATTTTTCGACCCTCTACCACCAGGGGTCGAACGAGAGCATGTATCTCGCGCGCGTCGAGCAGAACATCATTCTCGTCATCCTCTTCGACCGGAGGACCACGCTCGGGCTCGTGCGCCTGCGGGCGAAGAAGGCCGTCGACAATCTCGAGACGGTGCTGCGGCGCCTGTTCGGCAAGCTCGAGTACGAGAACGAGGAGCTCACCGAGTTCAACGAGGAGTTCGTCCAGCAAGCGGAGATGGAGATCGACAGCCTCTTCACCGACTGACGGGAGCTTCGGATGTCGCTCATCAACTATTCCTCGCGCGAGATCAACGTCAAGGTCGTCTACTACGGCCCCGGCCTCTGCGGCAAGACGACGAACATCCAGTACATCTACGACAAGGTCTCGCCCGACACCAAGGGCAAGCTCATCACGCTCGCGACCGAGATGGACCGGACCCTCTTTTTCGATTTCCTTCCGCTCGAGCTCGGCAAGGTGAAGGGGTTCCGCACCCGCTTCCATCTCTACACGGTGCCGGGGCAGGTGTACTACGACGCGAGCCGGAAGCTCATCATTCGCGGCGTCGACGGGATCATCTTCGTCGCCGACTCGCAGCGCAACCGCTACGACGCCAATATCGAGAGCCTCTACAACCTTCACGAGAACCTCGCCGAGTATCAGCTCAAGCTCGACGACATCCCCTTCGCGATCCAGTACAACAAGCGCGACATGCCCGACGTCATCGCGACGAAGGATCTCGAGGAGGAGCTCAACCCGAAGCACTACCCCTCGTTCGAGGCGGTCGCCGTGAAGGGCGTCGGCGTGTTCGACACCCTCAAGGCCGTCGCCAAGTCCGTCCTCCGCAACCTCTCCTGACATCGCCGCGCTGAGCGCGCGGGTCC
>DHHN01000081.1:5073-6100 GCA_002403295.1 bacterium UBP1_UBA4771 | reverse complement strand
AAGGCCCAGCGGCGCCACCCGCGCGGGCACCGCCGGAGCCATTTCACTTGCCTCGCGGAGCCGTGGCGGCGTATCCTCGGCGGCGTGAAGCGATTCGTGATCACGGCCCTCGCGTCGATGCTCGGGTGCGGGTTTTTCCCCGTGGCGCCAGCGACGTTCGCGAGCCTCGTCTGGCTCGGGATATATCTCTTCGCGCCCGGGGGCGGGCGGCTCGCCGATCCCGTCGTCGCCGCGTGCATGGCCGCCGCGGCGATCGTCGTCGCCCACCTCGCGGAGCGGTATCACGGAAGAGACGCCCATTGCATCGTCATCGACGAGTTCGTCGGCATGCAGGTGACGTTTCTCGGGATGACGCCGGCGCTCGTCCCCGGAATCGTCGGGTTCGTTCTCTTCAGGATCTTCGATATCGCCAAGCCGTTCCCCGCGGGGCGCTCGCAGCGCCTTCCCGGGGGGCTCGGGGTCGTCGCGGACGACGTGTTCGCGGGCGCGTACGCCCGGCTCGCGCTGCTGGCGCTCTTCCTCGTGTTCAAATGGTGACGAAACGCATCGAGATCATCGCGATCGGCGACGAGGTGCTCCGCGGGGAGACCCGCGGGAACAACGCCGCGTGGATCGGGCGCTCCCTCGCCCGCGCGGGGCTCGAGGTCCGGCGGGAAACGGAGCTCCCGGACGATCTCGAGGCGCTCGCGGCGGAGTTCCGCGCGGCGGCCGCGCGAAGCGACGCCGTCGTCGCGACGGGCGGCCTCGGACCCACGGTCGACGACGTCACGAAGGGAGCGCTGATCCGCGCGTTCGGCCTCGATACCGTGTTCCGCGAGGATATCGTCCGCGGTATCGAGGCGCGCCTCGCGGAGCGCGGGCGTACGATGCACGCCGGCTATCGCGATCAGGGGCGCGTTCCAACGTGCGCGGCGATACTCGAGAACGACGTGGGGCTTGCCGTCGGCCTTCGCGTGCCCGTCGGGGGCTGCGAGTTCTTTCTCCTGCCCGGCGTGCCCGCGGAGATGGAGGCGATGTTTTCGGCGGC
>DHHN01000081.1:4509-5039 GCA_002403295.1 bacterium UBP1_UBA4771 | reverse complement strand
TCCGGACGGCCGTTCCGGAGGCGGTTCTTCGCGGCGTCTCGATCATATCGTCGCCGAAGGGGGTCGATCTCTACTTCGCGCGCGCCGGCGGCTCCGCTCACGCGGCCGCGGCCGAACGCGCGCTCGGGAGCCGCGTCTACGAGGTCGGCGACCGCTCCCTCGAGGAGGTCGTCGTGGGGCTTCTTCTCCGCGCCGGAAAAACCGTCGCCGCAGCCGAATCGTTCACGGGCGGGCTCCTCGCCTCCGCGATCGTGTCGGTGAGCGGGGCGAGCGGCGCCTTTCGCGAGGGGATCGTCGCCTACGGCAACGAATCGAAGATCGAGCGCCTCGGGGTCGCGCGGAAGACGATCGAAAGCCGCGGCGCGGTGAGCATCGAGGCGTGCGTCGAGATGGCCCGCGGCGAGCGGTCGCGCGCCGGCGCCGATTTCGCGCTCGCGACGACGGGGATCGCCGGGCCGACGGGCGCGGCGCCGGGAAAGCCCGTCGGCCTCTGCTACGTCGGCTGCGCGGGGCCCGAGGGGACGTTCGCG
>DHHN01000081.1:0-4375 GCA_002403295.1 bacterium UBP1_UBA4771 | reverse complement strand
GCGGTCGTCATAAACGGCAGCCCGCACGCGGAGAAGGGCAACACGGCGCTCATCCTCGATCCCTTCGTCGAGGGGATGAAGGACGAGGGCGCCGAGGTCGACGTATTCTACACGAAGAAGCTCGCCGTCAAGCCGTGCGAGGGGGAGTATGCGTGCTGGTTCAAGACCCCGGGGGCGTGCTTCCAGCGAGACGACATGGATCCGCTGCTGTCGTTGATTTCCCGCGCGGAGGTGCTCGTCTTCGCCACGCCGGTCTACGTCGACGGCATGACGGGGCCGCTCAAGAATTTCATGGACCGTCTCATTCCGATCGGGCATCCCGAGATCGAGATCCGCGACGGACATTGCCGGCACCCGCAGCGAGAGAAGCTCGAGGGGGGCGTTCTCGCGCTCGTCGCGAACTGCGGCTTCTGGGAGCTCGACAACTTCGATCCGCTCGTCGTTCACATGAAAGCGGTCGCGAAGAACCTCGAGCGCGAGTACGCCGGCGCGCTGCTGCGCCCCCACGGCGGGGCGCTTCGTCCGATGCTCGAGGGCGGCATGGCGGTGGGGGACGTGTTCGACGCGGCGAGGGAGGCGGGGCGCGGGATCGTCCGCGACGGCCGGATCCCGGAACGGGAGATGAAGATCGTGAGCCGCGAGCTCCTGCCGCGCGAGGCGTTCATCGACGTCGCGAACACGAGAATGAAACGGGCGCTCGACAAGCTCGGGCGGCGCTAGCGGCGCCCGGGTCGCATCGATCCGCGCGGCGCGCGGGGGGGACGTCATGAGACTGTTCTTCGCGGTGAAGATATCCGAGGGAATCGCCGCCGAGGTGTCGGCGGCGATGAAAGCGTTTCCCGTGCGCAATCCGCCGTGGCGCTGGATACCTCCCGAGAACATGCACATCACGCTCAAGTTTCTCGGCGAGGTCGACGAGCGGCTTCTCGACGATCTGAGGGCGGCGGGAGATGCGGCGGCCGCCGCGGCGAAGCCGTTCCGCGTGGTCTACGGCCCCTTCGGCGCGTTTCCGAACCTCGCGAGACCGCGGGTGCTGTTCTTTCAGGCGGTCGACGGCGCCGAGAGCCTCGCCGCGCTCGCGAGGGCGCTCGAGGAGGGCGCGGAGCGCCTCGGCATCACCCGCGAGGAGCGTCCCTTCAGGGCGCACATCACGCTCGCGCGGATCAAGGAACCCCTTCCGCGGGCCGTCGCCGAAAAGCTCGGCGCCGTGCCGGCGCTGTCCCCGGCCGCCGGGCAGGTCGTGAACCGGTTCGCCCTCATGAGGAGCCATCTCGCCCGCTCGGGGGCGACGTACGAGGAGGTCGCGGGCTTTCCGCTCGCGTGACGGCGCGATGACGAGAGCCGGTTCAACACGATCGATCCGAGGCGTCGCAAAGGCTGTTCTCGCGCTCTTTTCAGCCGCCGGGAGGCGCTGGGCCGGCGACAACATGCCTTCGATGTCCGCCTCGCTCGCCTTTCACGCCCTCCTCTCGATGGCGCCGCTTCTTCTCGTGCTCGTCGCCCTCTTCCAGCTCGTTCTGAGCAACGACGCGGTCGAGGCGCAGATTCTCACGCAGGTCGGCCGGTCGCTCGGCTCCGAGGCGGCCGAAGGCGTCAGGATCGTTCTTCAGAACGCGGTGCGCGGACGCTCGAACGCGATCTTCATCGGCGGCGGCTCGATCGTGATGCTCCTCGTCTTCTCGGCGGGGTTCTTCCGTCAGCTCATTCACTCGCTCAACGTCGTGTGGAGAGTGCACGAGGAGAAGACGGGGGTCACGAGCGGCATCATCCGGCTCGTGCGGGGGCATTTTCTCGCCTTCGGCATGGTGATCTGCATCGGCATCTATCTCTACGCCTCGATGCTCGTGAAGGCGATCGCGATCATACCCGAGCAGGCGCTCCTTCGCGCCTTTCCGTCGGCCGCGGGGTTCGTCGCGCAGCTTCCGCGGTTCATCGCCCCGGCGATCCTCTTCGTTCTCTTCATGCTCGTGTTCATGATTCTGCCCGCGCGGCGCATCTCGTGGCGCGACGTGTGGCCGGGTTCCATCCTCACGACCGTTCTTTTCGTCGCCTGCTACCGGCTCATCCAGCTCTACCTCCAAAGGACCGCCGTCACCTCGTACTACGGCGCGGCGGGATCGTTCATCGTCATACTGCTCTGGATCTACTGGTCCGCGATGATCTTTCTCTTCGGGGCCGAGTTCGCGAAGGCCTACGCCGAGCGGTACGGAACGCTCCGCCGGCGGTAGCGCCGCCGCCGGGGCGGCGCCGGCGATCGCGGCGGCGGAGACCTTCGGTCCGGATCGACGGATCGTTCATCCCGCGCTTCCTCCCCGTTCATTTTCATTGAAATGCGCCTTCCGAGGTGATATAAAAAGGCGCCGGCGCCGCCCCGGTGCGGGGAAGGAGGAGGCGAGGGTTCGCGGCGGCGCGGGCGGGGCGTAAATCAAGTCATGCAAGCCGGGTTCCGGGGGATGAAGGCGGGAGGACGAACAACGATGAGAGAGACGAAGGCGATTAAGGAAGCGAAAGACGCGAAAAAAACGGCCGCCAAGGCGGTCGAGGGCGCAACGAACAAGGAAAAGGCGATCGAGCTCGCCATGGGGCAGATCGAGAAGCAGTTCGGCAAGGGCGCCATCATGCGCCTCGGGAGCGAGGGGAGCATCGTCCCGATCGAGGCCATTCCGACGGGTTCGCTCAGCCTCGACGTGGCGCTCGGCATCGGCGGCGTGCCCCGCGGGCGCGTGATCGAGATCTTCGGGCCCGAGGGTTCGGGCAAGACGACGCTCACGTGCTCGATCGTCGCCGAGGCGCAGAAGCTCGGCGGCGTCGCCGCATTCATCGACGCCGAGCACGCGCTCGACATGGGCTACGCCCGCAAGATCGGCGTCGACGTCGACAACCTGCTCATCTCCCAGCCCGACACGGGGGAGCAGGCGCTCGACATCGCCGAGGTGCTCATACGGAGCGGCGCCATCGACATCGTCGTCGTCGATTCCGTCGCCGCGCTCGTGCCGGCGGCGGAGATCGAGGGGGAGATGGGCGATTCGCACGTGGGGCTGCAGGCGCGGCTCATGTCGCAGGCGCTCCGCAAGCTCGCGGGCGCCGTGTCGAAATCGAAGACGTGCCTCATCTTCACGAATCAGATCCGCATGAAGATCGGCGTTCTCTTCGGCAATCCCGAAACGACGAGCGGTGGGAACGCGCTCAAGTTCTACGCAACGGTGCGCCTCGACATCCGGCGCATCGGCCAGATCAACGACGGCGAGCACGTGGTCGGCAATCAGGTCCGCGTGAAGGTCGTCAAGAACAAGGTGGCGCCCCCCTTCCGGCAGGCCGAGTTCGACATCCTCTTCGGCGAGGGGATCAGCTTCGAGGGGGACCTCATCGAGCTCGGCGTCGCCTCGAACATCGTTTCCAAGATGGGCTCCTGGTACTCGTACGGCACGGAGCGGATCGGGCAGGGCAAGGACAACGCGCGGACGTTCCTCAAGGACAACGCGGACGTCCGCCGCACGATCGAGGAGAGCGTCCGCGCCCACTACGGCGTTCCGATGCCGCAGCCGGCGTCGAAGAGCGACGGTGGAAAGTAACCGCGGGGCGCCGGAGACGGTCGCGTCGATCCGCCGGCGCTGGGGCAAGCTCTATACCGTGACGACGTCCGAAGAGCGGCGGTTCCTCGTGCTGCGGGATGGATCGACCGAGCGGTTTCTCGAGGAAGGGGCCGCGCTTTCCCACGAAGACCTCGACGCGCTCGCGGGGCCGGCGGCCCGCGCCGCCGGTCTCGCGCTCGCGTACCGGCTTCTCGCCGGTCGGGATCGCACGGAGCGCGCGATATGCGCGGCGCTCGCGAAGGAAGCCGTCACCGCGCCGGAGGTCGTGGGCGACATCGTCGTCACGCTGCGGCGTCAAGGTTATCTTGACGACCGGCGCCTCGCCTCCCATTATGTACGGTACGCGGCGGCCCATCGCCCCTCGGGGCCGCACCTCATGCGGCGCCGGCTCCGCGTGGCGGGGGTGGACGACGATATCATCGACGAGGAGCTTCGCGCGGCCATGCCCCCCGAGCGCGAGCGGGAGATGGCCCTCGCGCTCGCCCGCGGGAAGCTCCGCGGCGCGAAGGATCGTGCGCGGGCGGCGCGGCGCATTCACGGCTTCCTCGCGCGGCGCGGGTTCAGCGAGCGCGTGGTGAGCTCCATCTGCGCCGCCATTCTCGGGGGCGCGCTGCCGGGAGAGGACGAATGACGCGAGATCTGTGGCCGGCGCACGAGATCAGGCGCTCGTTCATAGAGTTCTTCAAGGCCCGCGGCCACGCCGAGGTGCCGAGCGCCCCGCTCGTGCCGAAGGGCGATCCGACGCTGCTCTTCACGTCGGCCGGCATGGTGCAGTTCAAGGA
>DHHN01000105.1:1317-2874 GCA_002403295.1 bacterium UBP1_UBA4771 | reverse complement strand
CGCCGGTCGATACGATCAGGGCCCGCGCGGGAGCGATCGACGTCAATTCGGGCGAGCGGCTCGCCCCGTGCCGCGTCGGCTTCGCCGTACGTGTGGTCGAAAAAGCCGTTCTCTCGCTCTCCGGGCGGATTTCCGGTCCCGCCGAGGCGCTCGACGGGGTCGTTTCGGTGAATCAATCCTTTACGATCGAGGCGACGGCGGCGAAATCCGGCGAGGCCGGAGTCGATACCTCCGGCGCCCGGATCGAGCTCGTCCTGCCGTCCGGCCAGGGGTACTCGCTCGAAGGGATTTCCGAAACCAACCGCAAGCCGTTCTATCCGGGCGAGCCCGTCGAATGGCGCGTTCGCGCGCCGGGCGCGCCCACCCCTCCGGCAAACCTGCAATTCAGGTTCGTCGAGCCGTTCGCGAGGGATGTGAACACGAACCTCGCCTGCGCGATCGCGGCGGGGGAGGTATTCCTGCCGGTGCAGACGGCGGCGGGCGCCGTGCGCATGTCGAACGTCTCGGTTCCCGGCGCGATCCCGCCCGTCGTCGTTCCCCAGGGAGCCGTCGGCGTGCCGGTGCTGCGCGCCGCGTTTCGGAACGCCTCGAGCTACACCATCGGACTCGACACGGTCTATGTCGCGTTCACGGACGGCCGCGGACGACCCGTTTCGCCGCCGTCGCGGCAAGTCGCCGCGGTCGCCCTCATCGCGGGCGGCGTTCGTTTCGAGGCGGCGGTGCAGGGGCAAAATCCGGTCCCGATCGCGGTCGATCACGGCTTCGAGATCGGTCCCGCCTCCTCCGACACGATGCTTCTCGCGGCCGACATCGCCGACGGCGCCGTTCCCGGGGAGCTGCGTTTCGAGATCGCGCGGAGCGAGGACGTCGTGTGCTCGATCACCCTCGATGGCGGCGCCGCCGGGGAGCGCGTCGGCGTCGTGGACGAGCAGGGCGGGGACATAGCCGGTTCGTTCCTGAGCGGGCCGATGTCGATCATGAGCGCCCGCTTCGAGGAATACGTTCACAACTATCCGAATCCGTTCCGCGCCGGATCCGGGGACACGAAGATCTGCTATTTCCTGACGCGGAACGCGGCTGTCACGATCCGCATCTACGATCTCGCCGGCAGTCTCGTCTGGACGAAGGAGATTCCGGCGGGCGGGGAGGGCGGCATCGGATCGCCGGAGGGCGTCATGCACGAAGTCTCGTGGGATGGACGCAACGCCCGCGGCGAGGTCGTGCGAAACGGCGTCTATCTCTGCAAGGTCGAGGCGGGCCCGCAATCGGCGCTCTTCAAGATCGCCGTCGCGAAGTGATGAGTATGCGATTGAAACGACACAACGCGGTCTTCGCCGTCCTGTTTCTCCTCGCGCCGCTCGCCGGGGGCGCCGCGGCCCAGGAGGGAGCGGGCGGAACGCGTTCCATCTTCGCCATCGGGGCGGGCTCGCGCGCCATCGCCATGGGAGGCGCCTTCTCGGCCGTCGGCGACGACGCGTCGGTCGTGTATTACAATCCGGCGGCCCTCGTCCTCAACCGGTACACCGCCGTTCTCGCGAGCCACGCCCGGCTCTTCTC
>DHHN01000105.1:0-1226 GCA_002403295.1 bacterium UBP1_UBA4771 | reverse complement strand
CAGGCGGTCATCGCCTACGCGTACACGCTCCCGTGGCGGTACGCCGGGGCGATCACCGCCGGTTCCTCGGTGAAGATGCTGAGCCAGCGGGTCGGCGATTTTTCCGATACCGGAACGGGCGTCGACGTCGGTTTCGTGTATCAGCCGCGATGGATCGAGGGGCTCAATCTCGGCTGCAATCTCCAGGACATCATCGGCGCCGAGATCAAGCTCGTTTCCGTGAGCGAGCCGGTCGATCGCACGATCATGATCGGCGCCGGCTACACCCGCGCGTTCGCGGGCGGCTCGGCGCTCGTTCTCGCGGCGCAGATGGACGCTCCCGAACGCGGCGACTCGCGGTTCCGGGCGGGCGCCGAGTACCGGTTCCGGGACCTGTTCGCGATCCGCGCGGGCTACGACGGGGAGGGGATCACGGCCGGCGTCGGCATCGGCTGGCGCGGTTTCGGGTTCGACTACGGCTACCTGAGCCGCGAGGACGCCGGCAGCACGCATCCGCTCTCGCTTTCCGCCCGCGTCGGCTCCTCCGTCGACGACCGGTTGCGGCTCCGCGAGGAAAAGCGGCTCGCCGAGCAGGAGCGTCGGATCCAACAGATACTCCAGCGGCGGATCGCCGGCCACATCGAAGCCGCCGAGCGGTTCAGGGGCGACGGCGCGCTCGCGAAGGCCCTCGACGAGCTCAAGATCGCCCTCGAATACGATCCGACGAATCGCGCGGTCGCGGACACGATCGCCGTCTTCGAGCGGGCGATTCTCGCCGCGGAAGAGGAGCGCACGAGAAACGTCGAGAGATCGGCCCTCACGAACCAGCATTTCCGGCTCGCGCTCGATTACTACAGCACGGGCGACTACATCCGGGCGCGAGTGGAATGGCGAAGGGTGCTCGATCTCGATCCGGAAAACGCGCGGGCGGCCGAGTATCTGGAGGCGACCGAGGAGAAGCTGCGAAATCTCGCGGAGCAGCACCGGTCGCGGGCGCTCGATCTCGAGCGGCAGGACCAGCTCGCGGCAGCCCTCGGAGAGTGGAACATGGTACGGACGATCGCGCCCGAGTCGGCCGAGGCGGGGGCCGCCGTGGAGCGGCTGACCGCGCGCGTCGACGAGCTGAGCAAGAATTACCTCACGGCGGCCAAGCGGCTCCGGGTGTCCGAGCTGTACGACGGCGCCGTGAAGGCCTTCGGCCAAGGCCGGTATCCGGACGCCGTGCGACAGATCAGGGACCTGCTCGG
>DHHN01000053.1 GCA_002403295.1 bacterium UBP1_UBA4771 | reverse complement strand
GCCCTCGCGGGAGAGGGCGCGGACAAGGTGTCCTGTTCCGTCTGCGGGTATATCACCGATGGGAGCGAGGCTCTGTCGGCCCGGTACGAAGGGGCGACGTATTACTTCTGCAGCCCGGGCTGCAGGGCCCACTTCGATGCGGACCCGAAGGCCGTGTCGGCGGGGAAGGATATCGACCCGGTGTGCGGCATGAGCGTCGGCAAGGCCAACGCGATCGCCGCCGAGCATAACGGCCGGATGGTCTATTTCTGCGCCGAGGCGTGCAAGGCAAAGTATTTCGAGAACCCCGGCGAGTACGAGATGAACTACGACTTCGTCGGAAGCAAGGTCATGCGGCAGAAGGACATGAAATACACGTCGGAGTTCGAGGGGATGCCGCTCCACTTCGAGACCGCCGAGAACAAGGCCGCCTTCGACAAGAACCCCGGCGCGTACATGCACGAGTCGTGCCCCGTGACCGGCAAGGTGTTTCTCCGCAAGGACGCGGGCGCGAAGCTCGAGCACGGCGGAAAGACGTACTATTTCTGCTGCGAGAGCTGCATGAAGAAGTTCAAGGAGAATCCGAAGAAGTACTTCGGCAAGGCGCATGGCGCGAGCCACGAGGAATGCGGCGAAGCGGCAAAGACCGAAAAGGAATGCAGCGCGGAAACGCACGGCGACGAGGGTTGTCAGAAGCTCATCGAATCCGGCCAGTGCCCGCACATGAAGGCGAAGCCGGCCGCGAATACCGAGAAGGCCGAAAAGGCCGAAAAGACGGAGAAGGCGAAGAAGAAGCGCTGACGGCCGCGTTCCCGCCCGCTCTCCGCGGGCGCGGCGCCGGTCCCGAACGCGTGCGAATTCGATCTCCGGTCCCGCGAGGGGCCGGAGATTCTTTTTTGCGTTTTGACAGCCGGGCCGCGATGCCCTACGATGGTCTCGGCGCGGAGGGGCGCGGGAGGCGCCGTTCCGGGGGAAAGGTCGTCGCGATGGGGCTCACGATCGGCATCATCGGCCTTCCGAACGTCGGCAAATCGACGCTCCTGAACGCCCTCTGCCATGCCGGCGCCGAGGCGTCGAACTACCCGTTCTGCACGATCGAGCGCAATCAGGGAGCGGTGCCTATTCCGGACGAGCGCCTCGAGCGGCTCGCCGCCATCCTGCACCCGAGCGAGGTCATTCCCGCGACCGTCATCTTCATCGACATCGCCGGCCTCGTGAAGGGCGCGAGCCGCGGGGAGGGGCTCGGAAATAAATTTCTCCATCACGTCCGGGAGGCGACTGCGCTCGCCCACGTGCTGCGCTGCTTCGCGGACGAGAACGTGAGCCACGTGTACGGAACCGTCGATCCGCTTCTCGATATCGAGATCGTGGACACGGAACTTCTCCTCGCCGACGTCGAGCGCGTCGAGCGATGGATCGAGAGGGAGCGGGCGAGGGCGAAGGCCGTCCGGGAGGACGAGCGCCGCGACATGCATTTTCTGGAATCGGTGCGCGCGTCGCTCTCGCGTGGGGAGCGTCTCGCGGCGGAGTCGGTGCCGGCGCCGATGCGTCCGCTCTTCGACGAGCTCGGGCTCCTCACCTCGAAGCCGCGCCTCGTCGTGCTCAACACGGGATACGAGGATCCGGCTGGCGCCGGCGCCGCCTGCCGCCGGGTGATCGAAACCGTCGGCGCGAAAAACGTCTTCGTCTTCTCCGCGCGTCTGGAGGAAGAGCTCGACGCCCTCTCCGGGGAGGAGCGCCGCACGTTCGAGGCGGAGCTTGGGGTCGACAATCTCGCGAAAAGCCGCTTTATCGAAAAATGCCACGATCTGCTCGGGCTCATCCGGTATTACAGCGCGGCGCACGGGAAACTCCAGGCGTGGTCGATTCCACGGGGAACGGCGGCGCCGGCCGCCGCCGGCAGGATTCACGGCGACATGGAGCGGGGATTCATCCGGGCCGAGGTAATGAGCTTCGAGCACCTCGTCGAGCACGGTTCCCGCGCCGCCGTTCACCAGCGCGGGCTCCTCAGGACCGAGGGGCACGACTACGCGATCCGGGACGGAGACGTCGTCCAATTCTTCTTCAATCCATCCTGACCGCCGCCGTCCGACGCTCCGCCGGAGACGATGAAAAAGGGTTTCATGGAGCCGCGTGGGCACGAGACGATCGATCACACCGCCGATATGGGCATCCGCGGCTGGGGGGCGACCCCGGCGGAGGCCTTCGAGGAGGCCGCCGCCGCGATGCTCGGCCTCGTCGCGGAGCGATCGGCGCTCGGGACGTCGTCATCCGTGCGGATTCAACGCCGCGCGAGAGATCTCACGGGACTTCTCCTCGAGTTTCTGAACGCCCTCATCGCCGAGGCCGACGTGCGCGCTCTCGTGTTCGCCGAGGTCGCCGTCGACGCGCTCTCCGAGCGAAGCTTCGGATGGGAAATCGAGGCGACGGCGAAGGGCGTTTCGATGGCCGAAGCGCGCGCGGCGCTGCTCATCGAGGTGAAGGCCGCCACCTGCTGCGGGGCTTCGGTGCGGCGGGAGAACGGGGAGCGCTGGATCGCCCGGTGCGTGGTCGACCTCTAATCCGCGGCGGCGTCGACCGGCGCCGGCTCATCGGGCGATCGTTCCGCTCGCGCTCGGCATGAAACGGAGCGTTTCCATGGCGCGTATCGAGCTCATACGGGTGCACGAGTATCTCTGGGAGATTCCGAAAACGGGCGCGATGAACGTGCCCGGCCGCATCTACGCGGACCGTGAATCGATCGAATCTCTTCTCGGCGAGCGCGCGGGCAAGGAGTGGGATGCGCTCCTCCAGGTTCGCAACGTCGCCTGCCTGCCGGGAATCGAGCGCGCCTCGCTCGCGATGGCGGACATCCATCCGGGATACGGATTTCCGATCGGCGGGGTGGGGGCGTTCGACCCGGAAACCGGGGTCGTGGCGATCGCGGGCGTCGGATTCGATATCAATTGCGGCGTTCGGACGATGATCGTGGACGTTCGGCGCGAGGAGATCGAACGGCGGAAGGTCGAGCTCGCCGACGCTCTCTTCCGGCGGATACCGGCCGGCATCGGTTCCACCGGCTCGCTCACGCTCGCGACGAGGGAGATCGACGAGCTGCTCGTGCGGGGCGCGCGGTACGCGCTCGATCGGGGATACGGGCTTCCCGGCGATCTCGAATACGTCGAGGAGGGCGGATGCGTCGACGGCGCCGATCCGTCGTGCGTGAGCGCGCTCGCGAAGGACCGGCAGATGAAACAGGTCGGCACGCTCGGCTCCGGCAACCATTATCTCGAGGTGCAGTGCGTCGACGCGGTGTATGACGCCGAAGCCGCGGCGGCGTTCGGTATCGCGGAGGGTTCCATCGCGGTCAGCATCCATACGGGGAGCCGCGCGCTCGGCCATCAGATCGGCACCGATTACCAGTCCGTGCTTCGACGGGCGAGCGAGAAGTACCGTATCAGCGTTCCCGAGGAGGATCTGGCGGCGGCGCCGATCGCGAGTCCGGAGGGAAAGCGGTACATCGCGGCGGTCAAGGCCGGGATCAACTGCGCCTTCGCGAACCGGCAAGCGCTGTCCGGGCTCATCCGAAACGTGTTCCGCGACGTATTGGCCGTGCCGCTTGCCGGGATGCGCACGCTCTACGAGGTCGGCCACAACAACCTCAAACTCGAGCGTCACGCCGTCGGCGGCGTCGAGCGGGAGCTTCTCGTCCATCGGAAAGGCGCGACGCGCGCCTTCGCGGCCGGGCGCCCCGAGATACCCGAGCGGTACCGCGGCGTGGGCCAGCCCGTTCTCGTCGGCGGCACCATGGGAACCTGCTCGTTCATTCTCGTGGGAACGGAGCGCGGAATGGAGGAGACCTTCGGCAGCTCGATCCACGGCGCCGGGCGGCGCAAATCGCGGAAACAGGCGCTGCGCGATTACCGCGGCGACGGCGTGATCGCCGAGCTCGATCGCGGCGGGATCGTCGTGCGCGCGCACAGCAGGGCCGGCCTCGCCGAAGAGGCCCCCGGCGCCTACAAGGACGTCGAACGGGTCGTCGCCGTCATGGAAGGCGCCGGCGTGAGCCGGCGGGTCGCCCGGCTCCGGCCCCTCGTGTGCGTGAAGGGGTAGTTGTCCGTCAGTTCGACGCGGCCCGCGTCGGCGTCTCCGCCATGCGGCTCTTTTCCTCGTCCCACGCTCGATCGGCGTATGCGCGATATTCCGCGGCATAGCGATCGATCGTATCGGAGAAGTTCGTGATGAGCTCATCGGCCCCTTCGCATGTCGGGCGCGCATCGCACTCCGCCACGACCGAGCGGAGCACGTCCGGCGCGTCGATGAGCATGCACGGCATGAGCAAATTCTCCCGATACGGCTGGCGGGAGCGGATGCGCCGCATGAACGGGGAATTGATCGCGTCTCGGAGCGAGGTGTTCTTTATGTTGTCGACCGCGAAGTGGCAGAAGACGCAGGGTTCGACGTCCCCCTTCGCGTTGATGTGGAGATATTCCCGTCCGCCCGCGATGCAGCCGTGCACGTAGGGCCCGTCGTTCCAGAAATCGCCGATGAAGACCGG
>DHHN01000061.1:6432-7623 GCA_002403295.1 bacterium UBP1_UBA4771 | reverse complement strand
ACCTTCTCCTTGTCGATCCCCGAGATCGTGATCTTTTTCGGATCGGGCACCGTGATCGTGATCCCCGCGCGCGGCTCGTACCGCTTCGGGGAAGCGAAACCGAGGCTCAGGCTGAGCGCGGTGCCCCTGAGCTCGGCGCGGTACTCGACGCCCTCGATCTCGAGCTTTTTCTCGTACCCCTGCGACACGCCCGTCACCATGTTCGCGACGAGCGTCCGCGTGAGGCCGTGGAGCGACTTGTGAAGCTTCGCGTCGCTCGGGCGCTTCACCGTCACCGTTCCCTCGCCGATCTCGATGATCATATCGGGATGGAGCGTCCGCGTGAGCTCACCCTTCGGCCCCTTGACGGCGATCACGCTGCCGCGGATTTCCGCCGTGACTCCCGCGGGCACCGGTATGGGATATTTTCCTACTCGCGACATAACGACTGTGAACCTCCGTGAGCTTCCCGGCGCCGCCGGGACCGCGGGGCACGCGCGCGTCCCGCTACCAGATGTGGCAGAGAACCTCCCCGCCCACGCCGAGCGCGCGGCACTCCTTGTCGGTCAGGATTCCTTTCGACGTCGAGATGATGGCCGTGCCGAAGCCTCCCTGAACGCGGGGCAGGCGGTCCTTCGTGACGTACACGCGGCGGCTCGCGAGCGATATGCGCCGCAGACCCTCGATCGCGCTCCGCTTCGCCTCGTCGTATTTGAGATAGACGCGGAGCACGCCCTGCTTCTCGTCGTCCATGTACTTCACGTTCTTCACGTAGCCGTGATCGAGGAGAAGCTTCGCGATCTGGGCCTTCGTGCGGGAGGCCGGTATGTCGACGTGCGACTTTCTCTCCTTGATCCCGTTTCGGATCCGCGTGAGCATATCGGCTATCGGGTCGGTCATCATTACGCCATCACCTCGTCGAATCGATGTTCGGTCGAATACCTTACCAGCTCGCCTTGACGACGCCGGGGATCTTTCCCTCGAGCGCGAGCTCGCGGAAGCAGATGCGGCACACGCCGAATTTGCGCAGGTACGCCCGCGGCCGGCCGCACCGGCTGCAGCGGTGGTAGGCGCGCACCTTGAACTTCGGCTGCCGCTTCGCTTTCGCTATCAAGCACTTCTTCGCCACGGATTCTCCCTTTCCTGTCAGGCCTGCCGGAACGGCATTCCGAGGAGCGCGAGGAGCTCGCGGGCCTCCTCGTCCGTCTTGGC
>DHHN01000061.1:2831-6407 GCA_002403295.1 bacterium UBP1_UBA4771 | reverse complement strand
GTGCTCCTTCACGCCGAAGGAGTAGTTGCCGCGCCCGTCGAAGCTCTTCGGCGAAAGACCGCGGAAGTCGCGGATTCGCGGAATCGCCACGTTCACGAGGCGGTCGAAGAACTCGTACATGCGCCGGTGCCGCAGCGTCACGTGGCAGCCGATCGGAACGCCCGCGCGGAGCTTGAACCCCGCGATGGCGGCCTTCGAACGGGACGTCGCCGGCCGCTGGCCCGTGATCGTGGCGAGATCCTTCGCCGCCGTTTCGAGGAGCTTCGCGTCGCTGATCGCCTCGCCGACCCCCATGTTGACGTTGATCTTCACGAGGTGCGGCACCTGCATGATGTTGCGGTAGCCGAATTTCTTCATCATCTCCGGCACCGCCTTCTCGAGGTACCGGCTCTTGACATTCGGTACGTACTGCGTGTTCGCCATCGAATTCACCGTTTCCGTTTCACGTTTCCAGGCTCACGAGAGGCGCCCCGCGAGAGCGCCGCCGCGTCAATCCTGATCGCTCAGAATCTCCTTGCACTTCTTGCATTGCCGCGCCCTGCTGCCGTCGGCGAGGACGGACACGGCCGTTCTCGTCGGCCGGTTGCACTTCGGGCACACGAGCTTGACGTCGGAGACGTGGATGGGCGCCTCCTTTTCGACGATGCCCCCCTGCTGGACCTGGCCGCGCTGAACGCGCGTGTGGCGCTTGACGAGACGAACCTTCTCGACGATCACCCGATCCGCGTCGGGGAACACCTTGAGCACCCTGCCCTCGAGCCCCTTGGAGTTGCCCGAGACCACCTTCACGAGATCGTTCTTCCTGATCTTCATCGTTCTTCCCGTTTCGCTAGATTACCTCGGGAGCAAGCGAGACGATCTTCATGAAGCGCTTGTCCCGCAGTTCCCGCGCGACCGGCCCGAAGATGCGCGTGCCGATCGGCTCGTGCTGTTCATTGATGAGCACCGCCGCGTTCTGGTCGAAGCGGATGTAGGTGCCGTCCTTGCGCCGCGTTTCCTTCCGGGTGCGGACGACGACGCATTTCACGACCTGGCCCTTCTTGATCGCCGAGCCGGCGATCGCCATCTTGACGTTGGCGGCGATGATGTCGCCGACGCCGGCGTAGCGCCGCCTCGTGCCGCCTATCACGCGGATGCACCGCACGCTCTTCGCGCCGGAGTTGTCGGCCACAACGAGATTCGTATAGGTCTTGATCATCGTCGACTCCTACTTCGCCTTCTCGAGGATTTCCACGACGCGCCACCGCTTCATCTTGGAGAGCGGACGCGTCGACATGACCCGCACGAGGTCGCCGACGTGCGCGCCGCGCTCCTCGTCGTGCGCGTGGACCGTCGCGGTCCGCTTCACGATCTTCTTGTAGCGCGGATGCTGGAACCGGCGCTCGATGGAGACGGTGACCGTCTTCTCCATTGTGTCGCTCACGACGCGCCCGACCAGCGTTTTCCGGGGCTTTCTCGTTTCCATTCCTTCTCCTCGTCGGTATCCGCGCCGGACCGCGGCGCTATGCCTTCGTCGTTCCGGTGTCCGCCGGACCCGCCGTCGCGGCGGCGCCGGCGCGCATCTTCTCGTTCATGATCGTCCTGGCGCGGGCGAGCTCGCGCCGCGTGGTGCGCGCCTTGAGCGGATTGTCGAGCCGTTTCAGCGCGAGCTGCATCCGCATCCGGGCGAGCTCCTCGGCGAGCTCCGCCGCGTGCGCCGCGAGCTCGGCGAGGGTCATCTCTCTCATTTCGGTCGTTTTCATCCCGTTACCTTCCCCGTCGCTACCCGGCGCATGAACTTCGTTTTCATCGGGAGCTTCGCCGAGGCGAGGCGCATGGCCTGCCGCGCCTCCTCGTGATCGACCCCCTCGAGCTCGAAGAGAATCCGCCCCGGCTTCACGACCGCCACCCAGAACTCCGGGGCGCCCTTGCCCTTTCCCATGCGCGTCTCCGCCGGCTTCACCGTGACGGGCTTGTCCGGGAAGATCCGGATCCAGAGCTTGCCGGTGCGCTTGATGTGTCGCATGATCGCGACTCGCGCCGCCTCGATCTGGCGGTTCGTGACCCACGCGGGGGCCTCGGTCTGGAGCGCGTACGTTCCGAACTCGATGCTCGCGCCCCGGGTCGCCATCCCGCGCCGGCGTCCGCGCTGCTGCTTGCGGTATTTCGTGCGTTTCGGCATCAACATTGCCAATCAACCCCTTGTCTCGAACGTCAGCGCGTCCGGGAGCCCTCGTCGACCGCGGCCTCGCTGATCCGGCGCTTGAAATCTTTCGGGAAAAGCTCCCCGAGGTACATCCACACCTTGATGCCGACCGTGCCGTAGGTCGTGAACGCGGTCGCCCGCGCGAAGTCGATGTCGGCGCGGAGCGTGTGCAGCGGCACCCGTCCGTCCATGTATCCCTCGACGCGGGACATCTCGGCGCCGCCGAGACGGCCGCTCGTTTTCAGCTTTATGCCCAGCGCGCCCATCCGCATCGCCGAGCCGATCGCCTTTTTCATCGCGCGACGGTAGGAAACGCGCTGCTCGATCTGGCCGGCGATGTGCTCGGCGACGAGCATGGCGTTGAGCTCGGGGCGCTTCACTTCCTTGATGTCGATCTGGACGTTCTTTCCCGTGAGGTGCGCCATCTCCTCGCTGAGGAAATCGACCTCGGCCCCCTTCCGCCCGATCACCATTCCCGGCCGCGCCGTGTGGATGTGCACCCGCACCTTGTCGCCGCGCCGCTCGATCTCGATCTTCGCGACGCCGGCCCGCGCGAGGCGTCTCTTGATATACTTCCGTATCATGACGTCTTCTTCGAGCCAGTTCGCGAAGTTCTTCTGCGCGAACCACATCGAATCCCAGAGGCGGTTGATGCCGAGCCGGAGCCCAATGGGATTGGTTTTCTGTCCCAAGATTCCTCCTCGCGTTACGCTTCGGTTGCGCCTGTATGGTGGACAACCACGGTGATGTGGCTGCTCCGTATGCGAATCCGGTAGGCGCGACCCTGCGCCCGCGGCTTGATCCGGTACATCGTCCGGCCCTCGCCGATCGTGATGGACTTGATGCCGATATCCTTCGGATCGACAAGATGCTCCATCTTGCCGGCGAGGTTGTGCATCGCGGACGTGACGGTCTTCAGTATCGGCGTCGACGCGGTCCGCGTCGAGTACTTGAGGATCTCGAGCGCCCGCTCGACCGATTTACCCCGCACGAGGTCGGCGATGATTCCGGCCTTCCGCGGCGAAACCCGTACGTGCCGCGCGATCGCGCGTGCTTCCATGTGAGCTACCTCCGCCATATTACGCCGCCGCCGCCTTCTTGACTCCCGGGTGTCCCCGGTAGGTCCTCGTCGCCACGAACTCGCCGAGCTTGTGGCCGACCATGTTCTCCGTGATGAACACCGGGATGAACTTGTTGCCGTTGTGGATCGCCAGCGTGTGCCCGATGAACTCGGGCGAGATGGTCGAGCGGCGCGCCCAGGTCTTGACGACCTTCTTGTCGCCCGTATCGTTCAGCTGTTCGATCCTCCCGAGCAGGTTCTCGTCGATGAAGGGGCCTTTTTTCAACGATCGTGTCATCGAACCTCCGTGCCGTCTCTCGTGCGCCCCGCG
>DHHN01000061.1:0-2656 GCA_002403295.1 bacterium UBP1_UBA4771 | reverse complement strand
TGCGGCCGGCCTTGCCGATCGATATGTTCTCGTAATCGATGTTGCTGACCTGCCCGATCGTCGCGTAGCACTCCTTGCGGACCTTGCGGATCTCGCCGCTCGGGAGCCGCAGGAGCACGTGGTTCCCCTCCTTCGCCATGAGCTGGGCGTAGGAGCCGGCGCTGCGCGCCATCTGCCCGCCCCGGCCGGAGACGAGCTCGATGTTGTGGACGAAGAGCCCCGTCGGGATCTTCTCGAGCGGAAGCGCGTTTCCCGGATGGATGTCGGCTTCGGGCCCCGCGAGGAGCGTGTCGCCGACCTTTATCCCGTGCGGCGCGATGATGTAGCGCTTCTCGCCGTCGCGGTAGGTCAGCAGCGAGATGAACGCCGACCGGTTCGGATCGTACTCGAGCGAGCTCACGGTCGCCGGGACGCCGATCTTGTTCCGCTTGAAATCGACGATGCGGTACATCCGCTTGTTGCCGCCGCCGATGTGCCGGCTCGTGATGTGGCCGTCGTTGTTGCGGCCGCCCGTCTTGCGGATCGGCTCGAGGAGCGACTTCTCTGGCGGCTTCTTCGTGAGCACCGAGTAATCGATGACGGTCTTGTACCGCTGCCCCGGCGTTATCGGCTTGAACTTCTTGATTCCCATCGGTCCGTTCCTCTTTGCGTAGCGCCGCTTGCGCGGCATCCGCGTCACGCCCCCCGCGGCGCGGGAGGTGAGCGACGAACTACACCTGGTCGAATATCTCTATGTTCTGCCCCTCGGCGAGCTTCACGATCGCGCGTTTGCGGTCGGGCCGCTTGCCGAGAAACCGGCCGCCCTTCATGAGCGTCTTCTTCGGCTTGCCGCGCAGAACCGCCGTGTGGACGTCCTTCACCCGCACGTTGAAGAGCTTCTCGACGGCGAGCTTGATCTCGCGCTTGTTCGCGCCCGGATGAACCTCGAAGACGAACGAGTTCGTCGCCTCCTTGAGCGCGTTGGTCCGCTCGGTGATGACCGGCTTCAGAATGATCATGTGCAGATTCTTCACTGCGCAAACACCCCTTCGAGGGAGGAGAGGCCTTCCTTCGTGAAGAGGAGAACCTCGGCACGGAGGATGCCGTACGCGTTCAAATTGCGCCCGAGCGTCATCTCGACGCCGGGGATGTTCCGCATCGAGCGGAACACCGCGTCGTTCCAGGAGTCGGTGACGAACAGCACGCGCTTGCCGCCGAGACCCGCCGCCCGCAGGAAGCTCACGAAGGGCTTCGTCTTCGGCGTATCGACCGCGATCCCCTCGACGACGAACACGACCTCGCCGCGCCCCTTGTCGCTCAGGGCCGAGGCGAGGGCGAGCCGCTTGATCTTGCGGGGGATCGTGTAATGGTAATCGCGCGGCTGCGGGCCGAAAACGACGCCGCCGTGCCGCCAGATCGGAGAGCTTCGCATGCCGGCGCGCGCCCGGCCCGTCCCCTTCTGCCGCCAGGGTTTCTTGGTGCTGTAGCTGACCTCGCCGCGCTGCTTGGTCTTCGCCGTGCCCCGCCGCTGGTTCGCCAGATACTGCTTCACCGAGTCGTAGAGCACGCCCGTGTTGACCGGCTGATCGAAGAACGCCGCCGGGAGCTCCACCGTGCCCTTGAAGTTGCCGCTGAAATCGTACAGTTTCGCGTTCGCCATGGATGTACCTCTGCATCCCGCCTACGAGGACGCCGTGATTCTCAGAATCGTGTTGACGGCGCCCGGGACGGCACCCCGCACCATCATGAGATTGTTCTCGAGATCGATCTCGACCACCTTGAGATTCTTGACGGTGAACCGCTTGTATCCCATCCGCCCCGCCATCTTCTTTCCCTTCATGACGCGCGACGGATAGGCGGAGCTCCCGATCGAACCCGCCACGTCGTGCGACTTGGAGCCGTGGGAGGCGGGGCCGCCGTGGAAGTTGTGGCGCTTGTGGAGACCCGTGAAGCCGCGCCCCTTCGTCTTGCCCGTCACGTCCACCTCCGCGACGTCCTTGAAGATCGTCACGTCGATCATCTGTCCCGCCTCGAACTCGTCGGCGTTCTCGACGCGGAATTCCTGGAGGTTCCGGTACGCGGGCAGACCGGCCTTTTTGCAGTGGCCGACCTCGGCGAGCTTCACCTTCGTCGGCCGAACGACGCCGAACGCGAGCTGGACCGCGGCGTAGCCGTCCTTCTTCGGCGACTTCACCTGGACGACGGGGCAGGGGCCCACCTGGATGACCGAGACGGGAATCTGCGTTCCGTCCTTGTCAAAGAGGTGCGTCATGCCGATCTTCTTGCCTATGAGCCCTCGCATCGTGTCCTCCCCGCTCATACCTTGATCTCGATGTCGACGCCGGCCGGAAGATCGAGTTTCTGCAGCGCGTCAACCGCTTTCGTCGTCACGTTCGTGAGATAGATGAGCCGCTTGTGGACCCGAATCTCGAACTGCTCGCGCGACTTCTTGTTGACGTGCGGCGACCGCAGCACGGTGTACACGGTGCGTTTCGTCGGAAGCGGGATCGGCCCCGACACGTCCGCACCGGTCCGCCGCGCGGTCTTCACGATCTCTTCGGCGCTGCGGTCGAGCATCGCGTGCTCGTACGCCTTGAGTTTAATCCGTATCCGCTGTCCGTCCACCGGGCAACCTCCATCCGCGCCAGTGTTTATTCCGTAATCTCGACCACGATCC
>DHHN01000204.1 GCA_002403295.1 bacterium UBP1_UBA4771 | reverse complement strand
TGACGTATTTCCAGGTCACCGCTCGAGTGACATATGTCAGGTGGCAGGCCGTGGGGGTCACGTCGAGCGTCTTCATGACGGCCGGTTTCGACGAATGTCCGAACTGCTCGATCGAGTATGCGATCTCGAGCGCGATGCTCGAATGGCAGACGGGATATCCGACGCCGATGCCGTCGGGCTACCCTGCGTTTGCATGCGACGCGACGATGGGAGAGCTCTTCGACGCGAGCTGCTGCGTGCTGGCCAAGATACACTGCACGCCCATCGCTGCCGAATCGAGCACATGGGGGGCGATAAAAGGCTTCTACCGGTAGGTCCGGTGAGGCCGGAGCGTCAGGGGGGGGCGGCCGGCGGAGGTCGGCCCTCCGAGGGCGCTCGAAGGGCCGCTTTCTGATTGACAACGAGTCCCGTTTAAGGATATAATCATGGTCGCAAAACCTCATTCAGAACTGGAAAAGCGGGAGGTCGGCGGCCACGTAGTCCGCGAAGCGCTCTTTGTTCACCGGAGGGGGGGTGCGCTCCAAAACCTTTTGCCGATTAATCAGTTATAAAGTTGACGATTCGAAGTCCAAGAGGGGAGGGCGAAATGAAGCTTTTGAGAATATTTCTCGTTATGGCGATGGCGATGCTGATTGCCTCCGTCGCGGCGGCCCAGTGCGCGCACCAGCCGGTTTCGGGCACCTACAAGACGAACGACGGCACGATGATCCTTGGGCGCGCTTCCGAGGCCTTCTGCACGGGCGTCGGTCCCGGCGTGCCCGGAAACATGCAGAATGCGGAGTCGTGGAACGGATCGGCGCTCGGCACTCAGTGGAAGATCTGGGGCATGACGATCGACGAGGCGGGCGCGGTCGAGACGGCCCGCTCCATCAACTCGAGCGGCACCGGCTGGATCGATTACGTGACGAACTACACCGGCGGCTCCTTCTGGCTGAGCGGGACGCATACATGGGGCGACGGTCTCGGCGATTTCACCGGGACGATCACCTATTACAACGTCGGCACCAAGGTGAGTTACTTCGCCTGGCAGGTCGTCGGTGTCACGTCCAACATCACGATGAGGGGCGCGTTCGATGCCTGCCCGTACTGCTTCCTCGATTATAGCCTCGCCAATACCATGCGTATCTGGCGAACCGGCGATACGGCGCCGATGCCGGCGAACTACCCGTCCTTCCTCTGCGGCGCGAACGGCGGAGAGCTTCACGACGTGTGCGGCGTGACGCTCAACATCATGTGCGATCCGACCGCCACGGAAACGAGCACGTGGGGCGGGATAAAAGAGCTCTTTCGGTAAGTGATACGGCCAAGGCGCGTTTCTTCGAGGGGCCGGCCGCGATGGCCGGCCCCTTTTATGCCGCCAGCTCTCGATTCGTCCCTTTTCGTCGATTCATCTGAAAAAACCCGTTGTACTTGCGGCACGGCCCCCTATAATCGTTTTGTTCCAATAACGGAAACGCATGCATGTCGTTCGCCGAGGATCCGATCCGCGGAGGGACACGAAGGGAGGTATTTCGTGCGAAGACTGCCGCTCATCATGGCAAGCATCGCGCTCGGCGCTTTCATCGCGCTTCCCCCGCTCGTCGCCGAGGTCCGCAAGGGCGGCGACGAGGCGCTCGGCCTCTATCGGTACGAGAACTTCGAGCGGCCCATCACCTGCAGGCAGTGCCACACCGATATCTACGAGCAATGGGCGCAGTCGATGATGGCGCAAGCCTATACGCATCACTGGGACGAGATCGAATATTTCGAGCTCGCGATCCCCCACGCGGAAAAGGATCCGAAGTTCGCGGAAGTACAAGCCGGCTGCAACGGATGCCACGCGCCGGTCTCCTTTCTCGCGGGAGACGTGCCGCCGCCTCGCCCCGAGGCGGGAAGCCGGGCGAACGAGGGGGTCTCGTGCGACATTTGCCACGTGATCGTCGCGCGGACGGGAGAGCCGTCGGTCAATTACAACTATATCGTCGAGCCGGGACGCGTGAAGCGCGGAAATCGCGAGGGGGTCAAGAGCCCGTACCACGAGACGGTCTATCACGAGTTCACGAGAAGCGCCGAGTACTGCGGCACCTGCCACAACGAGCAGTCGCCCTACGGCGTTTGGGTCAAGGCGACGCAGCTCGAGTGGAAGGAAGGTCCGTACGCCGCGGAAGGCGTCCCCTGTCACGTGTGCCACATGCCGCGCGCCCCGGGGCGAAGCGCCGTGACCGCGAAGGACGAGCACCCCGACATCGCGCAGCACCTCTTTCACGGCGCGCACGATCCCGGGAAGGTGCGCGGGGCGATCGAGCTCCGCATGCACCCGAGCGATCGCGAGGTGGAGCCGGGAGACCGGGTCGTCATCACGGTGCAGGCCTTCAACGGCAAGTGCGGACACAAGGTGCCGTCGGGTTCCGCCGAGGAACGTCAACTCTGGCTCCGTGTGACGGCGGTCGACGCGGCGGGAAGGGAATATCATCTCCCCGTCGATCGCAAGGGCTTCGCGGGGGAGCCGGCGACGATCACGAGCAACGAGCTCGCGTATCAGGATATGGGAATGATGATGGATATTCCCGGCTTCGCGGGGCTCCCGCGCGATTCGCTCCCCGAGGGCGACCGCATCTTCTGCCTGCCGTACTTCGATCCGCAGGGGCGGCGCACGATCGCGCAGTGGAACACGGCCTCGCTGGGCGTCGACTACCGTATCGGTCCCCGCGAGACGAAGATCGAGACGTACACGTGGACCGTTCCGGAGGAGGCGGCGATCGGCACGATCGTCGTCCGGGCCGAGATGAGCTACCGCCGCCTCGTGAAGTCGGTCGCGGACTTTCTCAAGGTGCCCGCCGACGAGACCGAGATCATCCGGGTCAACGACGCCCGGACGACCTTCGAGGTCGTCGATTGACGCGGCGGCCGGGGCGCGCTTCGGCGCCGCCCCGCGAACGAAGGGAGTGACGATGCCGGATCGAGCGAATATCCGGAGGCGGACGCTCGCGGCCGCGGCGGTCGCGGCGGCGGCGCTTCCGCTGCTCGCGGGCGACTGCGGGGCGATTCCCGCGTTCGCCAGAAAATACCGCATGTCGTGCACGACGTGCCACGCCCCGGCGCCCCGCCTCAAGCCCTACGGAGAGGATTTCGCGGGCAACGGCTACCGCCTCGAAGGCAAGGAGCCGGCACGCCACACCTTCGAGACCGGCGACAGCCTCCTCACGCTCGTCAGGGAGCTCCCGCTCGCGATCCGCGTGGACGCGTACGCGTCCTACGCATCGCGGGGCGGCGAGGATCAGGCGGATCTCAAGACACCCTACAGCATCAAGATCATGTCGGGCGGCAACATCGCGAAAAACATCATTTATTATATCTACTTTTATATGTCGGAGCGCGGCGAGGTCGCCGGCGTCGAGGACGCATTCGTCGGCTTCAACGATCTCTTCGGCGCCGATCTCGATCTCGCGATCGGGCAGTTCCAGGTCTCGGACCCGCTCTTCAAGCGCGAGCTGCGGCTCACGATCGAGGACTACGAGATATATCGAACTCGCGTCGGATCCGCCGGAACCAACCTCACCTACGACCGGGGGATCATGGTGAGCTATGCGACTCCGTTCGGCACCGATCTCGTCGCTGAAGTGGTGAACGGAAACGGCATCGGGGCGGCGGGGAATATCTTCGACGACGACGATTGGAAGAACGTCCTCGTGCGGGGATCGCATGGGGTCGGTCCGGTGCGTCTCGGCGCCTTCGGGTATTTCTGCAACGCCCATGCCATGTCCGGGGGGAACTATCTATCGAACGAGCACCGGTACTGGGGCGTGGACGGAACGGTGGACGCGGGAGCCTCGGTGCAGCTCAACTGGCAGTACCTCGAGCGCACGGACGACAATCCGTTCTTCGTCCCGGGGGGAGCGGAGCGGACGAAGACGCGGGGAGGATTCCTCGAGGCGATCTGGGCGGTGCGCGGCGAGCTCGGGAGATCGTTCGTCACGTTTCTCTACAACCATGTCGACTCCGATGTCGACGAGCTGTATGCGGGCAGGCCGTCGCTCGACTACCGGGCCGAGGCGCTCAACTATTCGTATCTTTTGCGCCGGAACTTCCGTATAAGCACCGAGCTCCAGTATCGCGAGGTGGACGACGAGTGGAACGTCGCGGCCGGCTTTACGGCCGCGTTCTGATCGATGCGCCGGTTTTGTTGAATCGAAACGAACGGGACACCATTCGAAGGGAGGACCATCCGTGGCGAATATTTTGCAGCCCGCGGAGATCGTCGAGATCGGCATCGAGAAGGAGAAAAAGCGCCGCGATTTCTATGCGATGTGCGCCGAGCGCTTCAAGGGTCAGCGCGAGCTCTACGAGCTTTTCAAGAAGCTCTACGAGTGGGAGGTGGAGCACGTCCGTCGCTTCACCGAGATCCGGGACGGTCTCTCGAAAGCGCAGTACACCGAGTCGTACGCCGGCGAGACCGAGGCGTACATGAACGCGCTCGTGCACGGTGATCTCTACATGGACCTCACCGTGGCGACGTTCGCCGAGGAGATCAAGACCCCCATCGACGCGATCGAGAAGGGTATGGGCTTCGAGAAGGACGCGATCCTCTTCTTCAGCGGGCTCTCCTCGTTCATCGACCCGAAAAACCGCGAGATTATACAGACCCTCATCGGGGAGGAGCAGCAGCATATCATCTTCCTCTTCAACATGAAAAAGGAGCTGGCAGGCAAGTAGCACGGTCGGCGGATCGCCGCCGATCGACGCGGCAGCGCGGGAGGCGCTCAACATGAGAGTATTCTGGCAGAGCTTTTTCGCGACGATCCTCGCGATCGTCGTCACGGCGCTCGTCGCGGGCGGGATCGTCGTTTCGANNAGAAGATCGACGACCGATCCTGGCTTGTCGTCGATCTCTACGGGGCGATCGACGAGTACGACCCCCCGGCGGGCATTCTCGGCGCGGTCGGCGGCGGCGGGGAAACGCTTCAGCGGGTGCTCGGCAACCTCGAGAAGGCCGCCGTCGACAAACGCATCGATGGCGTCGTCATGAAGATCAGCGGCTCGAACGGCGCCGGGCTCGCCATGCTCGAGGAGATGCGAGGGGCAGTCAAAAAGGTGCGGGGCGCGGGAAAGAAGGTCCACTGCTGGTCCGACGACATGAATCGCAACGCCTACTATCTCGCTTCCGCCTGCGATTCGATCTGGCTCGCGCCGCCGGCGAACGTCCAGTTCATCGGCATGGGTTCGGGAAGCATGCATATCAAGGGCACGCTCGAGAAGCTCGGTATCAAGCCGAACCTGCACCAGATCAAGGAGTACAAGGCGGCCGCCGAGATGATGACGCGCTCGAATATGTCTCCCGAGGCGCGCGAGAACGACAAATGGCTCCTCGAGGAGTTCTGGAGCATGTTCGTGAAAGCGCTCGACGAGGACCGCGGCCTCACCGAGGAACGGATCGTCGAGACCATGGATCTCGCCGTCATGACGGCCGATGAGGCGAAAGTGGCCGGTCTCGTCGACGGAATCATCTACTGGGACGAACTCGAGCGGAAGCTCGCGCGAAAAGAGGGGGAGGATCTTCGCGCGGTCACGATGCGTTTCTTGAGCCACTCGAAATTGGGCAGGGCTGCCCGGCTGCCTTCGGGGGCGGTGCCGTCGTTGTACTTGCCTGTCAGGATGCCAGTC
>DHHN01000027.1 GCA_002403295.1 bacterium UBP1_UBA4771 | reverse complement strand
CTCGTCCACGTCGTCGCCTCCGATCAGGCGACGCGCGGCGACCGGTTCTACCGCTCGCTCTTCCTCGGAAAGGTGCCGCCGACTGACGAGGATCCCGTCTCGATATTCTACAGCTTCCTCACGAATCCGCGCCGCTACGCGCCCCGCTGGTACCACGAGGGCATCGCCGTGTTCCTCGAGACATGGATGGCGGGAGGCATCGGACGCGTGCTCACCGGATGGGACGAGATGGTCTTCCGGACGATGGTCCGCGACGGGAGCTATTTCTACGAGCCGGTCGGACTGCAGTCGGAGGGCACGGCGATCGATTTCCAGATAGGGCAGGTCGCGTACCTCTACGGCACCCGCTTCGATTCCTATCTCGCCTGCCGCTACGGCCCGGAGAAGCTCATCGACTGGGTCCGCCGCGAGGACGGGAGCTGCCGATACTACGCCTCCCAGTTCAAAAAGGTATACGGCGTATCGCTCGACGAGGAATGGGGGCGCTGGATCGACTTCGAACGCGAGTGGCAGCGCGCGAATCTCGACTCGATACGCTCCTACCCGGTCACGCGCGCGCGCCCGCTCTGCGGCCAGCCGCTCGGCTCCGTCTCGCGCGGCTTTTTCGATCCCGCGCGCCGGACGTTCTACGCCGCGGTCAACTATCCGGGGGAATTCTCGTACATCGCGGCTCTCGACGTCGATCGCGGCACGCTCCGCAAGCTCTGCGAGATCTCGACCCCGGCTCTCTACTACGTGTGTTCCCTCGCCTACGACGATTCGTCGCGCACGCTGTTCTTCACGACGGACAACAGCCGCACGTTCAGGGATCTCAACGCGTACCATCTCGATACCGGCAAAACGGAGATTCTCTTCAAGAACTGTCGGACGGGGGATCTCGCCCTGAACCGCGCCGATCGTTCGCTCTGGGGCGTGCAGCACCACAACGGCTTCTCGTCACTCGTCCGCTTCGAGCCTCCCTACGCGAACGGCTACGAGGTGCTCCGGCTCGCCTACGGCAAGGACATCTTCGACATCGACATCTCCCCCGACGGAACATACCTCTCGGGCACCCTCGCCGAGATAAACGGCGATCAGCGCCTCATTCGCATGGAGACGGCGAAACTCCTCGCCTGGGACAGCTCCTACGAGGTCCTCTGGGAGTTCGAGAACAACCCCGCACAGAACTTCACCTTCTCCCCCGACGGAAGGCACATCTTCGGAACATCCTATGAAACCGGCGTTTCGAACGTCTTCCGGTTCGATTGCGAGACGAAGCGCATGGAGTGCCTGAGCAACGTCGAGACGGGGCTCTTCCGGCCCCTCGCGATCTCGGACGATTCGCTCATCGCCATGAGCTACACCGGCAAGGGCTTCGTTCCCGTCATGATTTCGAACGAAGCGGTCGAGGACGTCGCGCCCGTGCGGTACCTCGGGCAGGAAGTCGTCGAACGCCACCCGATCGTCGAGGACTGGAAGCTCGGTTCCCCGCTCTCCGTCAATCTCGACTCGATCGCCGCCGGCCCGGCCCGGTTCAGCGCGCTGCGGAGCACCCGTTTCGCCTCGCTCATACCGATCGCCGAGGGGTACAAGACATCCGCCGCCTTCGGGCTCCGCGCGGATTTCATGGATCCGCTCTGGCACAACGGGTTCGATCTCTCCGCCTCGTATTCGCCGGCGGAGGCGATTCCCGACGACGAGCGATTCCATGCGAAGTTCAAGTATCAAAATTGGCGATGGAAAATCTCGGGAGCGTACAACAGGGCGGATTTCTACGACTTCTTCGGCCCGACGCGGTCGAGCCGCAAGGGCTACGCCCTCGGCGTGCAGTTCAAGGGGTATCCGATCTCGGAAGGCCCGAAATCGCTGCAGTACACCATCGGCGTCTCCGGCTTCTGGAACCTCGAACGGATGCCGCTCTATCAGAACGTGCCCACGACCTTCGACCGCTTCTACACCCAGTCGGCGAGCCTCAACTACCGCCGGCTGCGCGGCACGATCGGATCGGTCGAGGCCGAGAAGGGCGCGCTTTGGAGCCTCAACGTCGACAACACGTACGTCCGCACCGTCAACTACCCGAGCGCCCATGCGACCCTGGACCTCGGCGCTCTCCTTCCGATCGACCACTCGTCGGTCTGGCTCCGAACGGCGGCGGGCTACTCCTTCGGCAAGCGCGAGGAACCCTTCGCGAACTTCTATTTCGGCGGCTTCGGCAACAACTGGATCGACCACGCCGCCTCGGTCAACCGCTACCGCGAGCATTACAGCTTCCCCGGTGTCGAGCTCAACGCGATCGGCGGCACGAATTTCGGCAAAGCGCTCCTCGAATGGACGCTCCCGCCGGTTCGGTTCAAGCGGATCGGCGTTCCCTCCCTCTACGCGAACTGGATGCGCCTCGCGCTCTTTGCCTCCGGGATCGTGACCGATATGGAGAGCGACGAGTACCGGCGCACGATCGCGAACGCCGGAGCGCAGGTCAATATGAAGGTCGTCATGTTTTCTTCTCTTGAATCGACCTTCTCGGTCGGGTACGCTCAGGCCTTCGAGAGCGGCGCCGAGACGACCGACGAGCTCATGATCTCGCTCAAGATCCTTCGGTGACGGCGCTTCGCCCCGCCGATAGGCGGCGGCGCATCCGGACGTTCAACCCGGCGCGGTGACGATGACGCTGGCGGCAACACGATACGTGGCGAGCGTTTTGCCGGTCGCCGTCTTCCTCGTCGCGCTCGTCCTTCTCGACAGCTTCAAGCTGGTGCGGTTCCGGTCCGTGGCGGCGGCGGTCGCGGTCGGCTTCGCCGCGGCGATCGCGAGCTTTTTCATAGTTTCCGCGCTCCCGGACTCCTGGGACCTCTCGATCGATTTTCGCCCGCGCTACATCGCCCCCCCGATCGAGGAGCTCCTCAAGATCGCCTATCTCGGCTGGCTCATACGGACGAAACGCGTCGGATTCATGGTCGACGCGGCGATTTACGGCTTCGCCCTCGGTGCCGGATTCGCCATACTCGAGAACGTCTATTTCCTGCACACCCTCTCCTCCGCGAACGCTCTCCTCTGGATCATCCGCGGTTTCGGCACGGCCGTCATGCACGGCGGCACGACGGCGCTCGCCGGCATCATCGCCGTGAGTCTCATCGAGCGAAACGCGGCGCGGGGGATCGCGGCGCTCCTTCCGGGCTTCATTCTCGCCACGCTCATCCACTCGGCCTACAACCACTTCTTTCTGTCGCCGGTGCTTTCGGCGCTCGCGATCGTCGTCGCGCTGCCCGCCTGCATGACCGCGGTATTCCGCAGGAGCGAGCACGGGCTGCGCAGCTGGCTCGGCATCGGCTTCGATTCCGACCAGCAGCTCCTCGAAATGATCACGACCGGCACGATCAGCGAAACCCGCCTCGGCCATTACCTGCTGTCCCTCAAGACGCGGTTCCCCGGCGAGGCGGTCGCCGACATGCTCTGCATCGTGCGTCTCCACGTCGAGCTCGCCCTCAAGGCGAAAGGCGTTCTGCTCATGCGTCAGGCCGGCTTCGAGGCCAAGCCCGACCCCGCCGTGCGCGAGACCTTCGAGGAGCTGCGGTACCTCGAGAAAAGCATCGGCAAAACCGGGCTCCTCGCCCTCGAACCGATCCTCCACTGGTCGACGCGGGATCTCTGGCAGCTGTACATGTTGGGCAAGAAATAGGGCGGCCAACCGCAATCTCTCCAACAAGTTGCGAATGTACCTCCGCCTTAGCGCAAACGAGCTCGCTCTCGCCGCAAATTCTTTGACTTTAGCTCAATGCAGCCGTATAATTTCTTTGGGACTATCACTAAAGCGAATGGCGATTTTTCGATCGAGCTTGTGCGATGGATAGGCATGTCCGCCATTATCGTTTGCTCGAAAAGCTCGGCTCCGGCGGCATGGGCGTCGTCTACAAGGCCGAGGACACGCTTCTCAGGCGCGTCGTCGCCATAAAATTCCCCCCGGAAACGGCAGTCGCGAACGAGATCTCGAAGCGCCGCTTTCTCCGCGAGGCCCAGGCGGCGTCCGCCCTCGACCATCCGAACATCTGCTCCATCCATTCGATCGAGGAAACGGACGACGGCAGGCCCTTCATCTGCATGTCATGGTGCGAGGGATCGACGCTCCAGGAGCTTCTCTCCCGCGGGCGCATGGATCCCGTGAAGGCCGTGGACATCGTTCTGCAAGTCGCCCGGGGGATCGAGGCGGCTCACCGGTCGCATATCATCCACCGCGATATCAAGCCGGGCAACATCATGATCTCGCCGGAGGGCCAGGCGAAGATACTCGATTTCGGAATCGCCCGGATCACCGACGCAACGCAGATCACGAAATCGGGCGCGGTCTTCGGCACCGTCCTATATATGTCGCCGGAACAGGTACGCGGCGTCGCCGACTATCAAAGCGACATCTGGTCTCTCGGCGTCGTTCTGTACGAGCTTCTCACCGGCGAGCCGCCGTTCGCCGGCGAATACGAAGCGGCAATCCTCTACGCGATCGTCAACAACGGATTCGAACCGGCCTCGCGGCGGTCGCCGCATCTCCTTCCCTCCCTCGACGCCGTGATCGAGCGGGCGCTCCAGAAGAAATCCGCGAACCGCTATGCCTCGATAGCGGAGATGATCGGAGACCTCGAGGCGATCCATGCTTCCCTCGTTTCGCCGGCGGGAGCGGCGCCGGGGCGATTCCGCCGGAACGATGCGCTCCGTTTCGTGCGGCGGCGGCCGATTGTCGCGGTCGTTCTCTGCGCAATCGCGGCCGTAACCCTGCTCGCTGCCGCATTCGGCCGTTTCGCGTCCCGCGAACGGCTCACCGCGGCGGTCATCCGGATCGATGAGCCGCAGTCCCGCTCTCCGGCCAGCATGCCGATCGACGACATGCTTGCGCCTCGCCTCGACGGATGGCCCGGCGTGCGCATCCTTCATGAATCGCGGCTCCGGGAGACTCGCTCGGTACGAGCGCCGGGAACGATCCGCACCGTCGGCGCCGCGGCCGCCTTTGCACGCAGCGCGGGGGCTCACCTGTTCATCGTCCCAAAGCTCGTAAGCCGTCGGGATTCGACGGAGCTCTTCGCGCACGTATACGACGTCGGTACCCGCCGGCACCTCTTCTCGGTGCGATCAGCGGCGGCTGGAATGGCCGCCGCGGTCATCGAGGCCCTGCTCGACCGGACGGCCGAACGGATCATCCAGCGATCGCCGGCGATTCCGGCGCTCGCCCCGGCTTCCGCCGCGCGAACGCTGTTCGCGCGGGGAGATTCCCTGTACCTGCACGGCGATTTTGAGACCGGCATCCCCCTCGTCGAGCGCGCGCTCGAGGAGGATTCGACCCTCATCCCGGCCTATCATCGGCTCGCGCTCTGGTATCGATACGAAAACAGGCGCGTGGAGGCATTGGTCTGTGCGCAAAAAGCCATCGCCCTGTCGAAGAACGACCCGGTCCTCACGCTCCGGTCTGAGATCGTCGAGCATCGAATCACGGGCCGTTCCGATCTCGCGGAGGCCGCCCTGAAGCGCTATCTGGAAATCGCCCCGCCGAACAGCGCGGACCTCGCCGAGCTCGGCTACGTGCTCTATCACGACCGGCGTTTATTCGAGGGGGCCGTGCGGCATCTGCAACGGGCTCTCGATCTCGATCCGCGGGATCTCGACGGCATGCGGGCGAAAGTCCTCGATTGCCTGGGTCACGCATATCTCTACAGCGGCAGATACGACGAAGCCGAGGGCTGCTTCGAAAAATATATCGCGCTCGACACCACGAATTTCGACGCGATCCACAGCCTGGCGACGCTGGACCGCACTCGCGGGAACTACGAAGCCGCGATCGAGGGCTACAAAAGGACGAAGAAGCTCCGTACCGGTTTTTATCCGGCGTACGACGAGCTGGCCCTGACCTATCTCGCGATCGGCAAACGATACAAGGCTCTCGACGAAATCGAGAACTTCCGGCGTGAAACTCACGATTCGCTCTACGTGAAGGCGTTCACGCTCGAGGGGATGGTCCATTTCATTCAGGGCGGATACGAGGAGGCGGCCGAGAAGAGCCGCATTGCCGTTGAAATCGACAGCCTCTGGATACCCGCTCAATGGCTTCGCGGACGAGCCGCTCTCGAGCTCGATCGCTTTGCCGAGGCGCGGGAGGCCCTCGCGCGCATCGCGCGCCAAGGTGCCGTAACGAACGCCGCGGACGATTCCGCCTACGTTCACAACCTGCGCGGCTGGATCCTCATCGCGGAAGGACGCGCTTCGGAGGGGATCCGGGATCTCGAGCGGTCCCCCCTCCTATCGCTTCAGAACGCGATGGAATTCCGGAAGGATCTCGTCCGCGGCCTCATTCGGGCGGGACGTGTCGCAGAGGCCGAGCGCCGGGCGCTCGAAGCGCTCTCCTATAACGAGTTCGACGCGGATCTGTTCGAGCTTCTCGGCGACATCTGCGTCAGGAAGAACGACCCGCGCGGCGCCGCGCGCTATTACGGGCTTGCGCAATCGGTGTGGGCGGAAGCGGACAGCGACTTTGCGCCGAGTCTCAGGCTCAACTCCAAAGCTCAGGGACGATGGAGCGGTACCTAGGTTGCCGGCCGTCGGTTGGCGAAAGGAGGAATCGACGGAGGCGAGTTGGAATGCTTCGTTCACGTTGAGAGGATACAGGAAGGGAGAAACTCATGCCTTCATTCCATACGAAGGAAGACGTCCGGCAGGACATACTGGCCACGAAGAACTTGGGACACCGAAGAGTTCCTATCTCGTTACTCGGCCAAAAAGCGGGAGTCGGCGTGTCGATTTCATGGATCGTCGATGAAGCGAAGAAGCTCGAGGCGGCCGGAGAAACCAAGATGCGTTTCGTCATAATGATCCGCAAGGGAAACATCGGCAAACGAACGGTCCTTCAAAGCGGGATGAAGTTCGGGTTGGTGTTGTCTCCGGCGGATTACGGACTATTCATCGAGAGCACGAACAGATCCGCAACGACCGAGAAGAATATTCTCGTACGCCATACGGCCGTCGCAGGGACCGAAGCAGTCATCGGTTATACCGAGGATATTCCGGTGGAACTCGTTCCGTGAGCCGCGGGGCGATATCATGAAAAATGAGCCGCCCGGGGTTCGAA
>DHHN01000072.1:91878-92204 GCA_002403295.1 bacterium UBP1_UBA4771 | reverse complement strand
CGTGGCTCCTCGCCTCGATCGCGGAACGGGTCCGGGGCCGGGGGAAGGAGGCCTTTTCGTGCGTCGTTCCCGCCGGCGCGCTCATCGTGATTCTCTCGATCCTTCCCGCGCGCCACAACTGGTTCACGCACGATCGTTCGAACAATTACCTGGCGCAGGACTACGCCTACAACATGCTCGCGGGGCTCGAGCCGGACGCGATCATCTTCACGAACGGGGACAACGACACCTACCCGCTCTGGTACCTGCAGCAGGTCGAGCGGTTCCGCACCGACGTGCGCGTGGCGAACCTGAGCCTGCTCAACACCGACTGGTACCTCCGGCAG
>DHHN01000072.1:75215-91845 GCA_002403295.1 bacterium UBP1_UBA4771 | reverse complement strand
ATCGCCTGGAAGCGCGACCAGGCCGTGCAGCGCATCGTCACCGAGTCGAACTGGAAGCGGCCGATCTACTTCGCGGTCACCGTGCCCCTCGAGATCTGGCAGCCGTACGCGCGGCATCTCGAGATGCAGGGAATCGCGCGGCGTCTCGTGCCGGTCGAGGGCGAAGACCGCATCAACGAATATCTCCTCGCGCGCAATCTCGACGAGATCTACCGGTTCCGCGGCATCCTCACCGCGGACGGCGCGATCGACACGTCGGTGTACAAGGACGACGACACGCGCGTCATGTTCGTGAACTTCGCCGTCGCGGCGGCGCAGCTCGGCCAGCAGCGGGCGATCGCGGGGGATTACGAAGAGGCGATCCGGCGGATGGAGCTCTCGCTCGCGTTCGATCCGACGCTCAAGGCCGCGACGGTGCTGCTCGGCACCTATTACATGATGGCGGGACGGGACGGCGACGCGATCGCGCATTACCTCCGGGCGATTCGCGGGGAACCGGACGAGGGCGAGTACTGGATGCGCCTCGCGCGGATTTACGAGTTCAAGGATCAGCTTCCGTTCGCGATCCAGAATCTGAACGAGGGGCTTCGCCTCGCCCCCGATCACCGGCAGCTCTACATCGACGCGTTCCGCGTCAGCGCCCGCATGGGGCAGGGGGATCGGGCGAAGGGCTATATCAGGCAGTGGCTCGAGCGGCACCCCGACGACGCCGAGATGGCGTCCGTTCTCCGGGGAGCGGACCGCCTGCTCGAGGAGGAGTTCGGGCTCGGCGGCGGCGCCGCGCCGCGGGGCGGAGACGACGAATGAGGACGGAATCGGTGATGGTGACCGGGGCGGCGGGATTCATCGGTTCGCATCTGTGCGAGCGGTTGCTCGACGAGGGGCACGCCGTGACCGGCGTCGACAGCTTCACCGATTACTACAGCCCGGCGCGGAAGCGCCGCAATCTCGATGCCCTTCGCGGGCGCGCCGGATTCCGCTTCGTCGAGGAGGACCTCGTGACCGCCGACCTCGACCGGCTGCTCGAGGGCGCCGGCGGCGTCTTTCATCTCGCCGCCCAGGCGGGCGTGCGCGCGAGCTGGGGGAAGGATTTCAAGCCGTATCTCGACTCGAACGTGTTCGCCGTGCAGCGTCTTCTCGAGGCGGTGAAGGGCCGCCCCGGGACGCGGATCGTCCACGCGAGCTCGAGCTCGGTGTACGGGGAGACCGCGGAGCTCCCGACCGGCGAGGACGCGGCCAAGACGCCCCGTTCGCCCTACGGCGCGACCAAGCTCGCCGCGGAGCATCTTCTCGAGCTCTACCGGCTCGGCTTCGGCGTCACGTACCGGGCGCTGCGCTTCTTCACCGTGTACGGGCCGCGGCAGCGTCCCGACATGGCGTTCAGCCGGTTCATCGAGGCCGGGCTCGCCGGCGAGCCGATCGAGGTGTACGGCGACGGCTCGCAGACGAGGGATTTCACGTACGTCGCCGACGCCGTCGAGGCGGCCGTGCTGGCCTATCGCTACGACGGGCCCGAGACGGTGTTCAACGTCGGCGGCGGGAGCCGTACGGCGCTCGGAGACGTCATCGGCGTCATCGCCGCCGAGCTCGGGGTGCGGTTCGACGTCCGCGGCGCCCCCCGCGCGAAGGGCGACGTCGCCGATACGTTCGCCGACACGTCGCGCGCGCGGCGCGAGCTCGGATTCGCGCCCCGTGTCGCGATCGCCGAGGGCATCCGAAACGAAATCGCGTGGTACCGCGCGTACGCCGCGGAACGCGAAGGGAGGACGGGCTCCCCATGACGGGTAAAACGGATTATTTCGGAACGGTCGTCATTCCGCTCTTCAACGAGCGCGAGAGCCTCGTCGAGCTCCACCGCCAGCTCACGGCGGTCATGGAGCGCACGTTCGCGGGGCACGAGCTCATCTTCATCGACGACGGCTCGACGGACGGGTCCATAGACGCGCTGCGGGAGCTCCGGGCCGGCGACCGGCGCGTGAAGATCATCTCCTTCCGCCGCAACTACGGCAAGTCGGCGGCGCTCTCGGACGGATTCAAGGCGGCGCGCGGCGATGTCGTGATCACGATCGACGCGGACCTGCAGGACAATCCGGAGGAGATCCCCGGCCTCGTCGCGAAGCTCGACGAGGGATACGATCTCGTCTCGGGTTGGAAGCTCAAGCGCAAGGACCCGATCACGAAGACGCTGCCGTCGCGGCTCTTCAACCTCACCACCTCGCTCGTGAGCGGCATCAAGCTGCACGATTTCAACTGCGGCCTCAAGGCCTACCGCGGCGAGGTCGTCAAACGCATCTCGATCTACGGCGAGCTTCACCGCTTCATCCCCGTCATCGCCGGATGGGAAGGCTTCCGCGTGACGGAGAAGCGGGTCACGCACTTCGAGCGCAAGTACGGCCGCAGCAAGTTCGGCGCGCGCCGCTTCCTCAACGGCATGTTCGATCTCGCGACGGTCATGTTTCTCACGCGCCGCGCTTCGACGCCGTTCCACTTCTTCGGACGCGTCGCGTTCCTTTTTCTGGCCGCGGGCTCGCTCATCACGCTCTACTTTCTCGTGATCTGGATGCTCGGACACGGGCTCCGCGTGCGGCCGCTCATGGTCGGCGGGCTCGTCATGATCGTGATCGCGATCCAGATCGGCTCGTTCGGGCTCCTCGCGGAGCTCTTCACGTCCCGGGTCGAGCGGACCTTCGCGTACCGCGAGCACCGTATCGATGACTAGGGGAACCGAACACCGGCGCTACTGCCTCGTCGGGCCGACGTATCCCTACCGCGGCGGCATATCGCATTACAACACCTGTCTCATCCGCGAGCTCTCCGCGCGGGGCGAGGTGCTCGCGATCAACTTCTCGCGGCTCTATCCGAATTTCCTCTTTCCGGGAAAAACGCAGCTCGACGAGAGCGCGCGGCCGCTCGCGGCCGAGTCGCGCCGGCTCGTCGATTCGCTCAATCCGTTCACCTGGATCCGCGCCGGCTTCGCCGCGGCGCGCTTTCGGCCCGACGCCGTGCTCGTCCAGTGGTGGCATCCGTTCTTCGCGCCCGCGATGGCCGCGCTCTGCGCCGTCGCGAGGGCGCGGAGCCGCGCGGCGGTCGTCTTCATCTGCCACAACGTCCTGCCGCACGAGCGCTCCTTCGTCGACGCGGCGCTCGCCCGCGCCGCCTTCGCGACGGCGGACGCCTTCGTCGTTCAATCGGGAGAGGACCGCGAGACGCTCTCCCGGCTCCGGCGGCGCTCGCCCGCGATCGTGCATCCGCACCCGATCTACGATTTCTTCGCGTCGGGCGGCCACACGCGCGAGAGCGCCCGGGCGGCGATCGGCGAGGGGGCGGGGCCGCTCATTCTCTTTTTCGGGTACGTCCGGGGGTACAAGGGCCTGCGATACCTCATCGAGGCGATGCCGGTCCTGCGCGAGCGCGTTCCGGCCCGGCTGCTCGTCGTCGGGGAGTTCTACGACGATCCCGCTCCTTACGAGGAGCTCGTCGGGAAACTCGGTCTCGCGGACGCCGTCCGCTTCGTGAACCGCTACGTCGGCAACGAGGAGGTCGAGGGATTCTTCGCCGCGAGCGATCTCGTCGTCCTGCCGTACGTGTCGGCGACGCAGAGCGGCATCGTCCAGATCGCCATCGCCTTCGACCGTCCCGCCGTCGTGACGGACGTGGGCGGGCTCCCCGAGGCGATCGTCCCGGAGCGGACGGGATTCGTCGTGCCGCCGCGCGATCCGGCGGCCCTCGCCGCCGCGATGGCGCGGTTCTTCGAAGAGGGCTGGGCGGCGCGCATGGCGCCGCATTTCGCCGCCGAGAAGCGGCGTTTCTCCTGGAGCGCCATGGCGGACGCGGTCGAGGGGCTCCTCGACGCCGTCCGGCGCGGGTGAGGGCTCGATGGGCGAGACCGTCCACGTCATCGTTCTCAACTGGAACGGCGCCGCCGTCCTCGGCCCCTGCCTCGCCTCGCTCGCGAAGGTGCGCGAGCCCCGCCTCGAGATCCTCGTCGTGGACAACGCTTCGAGCGACGGCTCCGCCGATATCGTCCGGCGCGACCATCCCCGCGTCGAGCTTCTCGTGAACGAGCGAAACCTGCTCTTCGCCGGGGGGAACAACGCCGGTCTGCGCCGCGCGATGGCGCGCGGCGCGCGGCGCGTTCTCCTCCTCAACAACGACACCGAGGTCGACCCGGACTTCGCGGCGCGGCTCCTCGAATCGCTCGAGCGCGACCCCCGCGCCGGCATCGCGGGACCGAAGATCCTCTACCACGACGATCCCTCGCGGGTATGGTACGGCGGCGCCGGCTTCTACCCGCTCGTCGGCGTTCCGCGGCATCGCAACATACGCCGGTTGGACGGCTCGTTTCCCGAACGTTCCGGCGAGACGGAGTGGGTGTCGGGGTGCGCGATGCTCGTGCGGCGGGAAGTCTTCGAGGCGGTCGGCCTCCTCGATCCATCGTACACGATATACTGCGAGGACGTGGATTTCTGTCTCCGGGCGCGGCGCGCGGGGTGGCGCTGCGTCTACGAGCCGGCGGCGCGCGTGTGGCACAAGGTGAGCGCCTCGAGCGGCGGCGGCATGACCCCCTATAAGCTCGAGAACAGGATCGCGAGCACGGGGCGTCTCTTCGCGCGCCACCGGCCGGCATGGTGGCGGGCGCTGCTCGCCCCCGCGCACGCGGCGGGGCTCGCGCTCCTCGTCGCGGCGCTCTTCGCGAGCGGCAGAACGGCGCTCGCCCGCGCGGCGTGGCGGGGCGCGTCGCGGGCCGCCGTCCGGTCGTGACATCATGCGTCGATCATTATTCATGGGTTGTTCGGAAGGCCGCGACGTGGTAATCTTAGAGGTGACGGAGGTAATGTTTGAATAAGGCATCATCCCCGCGCGCCGGGGCGAGGGGCACGGGCGTATTCGACCGTCTCGAATCCCTGCATCCCCGGTACAAGGCGCTCGTGCTCGCCGCGGTTCTCGTCGCGGCGCTCTGTCTTCTGCTTCCGGACATCGTCTTTCAGGGAAAGCTCTTCCTCGTTCCCGACGCGCTCGCGCCGCTCAACTTCTCCGTCGTGGGGGAGAAGGAGCTCGCCGGCGGATCGTATCCGCTGTGGAATCCGTACCTCTTCTGCGGCATGCCGAGCTACGCGAGCCTCGCGTTCACGCCGTACGTCTATCCGCCGTCCTTCGTCACGTACGCCCTGCAGCGGTTTCTCCGATTCCCCGAGATGACGTGGCTTCTCGTCCACTATCTCCTCGCGGGCGCCGGCATGTATCTGCTCGCCCGCGCGCTCGGCTGCCGCGCGTCGGTCTCGATCGCGGCGGGACTCGTCTTCATGATCCTTCCGAACTACGTCGCGATGGGCGCGAACGGGCACGGCTCCCAGGCGGCGTCCATCGCGTACATGCCGCTCGCCCTGCTCCTCTCGTGGCGCGTCGTCGCGGGACCGCGGCGCCTCGCGCCGGCCGGGCTCCTCGCGATCGTTCTCGGCTTTCAGATGCTCCGCGGGCACGTGCAGATCGCCTACTACACGTACCTTTTCGTCGGGCTCCTGTTTTTCTTCGAGGCATGGGCCCTCGTCAAGGCCCGGGACCGCGCGGGGCTCGCGAAGGGCGCCGTCTTTCTCGCGGCGGCGTTCGCCGCGGCCGTCGGCATCGCCGCGGTCCTCATCCTCCCCGTGCGCGAGTACGCGGCGCATTCGATCCGCGGCGGCGGCGCGGGGGGCGGTCTCGACTACGGATACGCGACCGGCTGGAGCCTCCATCCGAAGGAAATGCTGACCTTTTTCTTTCCATGGGCGTACGGATTCGGCAAGGCGACGTACTGGGGCGCGATGCCGTTCACCGATTATCCGAACTATCTCGGCGTCGCGACCGCGATCCTCGCCGCGCTCGGCGTCGCGCTCGCGAAGGGCCGCTGGAAATGGTTCCTCCTCGCCGCGGCGCTCGCGTCCACGGTCGTGAGCTTCGGGAAGTTCTTCCCCGTCCTCTACGGGCCGATGTTCAGGTACCTCCCCTATTTCAGCAAGTTCCGGGTGCCGGTCATGGTGCTCATCGTCCAGCAGCTCGCCGTCGTGCTGCTCATGGCGGCGGGGCTCGAGGCCTTTCTCTCCCGCGCGCGCGCCGGGACGCTTCCCCCGTCCCTCTCGGCGAAACGGATCAAATGGGCGCTCGCGGCCGCGGCGATCGCGCTCCTTCTCGCCCTCGTCGGGAACGGCGGCCTCCGGGACGGCATCGCCGGGAGCGCGGCGGTGCGGGCGAAGGTGTCGGGGGAATGGATCGCCGCCGCCGCCTCGGCGTACGCCGCCGATCTCGCGAAAACGCTCGCCGTCCTCGCCGCCGCGCTCCTCGTCCTGTATCTCGCGGCGGGGAAACGCGTCGGCGCCGGCGCGGCGGCGGCCGCGCTCGCCCTCGTCGCCGCGATCGATCTCGGCCTCGTGAATCGCAGCGTGCTCCATCCCGAGCGGACGTGGAACGGGGCGCAGCCGATCGTCATGGGGAAGGATATCAGGGAGCGGTACCTGCGCCCCGACGACGCCATGCGGTTCTTCCGGTCCGATACGTCCCATTTCCGCGTCTTTCCCGTGCCGCAGGCGCAGATCGGCCAGTGGTCGCACAACGCCTATCCCTTCAGCGAAAACCGGTTCATGTCCCACGGCGTCTTCTCGCTCGGCGGCTACCACGCGGCGAAGCTCAAGCGGTACCAGGACGTCATGGACGCGATGTTCGCGAGCTTCAACGAGGGCCGGTATCCGTCGGCGATCGTCGACATGCTGAACGCGAAATATTTCTATTCCGCATACCCGCTCTTCCGCGAGGGCGAGGGGTTCCCCCTCGTCATGAGCGGCGACAATCTCTACGTCTACGAGAATCCGCGCGCGCTGCCGCGGATCTTCTTCGTCGACAGCGTCCGCGTGCTGCCGCCGGCCGAGGCGCTCCGCGCGCTCGCGGCGAACGCGATCGATCCGGCGCGCGAGGCGATTCTCGAGACCGAGCCGCCGGTGCGCCCCGAGTCGGCCGAGGGGGCGCACGCGCGCATCACGTCCTACCGCGCGAATGAGATCCGCGTGCGCGCGCGCGTCGAGCGCCCCTGCGTCATGCTCTTGAGCGAGATCTGGTATCCCGACTGGAAGGCCGAGGTGAACGGCGCCGAGGCGCCCGTGATCGCGGCCGATTATTGCCTCCGGGCGATCGCGCTCGAGGCGGGCGATCACGATATCCGCGTGCACCTCGGGTCGCGCCCGTTGCGCGCCTCGCTCGTCGTTTCGATCGTATGCTTCGTCGCCGCGGTCGCCGCTCCGGTGCTCTCCCGCGCGACCGCCGGCCGGAAGAGGTGAACGCATGGAGACACTCGTCATCGTGCCGACCTACAACGAGAAGGAGAACATCGCCGAGATCGTCGGCACGGTCCTCAGGCTCGGGAGCGGCGTCGAGATCCTCGTCATCGACGACGCGAGCCCGGACGGCACCGGCCCCATCGTCGATTCGCTCGCGGCGGCGAATCCCCGCGTCCACGTCCTCCATCGGCCGGGGAAGCTCGGTCTCGGCTCCGCCTACATCGCCGGCTTCAAGTGGGCGCTCGCGAACACCGACGCCCGGTTCGTCTTCGAGATGGACGCCGATTTCTCGCACGACCCGAGCGCGATCCCGCAGTTTCTCGAGGCGGCGAAGGAGGCCGATCTCGTCATCGGCTCCCGGTATCTCAAGGGGGTCACGGTCGTGAACTGGCCGCTCGGACGGCTCATTCTGAGCTACGGCGCGAACGTGTACACGCGCCTCGTCACGGGGCTCCCGCTCAGGGACGCGACGGGAGGGTTCAAATGCTTCCGGCGCGAGGTGCTCGAGCGCCTGCCGCTCGACGTCATCCGGAGCGACGGCTACTCGTTTCAGATCGAGGTGAACTACATCGCCTGGAAACAGGGATTCCGCATCGCGGAGATCCCCATCCTGTTCGTCGACCGCCGGGTGGGCATCTCGAAAATGTCGAAAAAGATCGTCTGGGAAGCGGCCTTCATGGTCTGGAGAATCCGGTTCATGAACCCGCGACGCTGGAAGTAGCGCACGTCCGCGGGAGCGCGCATGGATCTATCCGTCGTCATCGTCACCTACAACAGCCGCGTCCCCGTCGAGCGCTGCCTCGCCTCGCTCGAGCGGCACCCCGCCCGGGGCGCCGTCGAGACGATCGTCGTCGACAACGCCTCCGCCGACGGAACCGCGGAGATGGTGCGCGGGCGCTTCCCCGGCGTGCGGGTCGCGGCGAACGACGAGAACCGCGGCTACTCGCGCGGCGTGAACGAGGGCATCCGCCTTTCGACGGGACGCCTGATTCTCATCCTCAACCCCGACATCGTCGTCGGCGAGGGGTCGATCGACCGGCTCGCGGCGTTCATGGCGGACCACCCCGACGCCGGGATCGCGGGGGCCAAGCTCGTCTATCCGGACGGCGCGCTCCAGTATTCCGCGCGCTCGTTCTACACGGTGTCCGCGCTCCTCTACCGGCGGACGGTTCTCGGCAGGCTCTTCCCCCGGGCGAAGCCGCTCCGCGACCATCTCCTCATGGACGATCCCCACGACGCCTCCCGCGAGGTGGACTGGATCATCGGCGCCTGCATGCTCGTGCGGCGCGAGGCGCTCGAGCGGGTGGGGGAGATGGACGAGCGTTTCTTCCTCTATTTCGAGGACCTCGACTGGTGCTACCGGATGAAGCAGCACGGCTGGAAGGTCTTCTACGTTCCGGAATCGGTCATGATTCATACGTACGAGCGCTCGAGCGCGCGGTCCGTCTTCCGCAAGCCGTTCATCATCCATCTCCTGAGCCTCCTGCGGTACTACGAGAAATGGAACCGGATCTTCTATCTCTTCCGCCGCAATCGCCTCGCTTTCAAGGCCGCCGTGCTCGTCGCGGGCGATCTCGCCGCGTTCAACGCCGCTTTTTTCGCGGCGTACTGCGCCCGCTCGCTCCTGCAGCCGCTCTTCACGCACGATCTCTACCCGATCGGCTGGTACGGATTCTTCATCGGCTTCTACAACCTCGTCTTTCTCCTGACCTTTCTCGCCTTCGGGCTCTACCGCGTGCGCCGCGAGACGCCGCCGGAGGAGGAGCTCGTCCGCGTCGCGCGGGCCGTCTTCCTCGGGCTCGTGATCCTCATGGCCGCCACCTACATGAGCCGCGTCCGCATCTATTCGCGGGCGGTCGTCATCGGACACTGCATGCTCTCGATCGCGTTCGCCTCGCTCATCCGGCTCGCGATCCGCGCGGTGCACCGCGCGCTCGTGAGGGCGCGATTCGATCTCAAACGCGTTCTCATCGTCGGGACGCGGGACGAGGCGGCGGCCCTCGCCGAGCGGTTCGCCGGGGCTCCCGAGCTCGGGATCGACGTCGTCGGATTTCTCAACGGCTCCGGCGAGGGGCTCGGGGGGCCCGCCGACCTGTCGGACGTGGTCGAACGCTTCACGATCCAGGAAGTCGTCGTCTGCGAATCCCACCAGGGCGACCGGACGCTCGTCCCCTTCCTCTCGCGGGTGCGCCGTCGCATGATCCAGATAACGATGATATCGCCGCTCGCGCGGTTTCTCGGCAGCGGCGCCCGCGTGGAGGAGCTCGCCGGCATCCCCGTGTTCTCCATGGAGCGCCGCCCGTTCCTCTGGTTCGAACGCGCCCTGAAGCGCGCGTTCGATTTCGCGACCGGGCTCGCCGTGCTCCCCTTCGCCGCAATTGCCTCCGGCCTCTACCGGATCTATGGTACACTCGGACATCGCGTCCGGTTCTTCACGGAGACGCGGCGTGGCAGGGGAGGCGAGGCGATCCGATGGCCGCGCGTCGTTCGCGCCTCGGGGCGCGAGGGGGGTGACCTCGTCAAGCCGCGGCTCTGGCTCCATCTGGCCGCGGGGCGGGTGAGCCTCGTCGGGCCGCCCGCGCTCGCCGAAACGCCCGGGCCGGGCCCCGCCGCTGCGCTCGACGCGGCGTCCCCCGGCATCACGGGGCGGTGGCGCATCGCCCGGCGCGGCTCGGCGAGAGAGGCGATCGAGGAGGAGGCGCTCGCGCAGAGCTCGTGGTCTTCGGGCCGGGACCTCATGATTCTGTTCGCATCGATCGGCTGCATATGGTCGGGATCGTATCCGGCGTGGTTCCACCGCAGGGGGGGTGTATCGTGAGACGTTTATTCTTCGCCGCGGCGATCGTCCTGCTCGCGATTCCGGCGGGGGCGCGGGGCGCGGGCGGCGACTGGAACGTGTGGTGCAACGCGAGCGCCGTGAACCGCGTCGCCGTTTTCGGCGATTCCCTCTGGTGCGCGACGCGGGGCGGCATCATGGTCATGAATCTCGCCGATTCCACCTTCACGCGGCACCTCGACGGTCTCGGATTCCGCTCGACCGACGTCACGGGAGTCGCGATCGATCGCCGCGGGAGCGTGTGGGCGTCATTCATGACGACGGGCGTGGCTCGTATCGACCGCTTCGCCCCGGACGCGATCGTGAAGCTCTACGGATCCGCGCTCGACGGACTGCTGAGCGACAGCATCACCTGCGTCGCCGCGGCCGGCGAGGACGTGTACTACGGCTCGAGCGCGGGCGTGGCCAAGTTCTTCGAAAACGTGCATTCCTACGAGACGGTGCTGACCGACAGTCTCGAGGGGGTGCGGGTGAACGATCTTCTCGTCCGCGGCGACACGCTCTACGTCGCCTGCGACCGCGGCGTCGCGCGGTTCAACCGCGCGACCTTCGCCTACGTCCTGTATCCGGTCGGCAAGGCGGTCTCGCTGTGCGTCCTCGAGGGGGCGGTTCACGCCGCGACGGCGGGCGGCGTGCGGCGTTTCAACGGCTCGTCGTGGGTCTCGCTCGGTCTTCCCGGAGGGCTCGTTCCCCTCGCGACCGCCGCCGGTTCGGGCGCGCTCTACGCCGTCACCGAGGGGCGCGCGTTCGCGTGGACCGGATCGTCGTGGGCCGAGATCACGGCGAACATGAAGACGATGCTGAGCCAGAAATACAAGATATTCTCGAATTACAACGTTCCGCGGACGATCGCCGTGGACGGCCGCGGCACCCTCTGGCTCGGCGGCTTCGAGCCGCAGCTCGACCGCGGCGCGTACGTGTCCTTCTACAACGGCGCTTCATGGATCAACAAGGCGCCCGTGGAGCTCACGCAGAACGGCGTCATCGCTCTTTCGCTCGCGCCGAACGGGGGGATCTGGACGAGCACGAAGCACTTCGGCGTGGGTCTCCTTCGCGGCGACGGTTCGTGGGTGCCATACACGAAGCTCCGCTCGCCGGCGGATCCGGCCGGGTTCTCGTACTTTTCCTTCATGTACGCGTTCCTCCTCGATTCCCAAGGATCCCTGTGGGCCAACGTGCAGGGGAACGATCTCGACCGCGTCGTCGTGAACGATCCGGCGACCCCCGCGGACGACGTCTGGTCGCATTACGCCCTCAACGCGGGAACGATCACGTCGAACCGATACGTGCGGATCAAGGAGGATCCGGCGGGCAACCGGTGGTTCCTCTCCGACGACGTCGCCGCCGGCATGTCCGGCGTCGACATCCTGAGCGCGGACGGCTCGAGCTGGCTCGCCGTCGACCCGACGATCGAGCCCCGGATGGCGGGCGGGAGCGTGTTCGACGTCGCCTTCGGGCCGAACGGCACGGTGTACCTCGCGCTCCGGAACTACGGTCTCCAGATGTGGGTGACGGGGGGATACGACTGGCCCACCCTGAGCGCCCTCGCCGGCGACGCGTGGGCGACGCTCATCGATTCCGACGATCTCGCGAGCAAGACGGTCTACTGCTGCGAGCGGGGGGCCGACGGCACGGCGTGGCTCGGCACGGCGAGCGGGCTCGTGCGCTACCGCGCGGGCGTCATCGATTCCTTCACCATCAAGACCGAGCCGGGTCAGCGCGGTCTCGTCGGCGCGCAGGTCTACGATCTCGAATTCGATAAACGGGGCAGCCTCTGGGTCGCGACCGATCAGGGGCTCAACCGGATCGATCCCGACGGCGTCATCGCGGTCTACACGACCTACGACGCGTGGCAGGGAAACCTCTACCCGAGCTCCGTCATCTCGCCGCTCCCGTCGGCGATATGTCAGGCGCTCGCGTACGACGCCGCCGCGGACGTTCTCTGGATCGGCACGGCCGGCGGGCTCGCGCGGCTCGACGTGTCGCCTCCGGAGCGGACGGTCCTTCCGCTCTCGCGCATGATCCTCTACCCGAACCCGGTGCACCTTTCGCGGGGAGACGCCGCGCTGCGCGTCGGCAGGATCTCCGATCCGGTCTCGATCCGCGTATTCACGGTCGAGGGGGAGCTCGTGCACGAGATCGACGGGGTGGCCGACGGCGGCGTGGCGTGGGATCTTCTCACCCTGAACGGATTCAAGGCGACCTCGGGCGTCTATATCGTGCGCGTGAGCGTGAAAAACCCCGGCGGAAAACCCGGGACCTCCGTCGAAACGAAGAAGATCGCGGTCGTGCGATGAACGAATGCGCCGAAAAACGGATCGTCATCGTCGGCGCCGGAGAGGCCGGCAGGATGGTCGCCGCGGAGATCGCGGCGCATCCCGAGCTCGATTGGCGCGCCGTCGGATTCCTCGACGACGCGCAGGGTCTCGCCGGGGGGACGGTCGCGGGCATCCCCGTGCTCGGGCGCACGGAGGAGCTCGAAGCGGTCGTCATGCGGGAGAACGCCGCCGAGGTCATCATCGCCATTCCGACCGCGCCGGGGGTGTTCGTCCGCGGAATGATCAAGCTCTGCCGGCGCGCCGGCGTGCCGTTCAAGATCGTCCCCGGCGTCATGGAGATCATCACGGGCGGGGTGCGGATCGACCAGATCCGCGAGGTCCGCGTCGAGGATCTCCTCGGGCGCGAGACGATCGATCTCGATCCCGGCTCCGCGCGCGCGATCATCGCGGGCAAGCCGGTGCTCGTGACGGGCGCCGGCGGATCGATCGGCGGCGAGCTCTGCCGCCAGATCGCGCGCGTCGGCCCCGGGTCGCTCGTGCTGCTCGGGCGGGGGGAGAACCGCATCTTCGAGATCGAGGACGAGCTTCGCGCGTCGCACCCGCGCCTCGACATCAGGACGTGCATCAGCGATCTGCGCGACCGCGAGCGGACCCGGCGGATCGTGCGCGAGCACGCCCCGGAGATCGTCTTTCACGCGGCGGCGCACAAGCACGTTCACTACATGGAGCGCGATCCGGAGGAGGCGGTGACGAACAACGTCGAGGCGAGCGTCCACCTCGTGCGCGCCGCCGAGGAGTCCGGCGCGTCCCGCTTCGTCTTCATCTCGACCGACAAGGCCGCCGATCCGCGAGGGGTCATGGGCGCGACGAAACGGATCTTCGAGGAATACCTGCGCGCGCGGAGCGCCCGGAGCCCCGCGCGCCTCATCACGGTGCGCTTCGGCAACGTCATCGGAAGCACGGGGAGCGTGGTGCCGCTCTTTCTCAAGCAGATCCGCCGCGGGGGCCCCGTCACCGTCAGCGATCCCCGCGCGACGCGGTACTTCATGACCGTGCGCGAGGCGGCGCTGCTCGTCATACGGGCCGCGGCGATCGGAGCGGGCGGGGAGATCTTCATCCTCGACATGGGCGAGGCGCTCAACATGCTCGAGGTCGCCCAGGATCTCATCATGCTCGCCGGCTACGAGCCGGAGACGGAGATACCCGTCGTCGTCACGGGGCTTCGCGACGGGGAGAAGCTGCACGAGTCGCTCGCCGGAACCGGGGAGCGGCTCCGTCCCGCCGGAGAGGAGAAGCTCTTCGTCGCCGAGCAGGCGCGCCCGGTCGCTGCGGGGATCGAGGAGGGCGTCGAGAAGCTCATCGCCCTCGCCCGCGGCGGCGAACGCGCCCGCGTGCTCGAGCTCATGGCGTCACTGGCTCCCGGGTTCGGGGGCGGCGGCGGCGCGGGGGACGACGCTTCCGCGGGCGCGGATTGCTGAGGCGCCGGTGACGCGAAGGCCCCGCAATCGTCCCGAGCCCGAAGAGATCGAGCGTTTCGTCCGCTCCGTTCCCGAGGCGACCTTCTTCCATACCGCCGCGTGGCTCGAATCGCTCGCGGCTTCCTTTCCATCGTTCGACGTATTCTGGCTCGCCGAGCGCGAGGGGGGCGAGCTCGCCGGCGCCATGCCGGTCGCCCGCGTCGCGCGCGGACCGTTCTATCATCTCCAGTCGCTGCCCTTCGGCGCCTACGGCGACCCGCTCGCGCGGAGCGAGGCCGCCCGCGAGGCGCTCTTCGAGCGGTTTTTCGCGCTCGCCCGCTCGCCGCGGTGTCTCACGGCGGGCGTCCACTGCTTCGGCGGCCGCTCGCCCGCCGCCGTTCCGCGCGGCGCCTCGGTCCGGATGGAGGAATGCCGCCTCGTTCGACTCGACGGCGGGATCGAGGAGGTCTGGCGGAGGACGAGCGGCAAGCGGCGCCAGCTCGCGCGGCGGGCGGAGCGCGCGGGACTCGTCGTGCGGCTTCTCGAGCGCGAGGATGAAGTCAGGCGGCTTCATGCGATCTACGCCGGTCAATCCCGGGCCTGGGGAGGCGTTCACCCCTATCCCGAGCGGCTCTTTCTCGAGCTGTGGCGGCGGCGGTCGGCGGGCGTCGTCGTCGTCGGGGCGTTCCTCGACGGGGAGCTCCTCGGCGGCCACGTCGATCTGTTTTACGGCGGGATGGCGCAGGCGTGGCAGGGCGGGATGACGCCGGAGGGCAACGAGCACGAGGCCGGCTCCCTCTGCGCGCGCGCGGCGATGGAGATCGCGTGCGATCGCGGCATGCGGGTCTTCAACCTCGGATCGAGCGCGGGAGAGCGCGGCATCGTGTTCTTCAAGGAATCGCTCGGCGGCGAGGAGCGCCGCTATCCCGTCGTGACGGCGCGCGGCGCTGCGGGCCGTCTGCTCGACTGGAGGCGGCGCCGGTGACGAGATCGAAGATCGCGGAGAACACCATCTTTCTCGCCGCGAGCGGCGCGGCGAGCGTCGTCTTCACGCTCGCGCAGCTCGCCGTGCTCAGCCGGTTCATGAGCGCGGAGGAGTTCGGGCTCTTCGTCACGCTCCGCGGCTTCTCGTTGCTGCTCGCGACGGTGGTCCTCGTCGGGCTTCCGCAGGTCCTCGTGCGCTTCCTGCCGACCTTCGAGGCGCGCGGGGCCCCGGGGCGTTCGATCGCGGTGTTTCTCGGCGCCGCGGCGATCGTCGTCGCGCTCGGCGCCGCGCTCGTCTGGACGGCCGGGCTCTGGCAGCGGGCGCTCCCGGGCGGCGTGCGCGCGCTCGCCGGCTCGTCCGCGCTCATACTGTGGATGACCCTCTCGTCCGTCACGCTCGCCCTGAAGATGCTCCTCTACGGCGGCTTCAACGGACTGCGCGAGATGCGGATGCAGATGCTCCTCGAGCTCGCGTATCTCTTTCTCCTCACGGCGTATTTCGTCCACGAGCGCGGGCGGCTCGACGCCGCGTTCATATTCGCCGCGATGTTTTTCCTGAACGGGGCGGTGTTCGCCGCGGGGGTTCCCGTGTTCGTGCGGATGGCCCGCGATCACGCCGGGCGCGCCGGGGCGGCGGAGAGCGGGATCGTCGTCCCGAACCTGCTCTCCTACTGGGCCGGTTCGATCTGTCTCGGCATCGTCGCGCTCGCCTTCACCGACGTCGACCGCTACGTCATGTCGTCGGTGCTGCCGATGGCGGCGATCTCGCTCTTCCACGTCGCCTCGCGCGTCGACGCGCTGCTCAAGCGTTTCCTCGCCCTTCCCATCCTCGCCGCGCAGCCCGAAATCACGCGCGTCTACGAGGAGGGACGGTGGGAGGACATCGCGGGGCGGATGGGGCTCTTCACGAAAGGGATGGTCGTCGCGGCGCTCTGCTGCACGGCCCTGTTCGCGGTGATCGGGCGCGACATCATCGTTCTCCTCTCGGGCGGCGGATATGGCGGCGCCTATCGCGTCTTCCTCGTCCTGCTGCCCACGGTGCCGGTCGCGGCCGTGACGGCTCCGCTGCTCGCGACGATGCGTTCGCTTCACTTCATGCGCTGGGCGGTTCTCTGCGACTTTCTCTGGATGGCGGTCTACTTCGGGACGTTCTTCTTCTTCGCCTCCGCGCTCGGTCCGGAAGGCATGGCCGCCGCGCAGATCGCCGCCTCCCTCGTGCAGATGGCGGCGGCCGTCGTCCTCGCGCGGCGCGAAGGGTTCTACGGCGGCGCGGGCGCGCGCCTCGGCCGCGTCGTTCTCGTACTCGCGCCGGCGACCGCCTGCGGCATGGTCATCACCGCGCGCGTGCCTCTCTACGCCGCGATCGTCGTCGTCGCGCTCTCGCCCGTCCTCGGGCGGGCGCTCTTGCGCTCGCTCCGCGTCTTCGATCGCGAGGAAACGGACCGGATTCTCGGGCTCGTGACGGTGCCCGCGGGAAGGAGGTTCGTGGCGTGGATGCTCTCGGCCGAGCGGCGCTCGCGCGACGGCGCCTGCTCATGATCGTCAACTTCTTTCCGCCCGCGGGCGGCGGCGGCGTCTACCGGCCGCTGTCCTTCGTCAAGTATCTCGCGCGGCTCGGGTGGGAAATCACGGTGGTCGCGCCCCGGCCCGGGGAGTTCTGGATTTCCGATCCCGGTCTCGAGCGCGAGGTGCCCGCGTCCGTGCGCGTCGTCCGCACGGCGTCCCTTTCGGGGCTCCGCGTGCTCGGGGCGCTTCGGGGCGGGAGGGAGC
>DHHN01000072.1:65212-75027 GCA_002403295.1 bacterium UBP1_UBA4771 | reverse complement strand
TCAACCTCCGCCTGCGCACGCCCCCGACGCCCCTTCACCGCCTCATCCACGAGCGCATGGAACGGGCGGCGTCGCGTGCCGACCTCGTTCTCGTCACGACCGAGGCGCACGAGGCGATGCTCCGGCGGCGATATCCGGGGAGCCGCGTCGAGCGCATCCCGAACGGATACGACGAGGAGGATTTCCCGCGGGAGCCGGCCGTTCGCCCGCCGGCGGAGCCCTTCACCGTCACGCACTGCGGCATGCTCACCCTCGGACGCAGCGTCCGGCCGTTCCTCGAGGGGTTCGCGGCGTTCATGAAGCGGGCCCCGTCGAAGGCCGCCGCGACGAGCGTCGCGTTCATCGGCGCGCGGGAATCGGCGAACGAGGAGCTCGCCGAATCGCTCGGGCTTGCGGACCGGGTTCGTTTCGAGGATAATCTGCCGCACGACGAGGTCGTCCGGCGCGAGCGAGAGAGCCACGTGCTGCTCCTCGTCAAGCACGACGACGAGCGCTACCGCGGACTCGTTCCGGGAAAGCTCTACGAATACATCGGCGCGCGCCGGCCGATTCTCGCGATCGCTCCGGACGGCGAGGCGGCGCGCCTCGTCGCCGCCATGCGGCGGGGGGAGGTCGCCGCGATCGGCGACCCGGCGGACGTGGCGGCGAAACTCGAGCGGCTCCACGACCGGTGGCGCGAGGGGACGCTCGAGAGCGGCTACTCGCTCGAAGAGGCGCCGGAATGGAGCCGCCGCGCGGGCGCGGAACGGCTCCACGCACTCCTCTCGGCGCTCGTAGGGGAGTCATGCAGGTAAAGGATTTCGCATACATCGCCGTGGCCGCCGTGCTCTTCGCGTTCCTGCTCGTGCCGCTGCGCGACTCGGTCGTGGACGACACCTTCATCCATCTCCAGTACGCGCGGAACCTCGCCGACCACGGGGAGCTCTCGTTCAACCGGACCGAGCCGACGTACGGGGCGACGAGCCCGCTCTGGGTCGCGCTTCTGGCGCTCCTGCGCCGCGCGGGAGCCGACATCCTCATCTGGTGCCGCGTCCTCTCGTGGCTCTTCGCGATCGCCTCGATCATGCTCGTGTACCGGATCGCCGCGCGGCTCGACGGCGGCTCCGCCGCGCCCGTCGCGGCGGCGTTCATCGTCGCCGCCGAGGCGTGGTTCGTGCGCTGGAGCGCGGTCGGCATGGAGACCTCGCTCGCCGTCTGCATGGTGCTCGTCTGCTTCGACGCCGCCCTGAGGGCGGAGCGTTCGGCGGCCCGCTCGGCCGTCTTCGGCCTCGCGCTTTTTCTCGCGGCGCTCGCGCGTCCGGAGGCGCTGCTTCTGGCGCCGATCGCCGTGCTCGCGTTCCTCCTCGCCCGCGGCGCGCGGCCGCGGCACTTCGTCTTTGTCGCCGTCTTCGCGCCGCTCTTCATCGCGTGGCTCCTCGTCATCCACCGGCACACGGGGACCTATTTCCCGCTGACCGCGGGAGCGAAGCAGGGCCGCCCCGTTCTGTCGGCGCTCCTCGTTTCCCGCTCGCTCGTGCCGCTCGGGATCATGGCCTCGACGACGCTCGTCCCGTGGCTCGCGCTGCTCGCGGGGCTCGGCGCCGCCGCCGCGCGCGATCGTTCGATCGGATCCGCCTTCGACGAACGGCGCGGGATCCGCGAGATGCCCGGCACGCTCGTCATGCTGCTCTGGGCGGTCGCGCTGCCCGCCGCATACACCGTCCTCGATTTCCAGGTGCTCTCGCGCTACCTCGTGCCGGTCATGCCGGCCGCGGTCGTTCTCGGAAGCGTCGCCGCCCGCCGTCTCGTCCGCCGGATCGTTCGGGGCGACCGCGCGCGCGACGCCGCGTTCGCCGCGTTCGCCGCTCTCGCGATCGTCCAGAGCGCCGTGCTCTACGCGGCGGTCGTGGTCCCTTCGACGCGGGCCTTCTCCCGCGGGCTCGTGCGTTCGATCGTCTCCATGGGCAAGCTGATCGATCACGAAGCGCCCGCCGGGGCGATCGTCGCGACCCCGGACATCGGGGCGATCGGCTACTACGCGCACCGGCGGATCCTCGATCTCGGCGGGCTCGTGAGCCCCGAGATAAACCGCATGCGAAAATCGATCGACGTCGACGAGATCATCGAGCGGGGGCTCTACCTGCGCTTCGGCCCGACGTACCTCGTCGATCGAAGCGAGACGCCGGCGCGTTTCGCGGGGAGGGTCATCGACGGCGTTCTCTTCACGGCGGTGCGGCAGGGGGCCGTGCCGAATCTCGGCATCCGGAAACCGGCGCCGGTCGTCTATACCCTCTACCGGCTCGATCGGGCGCCGGCGGACAGCCTCGCCGCGGGGCGGCGGGGGGGAGGCGCGCCGTGAGCGTTCCCGAGCCCGTCATCCCCGGCGATATCCCGCCGCGCGAGCTGCCGGCGCTTCTCCGCAACTGGCACCTCGGATCGAGGGCGCGGCGGCATCTGTCCCGCCGCCGCTTTCACGGCGTCGCCTCGCTCGTCGCCGGCGCTCCGAAGGGACGCGCGCTCGACGCGGGGTGCGGGTGGGGGTACGGCCTGTTCCTGCTCGGGCGGATGGGATTCGAGCCGTTCGGCATCGACATCGTGCAGGACGATTTCGCGGCCGCGCGCCGCATCGCCTCGGCAAACGCGCTCGACGTCGCGCTCGCCGGCGCCGACCTCGGGGCCCTTCCCTTCGCCGCGGGCTCCTTCTCCGCCGTGACCGCGGTCGAAACGATCGAACATATATTCGAAGAGGACCGCATGAGCGCGTTCCGGGAAGCGTGGCGCGTGCTCGTTCCCGGCGGCGTTCTCGCGCTCTCGACGCCGAACGAGCGCTCGATCGTGGAGCGGGGAAAGCGGCTCATCGTCAGGTTCCCGTTTCTCAAGCGGCTCTTTCCGGGGATGTGCTATCCGGCGGGCGCGGTGCCGCGCGAGCGATATCATCCGTACCGCTATCACAACCCCGTGCCGCCTTCCGCGCTCCGGCGCATGCTCGAGGAGGCCGGATTCAGGGTCACGCTCATGAAGACGATCATCTTCGTGTGGAAGAACGCGCCCGATGCGCTCTTCGCGCCGGCGCGTCTCGTCGAATCGGCGCTCGAACGCGCCCCCCTCGCAAGGGGGTTCGCGAGCACGCTCGTCGTCCGGGCCGTCAAGGCGGATCGGATCGAAGATCCGGGTTCGCCCGCGAACCGGTGAAAAATTTCGAATACGCCAGCCGACGCCACTCTCAACACGCTGTAATTAAATAGGTTAAAAGATAGCAAATATTTCGAAGGCCTCGAAAATAGGTATTGACAGGTGGGGCACTGTGGGATATTGTGGGGGTCGATTTACTTTTGTCGAGCAATATGATTTCAAATAGCGATCGGGACTCGCATGGAAAACGCCAAGGTGCCATCGACCGAAATCGGAAGCTCCGGCCGGGATTTCATGGGGAAGCATTCCTGCACCCTCGACGGAAAGAACCGGCTCACGATCCCGAAGAACTTCCGCCGCCTCATCAATGAGGACGCTTCCGGAACCCGTCACCTCGTCATCTGCCGGGCGAAGGATCACCGCAACTGCCTCGCCCTCTACTCGCTCGAGTATTTCGCGAAGATCATCGCGCGGCTGCGCTCGCTCGAGCCGGGCGCCGAGAAGCGCCGCCTCATCCGGTTCTACAGCAACGAGTCGGAGCAGCTGCGGATCGACAGGTTCGGCCGCGTCCAGCTGTCTCCCGATTTTCTCGAGGTGCTCGGAAACGCGAAGGAACTCGTCGTGAGCGGCGAGCTCGAGTACATGGAGATCTGGAGACGCGACGACTACCGTCCGGTGAGGGACGAGGCGCTCGAGGGCTTCTTCGGCGGCACCTTCGAGCCATAGGGATTTCACATGAGGGTTTACCGGTCCGATAAGGGTGGCATCGGCATCTGGAAGCTCGCGGGCGTCGTCGATCGGGATGACGCCCTCGTGCTTCTGCGCACGCTCCAGGAGACGGAAACGTGCCGCCGCGGCTGTTTCATCCTCGATTTCGAGAACGTGGTGCACGTCGATTTCCGCGCCTTCGGCGTGCTCGAGGACGGTTGCCCCGACGGAGCGTGCGTGCTGCTGTGCGGGTTGAGCGATTACATCCTCGACATCTTCGCGTTCGTCTCGCGGCGGCGCATCTTCGACGTGTTTCCCGACTGGAAAAAGGCGCTGCGGTACATCGCCGCCGAGCGGGGAAAGCTGGGCCCCTCGCCGGCGGCGCTCCCCGCCGGCGGCAAGTGACATGGAGAATGTCCGAAGAGCTGCATATACCGGTGATGGCCGAGGAGGCCTCGTCGCTGCTCGTCGCGAACCGGAACGGATTCTTCGTGGACGGCACGGTGGGGATGGGAGGCCACGCGGAGGCGATCCTCCGGCGGGGCGGGGAGAGGCTCTCGCTTCTCGGGATCGATCGGGATCCGGCGGCGATCGAGATCGCCGGGCGGCGTCTCGCGCCCTTCGCGGAGCGCGTGCGGCTCGTCCGGGGCAACTTCCGGGATCTCGCCCGGCTCGCCGCGGGGCGCCCCGCGGACGGCGTGCTCCTCGACCTCGGGGTTTCTTCCTTTCAGCTCGCGGACGCGGCGCGGGGATTCAGCTACATGATCGACGGCCCGCTCGACATGGCGATGGGGCCGGACGGCCGGTCGGTGCGGGAGTTTCTCGCGACGGCGGAGGAACGGGACGTGGGACGGATCATTCGGGAGTATGGAGAAGAGCGCCGCTCCCGCGCGATCGCGCGGGAGATCGTCCGTCGGCGGGCGCGGCAGGAGCTCTCGACGACCGCGGCCCTTCGGGACTGCGTGGCCGCCGCCGCCCCGGCGCGGGATCGCTTCGGCACGCTCTCCCGCGTGTTTCAGGCGCTCCGCATCTGGGCGAACGGCGAGCTCGAGCATCTCGAGGCCGCGCTTCCCGAGGCGCTGTCCGCGCTCGTTCCCGGCGGCCGGATCGTCGTCATCTCGTATCATTCGCTCGAGGATCGCATCGTGAAGCGCTTCTTCCGGCGGGAGGAGCGGGGCTGCGTCTGTCCGGCCGATTTTCCGCAGTGCCGCTGCGGACGCGCGCCGCGGCTGCGGCTCCTCGCCCGGGGCGCCCTTCGGCCGTCGCCGGAAGAGATCGAACGAAACGCACGGTCGCGGAGCGCGCGGCTCCGCGCGGGAGAGAGGGTGTCGCATGAGCTCGTGTGAGGGCGGTCGGTCCGGATTCCACGGTTTCGCGAAACGGGTGCTCGAGGGGCGCGTCTCGCCGCTCCAGTTCATCGTTCTCCTCGGTTCGTTCTCGACGCTCGTGCTCCTGTACATATCGCTCCACGTCTGCTCCTTCAACATCTCGACCGAGATCGACGCGGCGAACGAGCGGGTCGAGGCGCTCATGGAGCGAAACGTGGGTCTCATGTCGCGGTACAACGAGCTCGCGGCGCCGTCGCGGATCGTGCCGCTCGCCCTCGGACTCGGCATGCGCCCGGGATCCGGCGAGGACGTGGAGCGCCTCGCCGTAAAGGCCGGCCGAAAGGCGGACGGCGAGCCCGCCTGGGCGGAGGCCGACATCGACCGGTTGCTCGAGTTCGCGCCGCGACCCGAATCGAGGATGGCGCGATGACGGAGCTGCGCTCCAAACGGCGTCTGCGGGCGCTCTCGATCACCGTCGCGGCGATCGTCGGCGTCCTCGTCTGGCGTCTCGTCGATATCCAGATCGTCAATCACCGGCAGTACGTCGAGCAGGCGAAGCAGCATCAAATCGAACACAAGCTCATTCCCGCCCGCCGCGGGCACATCTTCGACCGCAACGGCTTCCCGCTCGCGGTGACCCGATGGAGCTACGACGTCGGCGTGACGCCGGCGCATTTTCCGATAGAGAAGAAAAAGGCGGTCGCGTGTCTGGCCGAGGCGTGCGCTCTCACCCAAAAAGAACTGCGCCGCAGACTCACCGGGAATCGCTCTTCCCACTACGTCCTGCTCGGCAGGGACCTCCACCTGACTGACAATCAGGTATCCACGCTCTCATCGCTCGCAGGCGTGCGCCTCGATCCGAACCACGACCGCCTCTATCCTTTTGAGTCGCTTCCCCCGCAGCTCGTCGGCGCGATCGACGGCTCCGGCAAGGGGATCGCGGGAATCGAATCGGGTTTCCAGGGCGTCCTCGGCGGCCTCGACGGCTGGGTGCTCGAGAGCAGGATCTCGGGCACCCGCCGCGGATACAAGCCCGTGAACGCGCCCGGGCGGAAAGCGCTCGCCGGGGCCGATCTCCAGCTCACGATCGATACGCGCGTCCAGGCGATCGTCGATTTCGAGCTCGCGCAGGCGGTCGATCGCTACCGGGCCGCCGGCGGAATCGCCATCGTCGCGGATCCCGCGACGGGGGACATCCTCGCGATCGCCGAGAAGCCCGACCGCAGGTTCTCCCGCGACCGGCGAATCGCCGACGGGTTCGCGCTCCGCTCGATCAACTGCATCTACGAGCCCGGCTCGACCTTCAAGCTCATCACGCATTCGTACCTGATCGAAACGAAGAAGGCCCGCCCGCAGGACACCTTTTTCGGGGACAACGGCACGTCCGTCTTCGACTGGGGGACGATCCGGGACGATCACCCGTACGGTTGGCTCACGCTCAAGCAGACGTTCGTCCATTCGAGCAACATCTGCACGATAAAGGCGGCGCAGGGAACCGATCGCGAGGACTTCTACCGGTACATCCTGCGCTTCGGTTTCGCGGGACGGACCGGCATCGACCTGCCCGCCGAGTCGCGTGGAACGGTCCGCGAACCCGCTTCGTGGTCGATGCGGTCGCTGCCGAGCATCGCGATCGGGCACGAGATCGGCGTCACGCCGCTCCAGATGATCATGTCGTACTGCGCGCTCGCGAACGGCGGCGTGCTGATGGCGCCGCGCATCGCGCTCGGCGCGCGGACCGCCTCCGGCGACGTCGTCAAGCGCGTGCCGCCCGTCACGATCCGCCGCGTCTTCTCGGAAGAAACGGCGCGCACGATGATCGATTTCTGCCGCGGGGTCGTCATCGAGGGGACCGGCGTGAAAGCGGCGGTCGACGGCATCGCCGTCGCCGGCAAGACGGGCACCTCGCAGAAGATCGAAAACGGCATCTACCGGCACGACAAGTTCGTGACGAGCTTCGTCGGATTTGCCCCGGCGGAGGCGCCCCGCCTCGCGTGCCTCGTCGTTCTCGACGAACCGGCGAGTCCGTTCTGGTGGGGGAGCACGTCGGCGGCCGTCGTCTTCGGCAAGATCATCGAAGGCATTCACCTCTCGACCGACATGCTCTCGTCGGAGAACGTCTCCACCGTGGCGCTCCCGAGAGAGCGATCGAAAAAGACCCGGGTGCCGAGCTTCCTGCGGCTATCCGCCGCGGAGGCGGCCGATCTCGCGGCGAAGAGCGGCATCGTCCTCGATTGTCCGAATCTCCCGGGCGTCGTCTATTCGCAGACCCCGGATCCCGGCACGTTCATCGGCCGCTCGGATCGCGTGTCGCTCCTCGTGAGACCCGAGCGTCCGGCGGGGGAGACGCAAGCGGCGGTGCCCGACGTGGCGGGGCTTTCGCTCCGCGAGGCGCGCTGCATGCTCCTCGGCCGCGGATTCGACTGCGCGGTGCGCGGGCATGGAGTCGTCGCGAGGCAGGAGCCGGCGGCCGGCAAAACGCTCCGCCCCGGTGGAACCGTCGTCATACACTGCGCCCCGCGTCCCGGGAATCGAGCGATCTCGAGCGCGGCGGCGGCGATTGGAGCCGGAACGTGAGGCTCTCGGAGCTCGTCGCGGATATCGCGGTCAAGGACCGCATCAACTGGAGCGACGTCGAGGTGTCGGGGGTCGCGGCGGATTCGCGTGCGGTGAAGCCCGGCTCGTGTTTTGTCGCGATCGCGGGAAGCGCCGCCGACGGACACGCCTTCATCGGGGAGGCGGAGCGCGCCGGCGCGGCCGCGCTCATCGTCGAACGTCCGGCGGCAAGCGCCCTTCCCGCGCTCGTCGTCGAGGACAGCGCGCTCGCCGCGGCGCTCGCCGCGAGGCGTTTCTACGGCGATCCCGCCTCCGGGATCGCGCTCGCCGGCATCACCGGGACGAACGGCAAGACCTCGAGCGCGTTTCTCCTCCGGTCGATACTCGAAGCCGGCCTCGGCGCGTGCGGCATCATCGGCACCGTCGGCTACGGCGCCGGCGGCGCCCTCGCCGCCGCGGGCAACACGACGCCCGGCGCGGTCGATCTCCACCGGATGATCGCGGAGTTCGTCGCGCAGGGCTGCCGCGCCGTCGTCATGGAGGTGAGCTCCCACGCCGCGGCGCAGGGCAGGATCCACGGGCTCGAGTTCGACGTCGGGGCGTTCACGAACGCCACGCGCGATCATCTCGATTATCACGGGACGTTCGAGCGGTACGTCGAGGCGAAGGAGCGATTCGTCCGGACGCTCGACGCCCCCGGACGCCGCAAGCGCCCCGGAACGCTCGCATGGAACGCCGACGATCCCGCGGTGGCCGGCGTCGCGGGCCGCTTCGCCGGTCCGAGCGTGTCGTTCGGTCTCGGCGCCGGGGCGGCGGTTCGCGCGGAACGGATCGACGCGAGCCTGCGCGCCACGAATTTCGATCTCGTCGTCGGCGGGGAGCGCGTGCGGCTGTCGCTGAAGCTCCTCGGCGTCTTCTCCATATATAACGCGCTCGCCGCGGCGGCCGCGGCGCACGCGCTCGGCGTCGACGTCGCCACGATACGGCGGGGGCTCGAGGGAGTGAGCGCGGTGCCGGGACGATTTCAGGTCGTCGCGGGCGGCGCGGGACCGACGGCGATCGTGGATTACGCGCATACGCCGGACGCCCTCGAGAAGCTTCTGCGGTTCTGCCGCGAGCTGCGACCGCGGCGCGTCATAACGGTGTTCGGCTGCGGCGGCGACCGCGACCGGGGGAAGCGCCCCATCATGGGAGGGATCGCGGTCGAATTGAGCGATATCGTCTACGTCACCGACGACAACCCCCGCACGGAGGATCCCGATCGGATCGTGAAGGAGATTCTCGACGGCGCGGGGAGCGGCGCCGCGTCCGTCCGAGTCGTTCGCGACCGGCGCGAGGCGATCCATGAGGCGATCCGCGAGGGACGGGAGGGCGACATCGTCGTCATCGCGGGAAAGGGACACGAGAACGAGCAAATCCTCGACGGCAGGCGCATTCCCTTCAACGACGCGGCCGAGGCCCGGGAGGCGCTCGCGCGGACGGAGGCCGTCGGTGAAAGCTGATTTCGCATGGGTGGCGCAGGCTCTTCGCCGGGCCGGGTACCGCGGGGGGGATCCGGGAGCGGGCTCGATCGTCGGCGTATCGATCGATACGCGCGGCGGCTGCGCCGGGGCGCTCTTCGTCGCCCTCGCCGGCGCCGGCTCGGACGGGCACGCGTACGTCGGGGAGGCCGTCGCGAAGGGCGCCGGAGCGCTCCTCGTTTCGACCGCGCGGCGCGCCGAAGCGGCCGCCGCGGCCGGCGGCGTCGCGGTGTTCGACGTGCCCGACACGCTCGCGGGCCTTCAGGCGCTCGCCGCCGCGTGGCGGGAGCGGGTGAACCCGCGCGTCATCGCGATCACGGGAAGCTCCGGGAAGACGGGGACGAAGGATCTCGCCGCGGCGATCCTCGCCCGCAGCTTCGCCGTGCACGCCACGCCCGGCAACCTCAACAACCACATCGGGCTGCCGCTGACGCTGCTCGGCATGGGCGGCGGCGAGGAGATCTGCGTTACGGAGATGGGCGCGAACCACCGCAAGGAGATTCGGGCGCTCTGCGAGATCGCGAAGCCTTTCATCGGCGTCGTCACGAACATCGGCACGGCTCACCTCGAGCATTTCGGGACGCCGAAGGGC
>DHHN01000072.1:62453-65158 GCA_002403295.1 bacterium UBP1_UBA4771 | reverse complement strand
TCACCGTCGGATTCTCGGATGGCGCCGACCGGCGCGTCACGAATCTCGAGAAGCGCGAGGGGGGCGGGTACCGGTTCCTCGTGGGGGACGTCCGGCTCGAGACCGGCCGGTACGGCAGGCATAACGTCATGAACGCCGCCCTCGCGGCGGTCGTCGGCGCGGTCGCCGGGGTTCCCGAGGGGGATATCGCCGCCGCGGTCGCGGCGGCGAGGGCCGCCGAAGGGCGCGGCGCTTCCTACGACGTCGGCGGCGTCGTCTTCGTCGACGAGACCTACAACGCCAATCCCGATTCCCTCAGGGCCGCGGTCGACGCGTTCATGGAGATGCCCGGCGGCGGGCGGCGGTGGCTCGTGCTCGGCGATATGCTCGAGCTCGGGAGCCTGAGCGGCGAGCTCCATCGCGAGGCGGGCGTGTACTGCGGCCGCGCGAAATCGGACGGCATTCTCACGCTCGGAACGGATTCGGCGGAGCTGTCGCGGGCGGCGGCGGAGCAGCGGAAGTCCCCCGACCGCATCACCCATTTCCTCGACGCGGAGACGCTCGCGGCGCATCTCGTGTCGCTTCTGCGGCCCGGCGACCTCGTGCTCGTCAAGGGCTCGCGCGCGATGCGCATGGAACGAATCGTCGACGCCGTCGAGAGCGCGCGCGGCGCCGCGAGGCGGAGGCTCGACTGATGCTGTACCATCTTCTCTATCCGCTCCGGGAGTATTTCTTCGCGTTCAACGTGTTCCGGTACATCACGTTCCGCTCCGCGTACGCGATGGTGACGGCGCTCGCCATCTGCTTCATCTTCGGACCGCGCCTCATCCGCTGGCTCCGGTCGGTGCAGATCGGTCAGCGCATCCGCGCGGAGGTTCCTTCCGGCCACCGCGCGAAGGAGGGCACGCCGACGATGGGAGGCATCCTCATCATCGCGGCGATCCTCGTTCCGACGCTCCTGTGGAGCAACCTCGCGAACCCCTACGTCCAGCTCGCCGTCGTCGTGACGGTCTGGACCGGCCTCATCGGATTCTTCGACGATTACCTGCGCGTCGTGAAAAAGACCCAGAAGGGCCTCGTGGGGCGGTACAAGCTGCTCGGCCAGTTCGTCTTCGGGGCGGCGCTCGGCGTCTTCCTGTTCGTGCATCCGCTCGCGCGCGAGGGGGCGACCCAGAGCGTGGTCCCGTTCCTCAAGGACCATTACATCGAGTGGGGGGTTCTCTACATCCCCTTCGTGATCTTCATCATCATGGGCGCCTCGAACGCGGTCAACCTCACGGACGGTCTCGACGGCCTCGCCGCGGGGGCCGCCGCGTTCAGCTTCTTCGCGTTCGCCGCCCTCGCCTACTTGAGCGGCCACAGGAATTTCGCCTCCTATCTCAACATTCCATACCTCCCGGGATGCGGCGAGCTGACCGTGTACTGCATGTCGGTCGTCGGGGCATCCCTCGGGTTCCTCTGGTACAACACGCACCCGGCGCAGATCTTCATGGGAGACACCGGATCGCTCGCCCTCGGCGGCGCGCTCGGCACGGTCGCCATCCTTCTCAAGAAGGAGCTTCTCCTCGTCATCATCGGCGGGATCTTCGTCGCCGAGGCGCTGTCGGTGATTCTCCAGGTCGGCTCGTTCAAGCTCACGGGAAAGCGGATTTTCAACATGGCGCCCTTCCACCATCACTTCGAGCTCATGGGCTGGAGCGAGGAGAAGGTCGTCGTGCGGTTCTGGATTATCGCGGCGCTGCTGGCGCTCCTCAGCATCAGCACGCTCAAGCTGCAGTGACGAACGGGGGAGCGGGCGGAGCGATGGCACGAACGAAACGAGACGCGCGTTACCGGGGCAAAACGATTCTCGTGCTCGGCCTCGCGCGGAGCGGGCTCTCGGCGATCCGGCTCCTCCGCGGAGCGGGCGCCCGCGTCGCCGGCGCCGACGAGAACGCGCTCGCGGCGATTCCGGACGATATCGCCGGCGTGCCCGTGCGCCTCGGCGGTTTCGGCGCGGAGCTCCTCGACGGCGTCGACGAGATCGTCGTCAGCCCCGGCATCGCGATCGATCATCCGTTTCTGCTCGAGGCGGCGCGGCGCGGCGTGCCGCTCGCGAGCGAGCTCGAGCTCGGCTGCCGGTTCGCCGAGGCGCGCCTCGTCGCCGTCACGGGCACGAACGGCAAGTCGACGACCGTCACGATGATCGGCGAGATCCTGCGAGCCGCCGGACGGCGGGCGATCGTCTGCGGAAACGTTGGTCTGCCGCTCTGCGCGGTCGTCCGCGATCTCGGCCCCGGCGATTTCTTCGTGCTCGAGATCTCGAGCTTCCAGCTCGAGACCGTCTCGGACTTCCATCCCGAGGTCGCGGGCATTCTCAATCTGACGCCCGATCATCTCGACCGGTACCGCGACGTCGAGGATTACTACCGGTACAAGGAGCGGATCGTGGAGAACTGCGGCTCCGGCGACGGCTTTTTCTTCAACGCCCTCGACCGGCGCTGCGCCGCGGTCGCGGCCCGCTTTCCGGGAAGGGTCGTTCCCTTCTCGTCGTCGGGGCCGGTCGCGGGCGGGGTATACCTCGACGGCGCGAAGCTCGTGCGGACCGCCGGCGGCGCCGGCGAGACCGTTCTCGACCGTTCCGAGCTCGGCGTCGTCGGTCTGCACAACGTTGAAAACGCCTTGGCAGCGGTCGCTTCGCTGGTGCCCTACGATGTGCCCGTCGCGGCATGTCGTAGGGCTCTTTC
>DHHN01000072.1:59653-62362 GCA_002403295.1 bacterium UBP1_UBA4771 | reverse complement strand
GACAAGGGCGGGGATTTCTCGAAGCTCGCCGCCGCCCTCGGCCGGGTCAAGGCGGTCGTCACGATCGGGGAGGCGGCGCCGCTCATCGAGGAGGCCCTCTCGTCGGCGGTGCCGGTGGCGCGGGCGCAGACGATGCAGGACGCGGTCGAAACCGCGTCCCGCGCGGCGCAGGAGGGGGACCTCGTGCTCCTCTCGCCCGCCTGCGCGAGCTTCGACATGTTCAGGAACTTCGAGCACCGGGGAGAGGTGTTCCGGGAATGCGTGAAGGAACTGCAGCGGTAGCCGAGCTCGCGGAGCGCGGCAGGTACGATCTCAAGCTGCTGCTCGCGGCGGCGGCTCTCGTCGCGCTCGGGCTCGTCATGATCGCCTCGGCGGCGCAGATGGTGAAGCTCGAGGGCGAGACCGGCCCGCATTTTCATTTCTTCTACCGGCAGCTCGTCATCGCGGCCTTCGGCGTCTGCTGCATGCTCGTTCTCATGCGCGTGCCGTACCGGCTCTACCAGCGCTTCGCGCCCGCGATCATCGTCGCGGCGTTCGTTCTGCTCGCGGCCGTGTTCTTCATCGGGACCGAGATCCGCGGATCGACGCGCACGATCCGCATCCTGAAGTTCGATTTCCAACCGGTCGAGGCGTCGAAACTCGCGCTCGTCATCTTTCTCGCGGCGAAGATCAGCGATTGGGGCGACCGCATCCGGGAGTTCAGGCGCGGCGTGCTGCCGCTCCTCGGAACGGGGCTCGCCATGGCGTTGCTCGTATCGCGCCAGCCGAACATCAGCAACGCCGTCCTCGTCGTCCTCATGACCTACCTCATGCTGTTCATCGCGGGGGCGCGGATCAGGCATCTCGCGCTCTCGGGCCTCATGCTCCTCGCCGCGGCGGCTCCGCTGCTCTTCCGGATCTCCAAGGTCATGAACCGCCTCCGCGACTACCTGAGCGGCGAGATCACGAGCTTCCAGCTGCAGCAATCGCTCGTCGCGCTCGGCACCGGCTCCGTTCTCGGCTGCGGACCGGGCCGCGGACACCAGAAGTTCCGGTTCCTGCCGGACGCGCACACCGATTTCATCTATTCGATCGTCGGCGAGGAGCTCGGGCTCGCCGGCACGGTCGCCGTGATCCTCGCGTTCGTGTACATACTCCGCCGTGCGGTCCGGACCGCGCGGCGTTCGCCCGATTCGTTCGGGTATTTCCTCGCCATGGGCGTCGGCATGCTGCTCTTCTTTTCCGCCGCCGTGAACATGGCCATGGCGACGGGCGTCATTCCGGTCGCGGGGCTTCCGCTCCCGTTCATCAGCTACGGCGGCTCCTCGCTCGTGGCGTCGCTCGCGGCGATCGGAATTCTCGTCAACGTGTCGTACGAGGGAAAGGGACGGGCCCTCCCCTCGGAAATCTTCGGGCTTCGGCGCCGGCCGCGCGTGTCGTTCGCGCGGCGCCGGTAGTCCACGGCGGAAGGCGGGTCGGATGAGCACGAGGGTGCTGTTTGCAGCGGGCGGAACGGGCGGCCACGTCCTTCCGGCGCTTTCCGTCGCCGACGAGCTCCGGTCCATGATTCCGAACCTCGACCCCCTCTTCGTCGGAACCCGATCGGGGCTCGAAGCGAAACTGGTCCCCCAGGCGGGCTATTCGATAGCGTACATCGCCGCGAAGGGCGTGCGGGGGCGGGGGGCGGCGGGGCGCCTGCGGAGCGCCGCGAGCACCGGCGCCGGATTCTTCCAGGCGCTCGGGATCGTCTCCCGGTTCCGGCCGCACGTCGTGTTCGGCGCGGGCGGCTACGCGAGCGCGGCGGCGGTGCTCGCCGCCTCCATGCTCCGCAGAACGATCGTGCTCCAGGAGCAGAACTCGATCCCCGGTCTCACGAACCGCTTGCTGGCGCGCTTCGCCTCGCGCGTCTATCTCGGCTTCGAGAAGGCGGGGAGCTATTTCAAGAACCACCGCGGGCTCGTCGTGACGGGCAATCCGCTCCGCGGCGAGGTGGCCGCGGGAGCGCTCCCCGACACGAGGAGCGACTTCGGATTCGCGAAGGACCGTCCGGTGCTCCTCGTCTTCGGCGGAAGCCAGGGCGCGCGGACCCTCAATCGAGCCGCCGTCGAGTATCTGGCCGGCCGGCCCGAGGTGCAGGCGATCATCCAGACGGGGGAGCCGGATTTCCCGTGGGTCGCCGAACGCGCCGCGTCGCTCGGGGGCCGCGTGCGCGCGGTGCCGTACATCGCGGCGATGCACCGCGCCTACGGCGCGGCGGACGTCGTCCTCGCCCGAGCGGGCGCGCTCAGCGTTTCAGAGATCGCGGCGGTCGGGATTCCGGCGATTCTCGTGCCGTACCCGTTCGCCGCGGACGATCATCAGCGGCACAACGCCGCCGTGCTCGCGGACGCGGGCGGCGCCGTCGTCGTCGCGGACGCGGAACTCAGCGGGGAGCGCCTCGCCGGGGTGCTCGATCCGCTGCTCGCGGATCCCGCGCGGCTCGCCGCCATGCGGCGAGCGCTCGCGACCGTCGCGCGCCGCGGCGCCTCCCGCGCGATCGCCGCCGACATGATCCGGCTCGCGTCCGCCGGCGCGGGGCGCGGAAAGGACGCGGCATGAGGAAGCGTCGAGCCACGACGATGCTCGGCAAGATGCGGCGCGTTCATTTCGTCGGCATCGGCGGCATCGGGATGAGCGGCATCGCCGAGGTGCTCCTCAACCTCGGCTTCACGGTCAGCGGATCCGATCTGG
>DHHN01000072.1:46904-59541 GCA_002403295.1 bacterium UBP1_UBA4771 | reverse complement strand
ATGCTCGGGGAGCTCATGCGCATCCGCACCGGCATCGCGATCGCCGGCGCGCACGGGAAGACGACGACGACCTCTCTCGCCGGCGCCGTTCTCCAGGAAGCGGGACTCGATCCGACGATCATCGTCGGCGGGCGCGTCAAGAGCCTGCGGACGAACGCCCGTCTCGGACGGGGCGATCTGCTCGTCGCCGAGGCCGACGAGAGCGACGGCAGCTTCGTTCACCTGTCGCCGGTGTTCGCCGTCGTCACGAACATCGACGCGGAGCATCTCGATTTCTACGGGACGCTCGATTCGATCCACGACGCCTTCGTCGAGTTCGCGCGGCGCGTTCCGTTCTACGGCGCCGTCATCTGCTGCATCGACGATCCGAACGTGCGGCTGGTCCTGCCGCGCATCGATCGCAGGCTCCGCACCTATGGTTTCGGCCCGGACGCCGACGTGCGCGGCGAAATGCTCTCGGCGAACGCCGGCGGCAGCCGGTTCGCCTACACCGTCGGGGGCAAGCGGCGCGGCCGGCTCTCGCTCCGCGTGCCGGGCGTTCACAACGTGCTGAACGCGCTCGCGGTCTGCGCGCTCGCCGAGGAGCTCGAGATCGACCGGCGCGCCCTGCGGACCGCCTTCGAGCGCTTCGAGGGGGTCGCGCGCCGCTTCGAATACAAGGGAGAAACGGGGGGCGTGCTCGTCGTCGACGACTACGGGCATCACCCGACCGAGGTCGAGGCGACGATCCGCGCGGCGCGGGAAAACTTCGACCGCCGGATCGTCGTGGTGTTCCAGCCCCATCGCTATACGCGAACACGCGACCTTCACGAGAGGTTCGGCCCCGCGTTTCGCGAGGCGGACGAGCTCTTCGTCACCGACGTCTACGCCGCGGGGGAACGGCCGATCGCCGGCGTCACGGGCGAGCTCGTGTACCGGGCCGTCGTGCGCGAGGGAAAACCGCGCGTGAGCTACGTGCCCGTCTGGCGCGATCTCGTGAAAACGCTGCGCCGGAGCGTGCGGCCGGGGGATCTCGTCATCACGCTCGGCGCCGGCGACATCTACCGGCTCGGCGAGGAGCTCGTCGGGGGGAAGGGCGCGGTGAAGAAGACATGAAGTTCTGGGAATCGCAGGGGATGGCCTCGCGCGGGGCGAGCCGCCGGTTTCGCATCCCGCGGCGGCCGCTCGCCGGCGCCGCCGCGGCGCTCGCCGCGGCCGCGGCCGCCGTGTTCTGCACGGGGCTCTTCACGGTCACGACGGTGCGTTTCCACGGCTGCGCGAGCGTGCCGGAGGACTCCCTCGAGATCGTGCGGATCGGCCTCATCGGCAGAAATCTCGCCACGCTCCGGACCGGCTGGGCGCGCGAGCGTCTCGCCTCGTTTCGCGAGGTCGAGAGCGTGCGGTTCGCCCGCCGGCCGTTCCATACCGTCGAGTGTCGCCTCGTGAAACGGGAACCCGTGGCCCTCCTCGCCGCGGGGTCGCTCATGGAGGTGGATCGGGAAGGAGTGGTCCTGCCGCCGCGGGCGGGACGGGGCGACATCGACCTTCCCGTCATCACCGGTATCGGCGAGCGATCCCTCGGGAGGGAGGCGGGACGGCGGAACCTCGCGCGGGCGCTCGAGGTGCTCCGGCTCATCCGCGCGGAGGGGTTTTCCCCGGCGAAGCAGGTTTCCGAGATCCATGTCGACGGAGACGACATCGATCTCGTCTGGACGGGATCGGGAACGCTCATCAGGCTCGGGCGCGACGAGCACGCGAGCCGGGTGCGCAAGCTCAAGGCCGTCAATACGGTGCTCCTCGATCGCGAGGGGCACCCCGAGATCATCGATCTGCGATTCAATCGACAGGTCATCATTCGTTGAGATGCCGTCAAAGCGAGGTGATCGGCCGCCTATGTCCTCTGAATTCGTCGTCGGTCTCGATATGGGTACGACCGCGGTGTCGGTTCTCGTCGGCGAGTTCACCGCGGACGGCGAGACCCGCATCGTCGGCGCGGGCGCCGCGCCCGCGCGCGGCGTCAAGAAGGGCGTCATCGTCAACATCGACGAGGCGTCGGCGAGCGTCCGCGAGGCGGTCTCGCAGGCCGAGCACATGGCCGGCGTGGAGATCCGGGGCGTGTGCGCGTCGGTCTCCGGCCCGCACATCCGCAGCTTCTCGAGCCGCGGCGTCATCGCGCTGCCGGCCGGACGCCGCGAGGTGACGGCCCGCGACATCGAAAAGGTCACGGAAGCCGCGCGCAGCATCACGCTCCCCTTCAATCAGGAGATCGTGCATTCGCTGCCGCAGGATTTCGCCGTCGACAGCCATCCGGGCATTCGCGACCCGATCGGGATGTCCGCGATGAGGCTCGAGGCGGAGGTGCATATCGTCACGGCGCTCGGCATGCCCCTCGAGAACATGATGAAGGTGTGCAAGAAAACGGGTCTCGAGATCGTCGACATGGTCTTCGATCCCATCGCCTCCGCGCGCGCCGTCCTGACGCGCGAGGAGATGAACCTCGGCTGTCTCCTCGTCGACGTCGGCGGGAGCGTGACGAGTTACGCGCTCTACCACGGCGGGACGGTCCGCGCGAGCGGGGTCGTGGCCGCCGGGGGCGTCAGCGTGACGAACGATCTCGCGATCGGGCTCAGGTCCTCGGCGTCGGTCGCCGAGCAGCTCAAACTCTCCCACGGCGTCGCGCTCGCCTCGCTCGCCGGAGAGGAGGAGAAGGTCATGGTGCCCGGCGTCGGAGAGCGGGAGCCTCGCGAGATTCGGACTCAGATTCTCGCCGCGATCATCGAGCCGCGCACCGAGGAGATCTTCACGATGGTGAAGAAGCAGGTGGGCGCGGATCCGTATTACCGGCTCCTCGGGGCCGGAATCGTGCTCGCCGGAGGCGGATCGCAACTGCGGGGCATGGTCGAAGTGGCCGAGGAGGTTTTCGATCTTCCCGTCCGTCTCGGACGCGCCGCGAATCTCATGGGGCTCTCCGAGCTTGTGGATTCGGCGGGGTGGACGACCGGCGTCGGCCTTCTGCTCTGGGGGGGCGACCGCATAGCCGCGCAGGGCGGCGGCGGCCCGGCGGACCGGGTCAGATGGATGTTTCACCGGATAAAACAGATGGCGAACCTGTTCTCGTGAACGGAAGGGGGCAACCATGCGGTTCGAGTTCGACGATTTTGACGAATTGGCCAAACTGAAGGTGGTGGGCGTCGGCGGCGCCGGCGGAAACGCCGTGAACCGGATGATCGCGGCGGGTCTCGAGGGCGTCGAATTTCTCGCCGTCAACACCGACGTGCAGGTGCTCGAGCTTTCGCGGGCGCACAAGCGCATCCAGGTCGGCAACTGCCTCACGAAGGGGCTCGGCTCGGGCGGCGACCCCGACGTCGGCCGCCGCGCGATGGAGGAGGACGCCGATCTCGTCGCGGAGGCGCTCGCCGGGGCGGACATGGTGTTCGTGACGGCCGGTATGGGCGGCGGCACGGGCACCGGCGCGGGGCCGCTCGTGGCGCGCATCGCGCGCGAGCTGGGAGCGCTCACCGTGGGAATCGTGACGCGCCCCTTCACGTTCGAGGGAAAGCGGCGGCACCGGCAAGCGCTCGAGGGCATCGCCGCGCTCAAGCAGGAAGTCGACACCCTCATCATCATCCAGAACGACAAGCTCCTCTCGATCGTGGGAGCGGAGACGCCGCTCATGACGGCGTTCTCGAAGGCGGACGAGGTGCTGCTCCACGCGACGAAGGGAATTTCCGACCTCATTCTCACGCCGGGGCTCATAAACCTTGACTTCGCGGACGTGCGCTCTATCATGAGCGGCATGGGAGACGCCTTGATGGGCACGGGAAGCGCCGCGGGCGAGGACCGGGCGATCCAGGCCGCCCGGACGGCGATCACGAGCCCGCTCCTCGACGACGTGTCGATCAAGGGCGCGAAGGGAGTGCTCGTCAACATCACCGGCGACGAGAACATGACGCTGCACGAGATCTCGCAGGCGACCTCGATCATCAGCCAGGAAGCGGGCGAGGACGCGAACGTGATCTTCGGCGCCGTCGTGAATCGCGGCGAGACGGACAGCCTCCAGGTCACCGTCATCGCGACCGGCTTCACCCCGCGCGAGCGCGAAATCTTTCCGCTCGCCCCGGTCGCGGAGAGGATCCCGGTCGCGGAGAGGATCCCGGTCGCGGAGAGGGTCCCGGCCTCGGAGCCCCGCGCCGTGCCGGTCTCCGTTCCCGTCGAGATTCCGGTCGCCGAAACGAGGACCCCGGACATCGTGACGATAGAGGCGCTCGACGAGGCGCGCATCGTTCGCGAGGAGGCGGAAGGCCTCGCGCGGGTCGGCCTCCACGCGGTGAACTTCGGAAGCTTTCACGAGCCGAACCTCGACATTCCGACGTTCCTGCGAAAGCAGCTCGACTGACGAGAGGGATACGCCGTGTCGCTCTGGGGCAAGATATTCGGGATGAACAAGAACCCCGAGTACGAGCGGGGGATCCGGTATTTCAACGAAGGCCGGTACGAGCTCGCCGTCGCGGAGCTCGAGAAGGCGATTCCGAAGGCGGGGAAGGACGATCCCATTTACGCCCTCGGGATGTTCTACGCCGCGGAGTCCCACGCCCACATCGGCGCCGCGAAATACCTCGCCGGCGAGCCCGAAGCGGCGCTCGTCCATTTCAGGAAGGCGATCGAGGAGAATCCGACCTATCCCGACATCTATTACCGCATGGGCGTCATCCTGCACAAGCTCGGCGACGCCGTCGAGGCGCTCGCGAATCTGCGGCGCGCCGTGGAGCTCCATCCGAACTACTTCGAGGCGATCTGCTACCTCGGCATCATCCTCTACGAGCGCGGCGAGACGGCCGAGGCGGACGAGGTCTTCAAACGGGCGCTCAAGATCGGATCCGAAAACCCGAGCCCCGTCAGCAAATTCCTGAGCGATCATCTCGCGGGGCGCGAGACGGACATACCCCCGCTCGCCTCCCTCAGGGACGTGATCCGGACCGACGCGCAGTTCGATTCGGCCGTGCGGGAAGGGATCGAGGCGTACAACACGAGCAACTACGACGAGGCCGTCGCCTCGTTCGAGATCGCGCGCGACGCTCATCCCGAGTACGCCGATATCCGCTTCAAGCTCGGCCTCGCGCACCTTCGGCGCGGGGATCACGAGGCGGCGCGGCGCGAGCTCGAGGCGGCGCTCGACGTCAATCCGCGCTACGCCGAGGCCCTCTTTTATCTCGGCGTCGTCCACCTCGATCGCAAGCTCTACCGCGAGGCGCTCGAGCGCTTCGAGCGGGCGGCCGCCATCAAACCCGATTACGCCGATCTCCAGTGTTTCCTCGGCGCGACGAGCTTCTATCTCGGCGATCTCGACCGGGCCCGCGCGGCGCTCGAGAAATCGCTCTCGCTCTCCCCGGACTACTGCAAGGCGCGCTACTACTACGGGCTGCTGCTCTTCGCCCTCGGCGAGGGAAAGCGCGCCATCGAGTATCTCCACGAGGCCGCGAAAGGGGAGCAGCGCAGAACCGACGTCGATCTCAGCTACGCGCTCGTTCATCTGCGCGAGGGGAATCTCGAGGAGGCCATGCGCGTGCTGCGCGAAATTCTCGAGGCCGGCGGCGAGAGCGCCGACGTGCTCTATTTCCTCGGCGACTGCTACCTCCGGCTCGCGAGGATGGAGGAGGCGGAACGCTTTTTCCGGCGGGCGCTCGACGCCAATCCGGGCTTTCTCCGGGCGAAGGAAAAGCTCGCCCTCATCCTCATCCGCCGGGGCTCATACGAGGACGCCGAGCGCCTCCTCGATCCGCCCGCGACCGATTTCGCCGACCTCTTCAAGATCCTCGGGGACATCAAGTTCTACCGGGGCGATCTCGAGAGCGCCGAGCGGTACTACCGCAAGTCCCTTTCCCTGAACACCGAGTACAGCGAGGCGTCGCTCTCGCTCGCCCTCACGCTGCGCAACGAGGGGCGCGCCGGCGAGGCGGACGAGATGCTCGGGCGCCTCATCGAGCACGACCCCGAAAACGTTCTCGCCCGGAACCTCCTCGGCCGCGGCCCGTTCGACGTCGCGGGCGGCTAGGGGGGCCGGGAGATCTCCGTGCGCCGCGCCCGCCCCATATCCCCCTTCCGAACGCTCGCCGCGCGCGAGACCGTCCTCGAGCGATTCCCGCAGCCGGGCCGGGGCGCGCTCCCCGTCGCGGCGGGGTATCCGGCGCCGTACCGCGTCGGGATGGCGAACCTCGGATTCCATTTCCTCTATGGGAATCTCCGGCGCTCGCCTCGGCTCGCCGTCGAGCGCTTCTTCTCGGACACCGCTCCCGCGACGTTCGAGACGGGCGCTCCGCTCGCGTCCCGGGCGGCTCTCTTATTCAGCGTCTCGTACGAAGAGGACTACGTCAACGTCGTCCGCATCCTCCACGAGGCGGGCATCCCCCCCCTCCGGGAGGAGCGCGCGGGTTCCCCGCTCGTCATCGTCGGCGGTCCGGCGCCGAGCGCCAATCCGGCCCCGCTCGCCGCGATCGCCGACGCGATCGCCCTCGGCGAGGGAGAGGGGACCCTCGACGCGATCGTCCGCCTGCTCGGGGAGGAAGGCGGGGGATCCCGGCCCGCGCTGCTCGAGGGCCTCGCGAAGCTCCCGGCGGTTCTCGCCCCCGGCGTGCCGGGCCCCGGCGCCGTCTTCAAGGAACCGATCGACGGGCCGTTCTCGCACTCGGTCATCCTGACGCCCGGGAGCGTGTTTCCCGATACCCTTCTCGTCGAATCGGGGCGCGGTTGTCCGGGCGCGTGCGCCTTCTGTCTCGCGACCTCGCTCTACCGGCCGTTCCGTTTCCTGCGCGCGGACGCGCTCGAGGAGATCCTCTCGCGCCTCGCCGCGCCCGTTCGGCGGGTGGGACTCGTGAGCCCCGCGGTCGCCGCGAGTCCCGATTTCGCCCGCATCGTGCGGATGCTCGCCTCGCGCGGCGTCGGCGTCGCGATGAGCTCGCTGCGGGCGGAGGATCTCGACGAGGAGAAGGCGAGGCTCATCGGCTCGATCGGCACGACGAGCGTGAGCCTCGCCCCCGAGTCCGGCAGCGAGCGCATGCGGTACCGCCTCGGCAAGCGGGTGCCGAACGAGCTCTATTTCAACGCCGCGGCCCGTCTCGCCGAGGCGGGCGTCCGGCAGTTCACCCTCTACCTCCTCATCGGCTTTCCGGGTGAGGACGCGGAAACCGTCGCCGCCACGAAGGGCTTCCTCGGGGGATTCCGGAAGGCGGTCGGGGGGCGAAGCGTCTCGGTTCACGTCAACGCGCTCGTGCCGAAGGCGTGGACGCCGTTCCAGTTTCACGCCATGCCCCCGGAACGGAGCCTCGAATCGCTCCAGTCCGCCACGGCGCGGATGATCGGGGCCGCCGGGCTGCGCGCGCGGACGAAATCGGTCCGGTCGGCCGTTCGCCAGGCGCTCTTCTCGCTCGGGGACGAGCGGATCGGGAGAGCCGCCGCGATCCACGTGACCGCCGGGCTTTCGTGGAAAAAGGCGCTCGCCGCGGCGGGCGTGGACGCGGAATTCCCGCACGCGGAAAAAGGACCCGAGACGCCATTCCCGTGGGATGCGGTCTCGGGTCCGGTTCGTCGCAGCGTTCTGTGGAGGCGTTTCGAGGCGATTTCCGCGGGAGGCCGGGACGGGGAGCCGTAGGGCGGGGGAGCCGTCGGGCGTCCGTCAGGCCTTCTTCACGACGCCGCTCTTTATGCAGCGGGCGCAGACGTAGGCCCTTCCGGGCTTTCCGTCGATGGTGATTCGGATCCTCTGCAGGTTCGGCAGCTGACGGCGCTTCGAGACGTTATGGGCGTGACTGATCTGATTGCCGGTCATCGGCCGTTTTCCGCATATGGCGCATTCCTTGGACATGGTATCCTCCCGGTTGCCGAAACGTTCGCATAATCTAAGATAACGGGGAGCGCTTGGCAAGGGGATAATGGAAACGGGATCGAGATCATACGAGCCGCTCCAGCAGAGCAGCCAGTTCATAAAAGGGGTCGGCCCCGCGAGGCAGGTGTATCTCGAGCGTCTCGGCATACGGACCGTCGAGGACCTCATCATGCACTTCCCGCGCGCGTACCTCGACCGGCGGAACCTCGTCCCGATCGGGCGGCTCGTTCCCGGGGCCGAGGCGAACTTCGTGGGAACGATCCTCGCCGTCTCGCCGCGGGCGGGCAGGCGCGCGCGGAGCATCCTCACCGTGGCGGTCGGAGACGAATCGGGCGTCGTGAATCTCGTGTACTTCAACCAGCCCTACCTCGAGAAGTATTTCAAGCAGGGAGAGCGGGTCGTCGCGAGCGGGGAGATGACGATATACCGCGGCGCGCGCCAGCTCGTTTCGCCCGAGTGCGAGGTCATCGGAAGCGATCTCACCGAGTCGCTCATCCACGCGGGACGCATCGTGCCCGTGTACCCCCTCACCGCGGGGATATCGCAGCGCATGATGCGCCGGATCGTCCACGGGGCGCTCGAGAAGTCGGCGGGCGCCGTCCCGGAGAATTTCACGCCCGCGCTGATGGAGGAGTTCGACGTGCCGCCGCGCGCGGAGGCTCTCGCCGCGATACATTACCCCGAGTCCCTCGAACGGCTCGAGCGGGCGAGGCGCCGCTTCAAGATCGAGGAGGTGTTCTTCCTGCACCTGCTCCTCATGGAGCGGCGGGCGCGCCAGAGCCGCGCGCGCACGCGGCCGCCCGTCCCGCCGCCGCATCCGCTCCTCGAGCGCTTCGTCGCGGGACTCCCCTTCGAGCTCACCGCCGCGCAGCGGCGCGTTCTCGGCGAGATCGCCGGAGACGTCGAGCGGAGCGCGGGGCTCAACCGGCTCGTTCAGGGAGAGGTCGGCTGCGGGAAGACCGTGGTGGCCCTCGCCGCCGCCATGCTCGCGATCGGCAAGGGGTACCAGGCCGCGCTCATGGCCCCGACGGAGATCCTCGCCGTACAGCATCGCGACCGGGCGCGGGGTTTCTGCGACCGCCTCGGCGTCCGCACGGCGCTTCTCATCGGCGCCCTTCCGAAGGCCGAGAAGATCCGCGTGCAGGAGGAGATCCGGACGGGAGCGGTCGATCTCGTGGTCGGCACGCACGCCCTCATCCAGGACCTCATCTCCTTCAAGGAGCTCGGTCTCGCCGTCATCGACGAGCAGCACCGGTTCGGGGTGAAGCAGCGCGCGCGCTTCGCCGCGGAGGAGTCGCTCCTGCCGCATTACCTCGTCATGACCGCGACCCCCATCCCGCGGAGCCTCGCCCAGACCGTGTACGGCGATCTCGATCTCTCGATCATCGACGAGCTGCCGCGCGGGCGGCGCCGCGTCGAGACGAAGCTCGTCCCCGCGGACGAGCGCGGCCGCGTCTACGGCGGGATCCGCGCCGCGTTCGAGCGGGGGGAGCAGGCCTTCATCCTCTATCCGCTCGTTCAGGAGAGCGAGCGGACCGATCTCCTCGCCGCCACGGAGGAGTTCGAGCGGCTGCAGCGGGAGGAGTTCGCCGCCCATCCGATCGGGCTGCTCCACGGGCGCATGAGCTTCGAGGAGAAGGCGAAGGCGATCGAGCTCTTCCGCCGCGGGGAGATACTCGGCCTCGTGACGACGACCGTCATCGAGGTCGGCGTGGACGTCCCGAACGCCTCGATGCTGCTCGTGAACCACCCCGAGCGGTTCGGCCTCGCCCAGCTCCACCAGCTGCGGGGCCGCGTCGGCCGCGGCGGCGCGGACGGCTCCTGCTGGCTTCTCCTCGGCGACGACGCCGGCGCCGCGGCGCGCGAGCGCCTCGCCTTCTTCGCGGCGCACGACGACGGCTTCGCGGTCGCCGAGGAGGATCTGCGGCTGCGGGGGCCCGGCGAGATCTGGGGATACCGCCAATCGGGAACGCCGGGCTTCCGTCTCATCAATCCGCTCGGCGACCACGAGCTCGTGCGGCTCTCGTGGGACGCCGCCGGGAGGATCATCGGGCGCGATCCCGGTCTCGCGCTCCCCGAGCACCGGCCCGTCGCGCGGTACTTCAACCGGTCCTACAAGCCGAAGCTGGCGCTCGCGGAGATCGGCTGACGCGCGAGGCGCCGCGCGACGGCGCGGGCGGCGACGAAAGGAGGCTGCGATGCTCTCGAGAGAGCGGGCGCTCGAGCTCGTGAACGCCAATCTCACCAAGAAGAATCTCGTGAAGCACGTTCTCGCCGTCGAGGCGATCATGCGGGCGCTCGCCCGAAGGCTCGGGGAGAACGAGGAGATCTGGGGGCTCGCCGGGCTCCTCCACGATCTCGATTACGAGAGGACCATGAACGACCCCGCCGGCCACGGCCGTCTCACCGTCGAGATGATCGCGGGGCTCGACCTGCCTCCCGAGATCGATCGGGCCGTGCTCGCCCATGCGGGGCACGCCCCGTGCAACTCGCTCATGGACAAGGCGATATGCTGTTCCGACCCCGTTACTGGCTTGATAGTTGCATCGGCCCTCATGCATCCCGCGAAGAGGCTCTCGGGGATCGACCCCGACTTCGTGGGAAATCGCTTCAAGGAAAAGCGGTTCGCGGCGGGCGCGAGCCGCGAGGCGATTGCAGGCTGTCGCGAGCTGGGTCTCGAATTGCACGAGTTCTTCCGGATCTCGATCGATGCCATGAGCGGCATCGCGGCCGACCTCGAGCTCTGACGCCGGAACCCGGCTCATACCTGGCGAATCGAATCGGAGGGCGCGAGAGATGATCGTCACATGCGATGGTTGCCGCACGAAGTATCTTCTCAGCGACGAGAAGGTGCCCGGGCGGGGCATACGGGTGAGGTGCCCGAAGTGCAAGTACGTATGGCGTCTCATGCCCCGGGCCGACAAGTCGGTCTTCGAGGTTTCGAGCGGCGTGTTCTCGGGCCAGGAGCCGGAGGTCGGGGAGCCGCAGGCGAGCGGATGGGCCGCGATCGAGAAATCCCTTCATTCGCTCGCCGGGCGCGTTTCCCGGGTGGCCGAGGAGGAGCGGCCGGTCGAAGAGCCTCGGGACGAACCGAAGTCGTCGGCCACCGCGACCGAGGATCCCGAGGTCCGCAAGCGACTCGATCGCTCAAAGAGATTGGCCCGGGTTTTCGTAAGTGATATTCTGGTCTACAACAAGGAGAAACGGGACAAGGCCCTCTCGAACGGGGATCTCATGACGGTCTTCGGTCCCGAGATCAAGAAGGCCTGGGAGGCGTACAAGGAGAAGATCGGCTCGAGCCTCCCCGAATCGAGCCGGTATTTCCGTGACGCTCTGAATGAAATTCTGGCCGACGGCCGGAAGATCTTCTGATGTCGTGGAAAACGCATTGCTCAATATACTGAATCTCCAGCCGGAACTTCACGGCGAGTTCTTCGCCGCGGCGAAGCTCCCCGACGACGTGACGGTCCGCGAATTCGACACGGTCGCGAAACTCCTCCGCCAATTGAAACAATCCCGGGAAGGACGCGGGAGCATCGTCGTCATTCTCCCGAAACGCGCGTACGATCCCCGCAAGGTGCGCCGCATACGGCTCGCGAGCCTCGATTCCCCCCTCTACATCGTCGCGAGAACGTGCTCGGAGAAGGATTATCTCGCGTACCTCACGATCGGCGCGAGAGCCGTCCTGCAACCGCCATTCGACAGGGGAGATGTCCAGCACGTCCTCAACGGCCGCGAGAACGGCGCGATACCCTTTCCCCGCAGCGCCGAAGTCGTCCGCGAAGGGCAGGCGCGTCTCGATTTCCTCATGCCGAGCATGCTCACCCGAATCCTCGGCGTGAACCGGCTCGTCGCCTTCCTCGCCGACGAGTTCGGGTTTCCGGCGGAGGACTCGCGGGTGAATCTGCCCCTCGTCATGGACGAGGCGCTCACGAACGCCATACTCCATGGAAACAAGCAGCGCGAGGACCGGAAGGTTCACGTCCGGATCTACATCAGCGTGCATCGTTTCTTCGTGCAGGTCGAGGACGAGGGGGAAGGGTTCGATCCCGCGCTCGCCGGCGATCCGAAGGCGGGGGAGAACGTCTACCGGCGCTCCGGCCGCGGGATCTATCTCATGAGGGAGATCATGGACCGCGTCGAGTTCAAGAACGGCGGGCGGCTCGTCGAGCTCGAGAAGCGCAATCCCCTGAACGGCGGAGCCTAGGCCCCCCCTACTCGTTTCCCCACTTTTCGCGGGCGATCCGGTCGAGCAGCTTGTCGATCTGTCCGCGCACGCGCTCGTTCTGGTCGGGCTCGAAGAGCACCTTGCGGACGCGGCCCTGCTCGTCCTTCTGGACGTAGCGGAGCGCCTTGACGTGCTCGATCGGCACGAGGATGTCCTTGCTGACGCGCACGTCGACGGCGTTGCCGTCGACGTTGCGGTCGGGATGGTTCCACGGATGCATGCCGACGCCCCAGCCGTGAACGATCATGCTGCAGACGACCGCGCGGAACGTGTTCTGCCGCTGTACGGTGTCGAGCTCGAAGGTCCCCTGGAACTTCTCCATCATGCCGTCGACGACCGCCGTAAGCTTGTGGACCACATCGTCCTTCGGTTCGACGTTGAGGAGCCGGTTGAAAACCTCGCGAAGAATCTTTTCGGTGATCTGCATCCTGACCCCCCGTTCACAGTCCTTCCGTGCGGCCTCCCGCGCCGAAGCGCCGCGAGACCATGCCGATCCAAAGAATGCCGAACATTGCAAGAAAGAGACCAAGGGCGAAGAGGAGCCACCGCTC